>NZ_JBHDJA010000005.1:0-208187 GCF_041877125.1 Arthrobacter sp. E44
ACCGCCCGCGGGTACCGCAACGCCGCCAACTACAAATCGGTTATTCTCTTGAGAAGTGCCGTCAGGACGGCGGCATGACGCTCATTCCAGGGATCCATTTCCCCACGAACCGCGAAGAGCCGGTAAACGATCAACCCCCGCTCACTTCTGGCGGGTAAACCATCGACCCCCGCTCACCTGGTAACGATGCCTTGAGAGCGGGCCTTCAGCGAAACCCTGCCAAACGTGAGCGGGCGTCGGGGGAAAACCTGCCAGATGTGAGCCGGCGCCGGGGAGAACGGCAGGAGCTGATGGGGGCGTCGCGGGTAGGATGGTCCCTCATGAGCAGCATCTTCAGCCACGCCCAGGATCCTTTCGAAGAAGCAGGACGGCCAGCAGTTGACCCCCTGGAACCTGTGGTGAACACAGTGGTTGTTCCAGGGCCAGTCGCCCGCGCCTTCGCCGGCTTTACCGACCACGCCCACCTGTGGTGGCCCTTGGAACAGCACGGGGTGTATGGCGCCGCTTCTTACGTGGAGTTCGAAGAAAACCTGATTCTCGAGACAGCTGACGACGGCCGCACCACCATCTGGGGAACCCTTGATGACTGGCAGCCGCCCCTGTCATTCCATGCCACCTGGCACCCCGGCACCACAGCCCTTTGGTCCACCGAGCTCCTGGTAGTGTTCCGCGCGGTGGAAACGGGTACGGAGGTCCGCGTCTTCCACGAGGGCTGGGAGGGCGCTGAGGACCCCGCAGCAGCGCGGCGGAAATATGAGGAAGCTTGGCCGCTCATCCTCGAGAGGTTTGCCCGGTTCATGGGCAGCGCAGCCTGAACTTCCTGCCTAAGCGCGCTGTCTGGCAGCCTCTGGCGGGACAGCTGTACTGGTCCGGATAACGAACTCCGTGGGGAACTCCTGGTCCTGTGCTGCGGCCGCTGCCGTGCCGCCGTCGGAGTCCCCGCCCGGCTTTTCGAGCAAAGCCAAGGCAGTCGCGGCCGCCAATCGGCCCTGCCCCCGCGGATCCTGGTTGACGGTGGTGAGTCCAAAAGTTTCGGCGAGTTCGTGCCCGTCGATCCCGACGACGGAGAGGTCCTGCGGAACCTGCAGTCCAAAGTCGCGGGCGGCAAGCATGATGCCCACGGCCATCTCGTCTGAGGCAGCGAAAACTGCGGTAGGGCGTTCGGAGCTGGTGCCCAGCAGCCGGCGGCCCGCCGCATACGCACCCTGGATGGTGAAGTCGGCGGTCGCGTTCCACTCGGGCCTTATCGTCAGCCCGGCTGCAGCCATGGCGGAGGCGAAACCCTTCTGGCGCAGCTGCGGGAGCTTGAAGTCGCGGTTCAACTCCCCGTATCCAGTAATGTGGGCGATCCTGCTGTGGCCCAGCCCAATCAGATGGCGGGTGGCGAGGGCAGCCAGCCCCTCGTCGTCAATCCTGATCGTTGACGCTCCCCGCAGCGCACCGCCGATGCCCACGATGGGGCGGTGCACTGCCAGCAGCTGTTGGATCTCGTCCTCGCTGAGTACCAGCGCCACGGCAATGACGGCGTCCAGGCGTTTTCTGAGCAGGAAGTCGTTCAGGATGCTGCTGCGTCGCTCGGGCTGCTCGCCCACGTTGTACAGGGTCAAGTCGTAGCCCGCGTCCAGCAGGGTCTCCGAAACGCCTTCCAGCACGGAGGAGAAGTACCAGCGCTGCACGTTGGGCACCACCAGCCCGATATTGTGGTTGCGCCCGGACGCCAGGCTGGACGCGTGGTAGGAAGGGACGAAGCTGAGTTCCCGGGCCGCCTCCTGTGCAAGCCGGCGGCTCTTTGCCGAGACGTTCGTCTTGCCGCTCAGTGCCCTCGAGACTGTTGCCACTGACAGGCCAGCCCGGCTGGCAACCTCTTTGATACCTGCCATGGTCAATCTGCGATGGTGAAGTCCGGTCCAAGCTGTATCCATGCGGTCTCGCCGGAGGCAAGGGCATGGGCGGTCTCCGTGGGGAGGCTGCGGATCAGCACGTGGCCTGCCGGCATCTGCAGCGGCTCATGGTTCAGGTTCATGAGGACCAGCGTAGTGCCGTTCAGGTAGCCCAGGGAGGACCCCGTGCACCAGTCTTCCGCCCAGGACAATGAGCCCCTGCCCAGGTCCAGCTGCCGGCGGTGCTCCAGGGCATCACGGTACAGGGAGAGGTGGGACGACGGTGATTTTGCCTGCAGATCCCGCGCCAGTGACCCGAAGGAGGCTGGAATGGGCAGCCACGGATCTTCACCCGAACCAAAGCCGAGGTGCCGGTCACCAGCGCGCCATGGCAAGGGCACCCGGCAGCCGTCGCGCCCAAGCCGCTGTCCGGCGGTCCGGCCGAATGTCGGATCCTGGCGGAGGTGGCCCGGGATGTCGATGCCGTCCGGCAAGCCCAGCTCTTCCCCCTGGTACAGGTATGCGGCACCCGGCAGCCCAAGCATGAACAGTGAGGCGGCGGCAGCGCGGCGACGGCCCAGTGCTTCGTCCGGCTGGGGGTCTGCGGAACCAATGCCGTCCCCGTCCCGTGGACCCTGGCCGTTGTAGCCAAAACGGGTGGCATGGCGGACAACATCGTGGTTGGAAAGCACCCAGGTGCTCGGGGCACCAACACCGTCCAGGACCGTCAGCGAGTCGGTGATGACAGAACGCAGCCGGTACACGTCCAGGCCCGCGTGGAGATAAGGGAAGTTGAACGCCTGGTGCATCTCGTCGGGCCGAACCCAGTGTGCCAGCCGCTGCAGGTCGACACTTGCCTCGGCGCAGAGAATCCGGTCCGGCCCGTATTCGTCCAGGACCAGCCGCCACTTCCGGTAAATGTCGTGGACGCCGGGCTGCCCGAACATCGGTGCCTCGTGGCCGGGGTACCCATCGCTGCTGCCGCCGTCAGCGCGTCCCCCCCATTCCGGGAGGCCCGGCGCTTTGACCAGGGCGTGGGCCACGTCCACCCGGAAACCAGAGACGCCGCGGTCCAGCCAGAAGCGGAGCACCCGCTCGAACTCCGCATGGACGCCGGGGTTGTCCCAGTTGAAGTCCGGCTGGGAGGAATCAAAGAGGTGCAGGTACCACTGACCGGGTTGGCCGTCGGGCCCCAGCACTCGCGTCCAGGCGGGCCCGCCAAAGTGTGACTGCCAGTTATTCGGCGGTTCCTGTCCGTCCGGCCCGGTTCCGTCCCGGAAGATGAACATGTCCCGCTCCGGGCTTTCGGCCGGTGCTGCAAGGGCCGCTTGGAATGCAGGATGCTGGTCCGAACAGTGGTTTGGCACCAGATCCACGATCACCCGCAGGCCCAGCCGGTGCGATTCAGCCATCATGACGTCGAAATCGCCGAGCGTGCCAAAGATGGGGTCCACGTCGCAGTAGTCACTGACGTCGTAACCGGCATCGCGCTGTGGGGAACGGAAGAAGGGGGACAGCCAGACGGCGTCGACGCCCAGGTCCGCAAGATGCGGCAGTTCCTCAGTAATACCGGCCAGGTCGCCCACGCCGTCGCCGTTCAGGTCCCGAAACGACCGAGGGTAGACCTGGTAGATCACGGCGGAGCGCCACCAGCCCGGAGCCGGATCGGCGGCGTGGATGAGGGTGAGTGGGCCAGCGGAGGTGGAAGTGTCGTGGCTCACAGTTTCGACTGACATGGAAGTCAGCATAACCACGTGCGGTGATTTAATGAAAACGCTTCCATCTTTGTTTCCTTGCAACGCGTGACCGTCTTCTCCACCATTCACGGAAAGGAACTGGAAGCGGTTGCGGTACAGGGTAGTTCGGAGTCATGCCAAAACCGCGTCCTAGACTGGGAAGATATGTCCGACGACGGATGGAGGCTTTGTGGGAAGCATCGTTGACGAACTGGAAGCGGTCCTGGCTCCGGGGCAGCTGGATGTGAGCGAGGTGTCGCTCCGCCGGTATGCGATCGACCAGGCGCCGGTCATTGACTTCCAGCTTCCCCTGGCCGTGGTGTTCCCGGAATCGGTGGCCGATGTCCAAGCTGCGGTGAAGGTGTGCGCCGGCAGCGGGGTGCCCATCGTGCCCCGCGGCGCCGGTACCGGGGTGTCCGGCGGCGCCCACGCCACGAATAACTGCATCATCCTGTCGTTGGAGCGGATGGACCGTATCCTTGCGCTGAACCCCGACGACGAAACAGCCGTCGTCGAGCCCGGCGTAGTCAACGCCGTCCTCAACGAGGCGGCCGCAGGGCACGGCCTCATGTATGCTCCGGATCCGGCCAGTTTCCGCAGCTCCACCATTGGCGGCAATGTGGCCACCAACGCAGGTGGCCTGCGTTGCGCCAAGTACGGCGTCACAAGGGACTCCGTCCTGGCGCTGGATGTCGTCCTTTCTGACGGGTCGCTCATCCATACCGGCCACCAAACCTTCAAAGGCGTGGCGGGCTATGATCTCACGAGCCTGTTCGTCGGGTCCGAAGGAACCCTGGGCATCGTCGTCGGCATCACCGTGCGGCTGAAGTACCTGCCCGGGGAAGTCCACACCGTGGCGGCCTTCTACCCGGACTTCCGGATGGCTGCTGCGGGAGTCCTGGCCGTAGGCAGGGCACGCGTCCAGCCCGCCATCATGGAGCTGCTCGACGGCGGGACGCTGGCCCAGCTCGATGAGATCCACGGCTCTGACCTCAGCACCCGTGGAAAATCCCTGCTGCTGATCCAGACGGACGGGTTCGGAGCTGCCGCGGAGGCCGACGTGGTGCGCCAAGTCCTGCGCGATGGCGGTGCTACCGTAACCACCGAGGCAAGCTCCGAGGCTGAGCGGCTGGTGGAGCTCCGGAGGCACAGCAGGGGCACCGAGGTGGACGATGAGTACCGCGTCGGTGAAGACGTGGCTGTTCCCCGGTCCCGGCTGGTGGACTATGTGGCAGCCCTTGAAGCCATGGCTGCGGAACAGCAGGTGCACCTCAAAGTGGTGGCACACGCCGGCGACGGCAACCTCCACCCCACGTTCTGGATCGACCGGCAGGGGGCAACCGTGGACGCGGGCGCCATGCAGCGGCTGCAGGCGGCGCTGGACGAGTCGATCACTGCGGCCCTGGCCATGGGCGGCACTATCACCGGGGAGCACGGTGTAGGCCAGTACAAGCTCCGGTGGCTGGGCCAGGAGCAGCCGGAACCTATCCGGGAACTCCAGCGCAGGATCAAGGACCTGTTCGATCCCGCCGGGATCCTCAACCCCGGAAAGGCCATCTAGGACCCGGTCATCCGCAGTTAGTCAGTCGTCCGAGTCCGGGTATTCGTCCGCGGATTCGTCGGCCCCGTAGCGGGACTCCTCGTTTTCCACCTCGAGGATCTTCAGCAGCTCGGTGTCCGGGTTGAGCATGATGGCGGCCTCGTCCCGCCGGTGCCGCAGGATCGAGTCGATGTAGGACTGCACGGCCTCTGCCAGCGGAATGTGGCGCTCCTGCTTCTCCGACATGTACCACCGGTGCTCCAGGACCTCATGCACCACCTCGGCGTGCTCGAGCTTGCCGGAGAGGTCCCTCGGGATGGAGCGCACGATCGGCTCGAAGATCTGGCTCACCCAAAGGTGGGCGCTGTATTCCTCGTCCATCTCCGGGTTGTTGTCGGCCCGGAACGAGTCCATGTCATTGAGGAGGCGGCGGGCCTGGTTCTCCTGCGCATCCAGGCCCGTGAGCCGCAGGAGCCGCCGCTGGTGGTGTCCCGCGTCCACCACCTTGGGCTGCAGCTGGATGGTGGAGCCGTTCTGGGTGGTCTTGATGGCGTACTCCTCGACGTCGAAGCCGAGTTCGTTCAGCCGCCGGATGCGGGCGCCCACGCGCCAACGCTCGCCGAGCTCAAAGGATTCCTTCTCGGTCAGCTCAGCCCACAGCCGCCGGTAGCTGTCCATGATCAGCTCGCTGGTGGCCACCGGGTCCACCTTTTCCTCGATAAGCCCGCCGTCCAGCAGGTCCATCAGCTCGCCCGCGATGTTCACGCGGGCAATCTCCAGGTCGTATTCACGCTGGCCGGTGGAGAGGTCCGGGTAGAGCTCACCGGTTTCAGCGTCCACCAGGTACGCGGCGAAAGCACCGGCATCGCGGCGGAACAGGGTGTTGGACAACGAGACGTCGCCCCAGTAGAAGCCGATGAGGTGCAACCGCACCATGAGCAGTGCCTGCGCGTCGATGAGACGGGTGAGGGTGTCCTTGCGAAGCATCTGGGAAAAGAGCGCGCGGTAGGGCATGGAGAACTTCAGGTGGCGGGTCACGAGCACCGGGTTGAGTGGGCGCCCGTCGGGGGTAGTGCGCCCCGTGATCACTGCCACCGGCTCCACGCACGGGACGTCCAGACGGGCGAGTTTGCGGAGCATGTGGTATTCGTGGCGGGCCACGTGCTCGGAGGTTTCCTTGATGGCGATCACGGAGCCGCCCAGGTGCGCGAACCGCACGATGTGCCGGGAGATGCCGCGGGGCAGTGCAGCCAGGTACTCTGCCGGCCACTCCTCCAAGGCGATATGCCATGGCAGGTCCAGCAGTTCGGGATCAGCCGCCGCGGCCGTGATGTTCAGCGATGAAGCTACCGAGGCCGCCTTGTTGTCATCGGCGCTGGCTGCCACGAACCGGGGCAGCTTGCCGATCTGCGCGTAGTCGGTGGGTTCGTCGTGCCACTGGGCGCTGTATTCCTCGGTCATGGCTCAATTCTTCCGTACTCGGGGCAGGGCGGCTAAATCCCATGCAGGCATGGGTTAAAGGCCGACGGCGGCCCGCCAGTAAGGAGGGCCGCCGTCAGTTGCGTGCGTGGGATGGGCCCACGCAGGCTAGGGAACGGTGGGGAGGACTAGTCGCCGAGGCGCAGGCCGGTCTTGGTGTCGAACAGGTGCACGTGGCCCGACTGCGGACGGACGTAGATGACCTCGCCCTTCATCGGAGGACGGCGGCCATCGACGCGGGCCACGATGTCGTGGTCCTTACCATCAAGGGTGGTGTGGCCGTAGACGTAGGCGTCGGCGCCGAGTTCTTCGACGACGTCGACCTCCACCTTCAGGCCTTCACCGTGCGGAGCGGTTTCCAGGTCCTCGGGACGGCTGCCCAGGGTGACCGTGGAGCCGTGGGCCTCTTCGAGGACGTCCCGCGGCACGGGGTAGACGGTGCCGCCGAACTGCACGCCGCCGTCGACTACGGGGAGTTCCAGCAGGTTCATGGCGGGGGAGCCGATGAAGCCGGCAACGAAGACGTTCTTGGGGCGGTCGTAGAGGTTGCGCGGGGTGTCAACCTGCTGCAGCAGGCCGTCCTTCAGCACGGCGACGCGGTCGCCCATGGTCATGGCCTCCACCTGGTCGTGCGTCACATAAACGGTGGTAACGCCCAGGCGGCGGGTCAGGGATGCGATCTGGGTGCGGGTCTGGACGCGGAGCTTGGCGTCAAGGTTGGACAGCGGCTCATCCATGAGGAAGACCTGCGGGTTACGGACGATTGCGCGGCCCATGGCAACACGCTGGCGCTGGCCGCCGGAGAGTGCCTTCGGCTTGCGGTCCAGGTACTGCTCGAGGTCAAGGAGCTTTGCGGCTTCGCGGACGCGCTCGGCGCGCTCTTCCTTGGAGACGCCGGCGATCTTGAGGGCGAAGCCCATGTTGTCGGCCACAGTCATGTGCGGGTACAACGCGTAGTTCTGGAAAACCATCGCGATGTCGCGGTCCTTCGGGGGAACATCGGTGACATCGCGGTCGCCGATCAGGATGCGGCCTGCGTTGACGTCCTCGAGGCCTGCCAACATGCGCAGGGAGGTGGACTTGCCGCAACCGGAGGGTCCAACGAGGACCAGGAATTCGCCATCGGCGATGTCGATGTTGAGCTTATCGACGGCGGGCTTTTCGGTGCCCGGGTACAGACGCGTAGCGTTGTCAAAAGTAACTGTAGCCACAGTTATCAATCCCTTCACCGGCAGGTACGTGCCGGACGATCCGTTGTGAATGGTTCATTTTTATTCAGTTTTGTTCCTGCAAAATGCTCCGCGGCTTCCGCGGAGCATCGAGTGACGCCGCACGCTTGTTGTGCGCCACATCACACAAAGAGTATGCCAGAGGTTGCTCTTTTTAGCGTAAATGTTACGAACGTCACAACTCTTGCTGACCGTCCCTTAACCGGAGGCCGCCTGGGGGTCTTCTTCAGCCACGGCGATGCTCCGCTCCTGGAGCAGTGCTTCCAGCAGCTCTGCCACGTGGAGAGGAGCCTCCACCCGGTACTGGGCCTGGGTGAAATCGAGGCCGACCTTGACCCCGACATCGCTGGGTTCGAGCCTGCCAAAGGCGTCCTCGTCCGTGACGTCATCGCCTGCGAACAGCACAGCGGTGGCCCCCGTTGCCTGCCTCAGGAAAGCAACGCCTTCGCCCTTGGAGGCGTGAACCACCGAGGTCTCCAGGACGCGCTTGCCCTCTTTCAAAAACACGCCCCTGCGGTCCTGCAGAACCGACTTGGCAGCTGACACTGCGTCCTCCGCCACGTCGTCCGGGGCTTGGCGGGTGTGCAGGACGACGCCGGCAGGCTTGTACTCCAGGGAGGTGCCGGGAGCGTGGGCCACGATGTCCGCCAACTCGGCCCGCACTTCTTCCAGGAGCGCTTTTTGGTCCTCTTCCAAAGAAAGTTCCGTGGAGCCTGGGCCCAGCCACGCTTCGGCGCCGTGGCTGCCGATCAGCAGCGTGTCCACCGGCGGGGACGCAACCTCCCGCAGGCTGGCGAGGGCGCGGCCCGAGATGAGTGCCGTCGTCGTGCGTGGAAGCACGGCGAGGCCCGCAAACGCTGCGGCTGAACGCGGAAGCGGCCGGGCATCCGGTGCACGGTCCACGATCGGCGCCATGGTGCCGTCAAAATCCATGGCCACCAGCAGGTGCTCCGTCCGGGCGATCCGGCGCAGGGCTTCCCGGAGTTCGGGAGTGAGCGCCAGGGGTGCCCTGGTGCCGCGGCCGTCAGGAGTCATCGCGGACCACCTTTTCGTTCAGCGCGTTCAGGAAATCGGCGGACCAGTGGTCAACGTCGTGGTCCAGGATCTGCCGGCGCATGGACCGCATACGCCGGGCGGCTTCGCGGGGGCTGAGTTCGACGGCGGTCATGATGGTGTTCTTGAGGCCGGCGATATCGTGCGGGTTGATCAGCAGGGCCTGCTTGAGCTGGTCTGCTGCGCCGGCGAATTCGCTCAGCACCAGGGCGCCGTCGTTGTTGTTGCGGGCGGTGACGTATTCCTTGGCGACGAGGTTCATCCCGTCCCGCAGGGCGGTGACCAGCATGACGTCAGCCGCCAGGTACAGCGCCACCATCTCCTCCACCGGGTAGCTGTGGTGCAGGTAGCGGACCGCCGTGTTTTCGATTGTGTCGTAGGTGCCGTTGATATGGCCCACAGTGCCCTCGACCTCCTCACGGAGGAGACGGTACTGTTCCACGCGCTCGCGGCTGGGGGAGGCCACCTGGATCAGGGTCGCATCGCCCACGGTGAGGCGGCCGTCCGCCAGGAGTTCCTCGAAGGCCTTCAGCCGGTGCCGGATGCCCTTGGTGTAGTCCAGCCGGTCCACCCCGAGCAGGATGGTCTTGGGGTTGCCCATGTCCTGCCGGATCTGCCGGGCACGTTCGATGATGTCGGGCCTGGCGGCCAGCTCGCTGATCTGCTTGACGTCGATGGAGATGGGGAAGGCCTGTGCGCGGGCAATGTGCGTCAGTTGGCCGTTGTGGTCCTTGACGTGCACCTGCTGCTGCTTGACGCTGGCACCCAGGAAGCGGCGGGCGGAGCGCATGAAGTTGCCGGCATCGCTGACGCGCTGGAAGCCCACCAGGTCGGCGCCGAGCAGGCCGTCGATGATGGCCTGGCGCCACGGGAGCTGGGCGAAGATTTCCGGCGGCGGGAACGGGATGTGGTTGAAGAATCCGATGCGCAGATCTGGCCGGGCCTCGCGGAGCATCCGGGGAACCAGCTGCAGCTGGTAGTCCTGGACCCAGATAGTGGCGCCCTGGTCGGCGTGGCGGACGACGGCGTCGGCGAACCTGCGGTTGACCTTGCGGTAGGCGTCCCACCAGGTGCGGTGGAACTCCGGTGGGGCGATGACGTCGTGGTACAGCGGCCAGAGGGTGGCGTTGGAGAAGCCTTCGTAGTACAGCTCCACGTCGTCGGTGCTGAGCTGGACCGGGACCAGGTCCATGCCGCCGTGGCTGAACGGCTTCACGGTTTCGTCCGGTGCTCCATGCCAGCCGACCCACGCGCCGTCGGTCTTGGTCATCATGGGCGCCAGCGCGGTCACCAGGCCGCCGGGGGACCGGCGCCAACCGGAGCCGTCGTCGCTGTCGTCGCCCGGCGCCACGCGGTCCACAGGCAGTCTGTTGGAGACCACCATGAAGTCGTACTTCGTATGGCCGGCGTGGCTGGAACCGGATCCGCCGGCCGTTGCTGTGCGGGCGGGTTTTTCCTGGACGGGTGTTTGCATTGCGGCCCCCTGGGGTTGCTTGTGCCTCTAAGCCACCCTAGCCGGACGGAATCATCGGGGCTATTCGTCCGTTGGTCAAGCCGAAGGAATAGTTGAACCCGCAAGCCATCAGCTTTCTCCCCTAAAATGTTGGGGTGCCACGAAGTGGTCCCCTACGTCGACCGACCCAAGGAACTCATGAGCCCCGCAAACGAAGTACGTAAGTCCAAGGCTGAGCGAACGGCGGAGGCGCGCGAAAAAGCGCGCCTGATCCGGGAAGCCCAGGCAAAGAAGGACAAGCGCAACAAGCTGCTGATCGGCTGGGGCATCGTGGCGGCGGTGGTGGCCATCCTGGTGGTCGTGGGCCTGGTGGTTGCCGGCAACATCCAGCGGAATGCCCCGATCGCGGACCAGGGACCCACTCCTGCCAACGCCAACGCCCACGGCGGCGTGACGCTGCTGGCCAATAATGAGGTAGCCAAGACGGAGCCGGCCACCGTTGACGCCAGTTCCCTGGGTGATGCTCCGAAGACTCCGCCCGCCCAGGTGGTGGCCCCCGGTGCAGAGGCTGAGGCCGGAAAACCGGTCAAGGTGGTCCTGTACATCGACTTCATCTGCCCGGTCTGCAAGAACTTCGAAACGCAGTACAACGACCAGCTCACCACGCTGCGAAACGATGGCAAGATCACCGTCGAGTACCGCGCGCTTGGATTCCTGGACAGCCGGTCCACCACCAACTACTCGTCCCGTGCCGCTAACGCTGCAGCCTGTGTGGCCAACACGGCCCCGGAAAAGTACTCCGACTACTTCAACGCCCTGTTCGCCCAGCAGCCCGCAGAGGGCAGCGCCGGCCTGTCCGACAACGACCTGAAGAAGATGGCGTCTGACATGGGCGTGAACATCAACTCCTGCGTGGATGACAAGACCTACCGCCCGTTCGTGAAGTTCACGACGAAGGAAGCGTCCGCCATCGGCGTTACCGGTACGCCCACCGTCTTCGTGGACGGCAAGCAGTGGGGCAAGGGAGACAGCGCCCAGACGCCGTTCCCCGACTTCCTGCAGGCCGCCATCGCCGCCAAGGGCTAGGAATCAACAGCGCTGGCAGGGGCCCGTTCCGGAACGTTTCCGGGGCGGGCCCCTGCTTTCGGGCAACACCTGCAGCAGCGTTTTTACGCCCGGCGGGAGTTGGGCTAACCTTATCTAGCGCCTTCTGGCGCATGCCCCCAGGGGCGCGCCTCCTTAGCTCAGTTGGCCAGAGCACCGCTCTTGTAAAGCGGGGGTCGTCGGTTCGAATCCGACAGGGGGCTCAATGCAACCTCCGGGTCTAAGCTGGATCCATCCAAATGATCAGCGTGCTGACTAAAGGAGGATGGGTGACATGCCCAAGACCGGCAAGAACGACCATGCCCGCAAGGAAGAGCTCCCCTCGACCCTGCAGCGTTCTGACCAAAAGGCCCAGGACACCTTCGCCAAGACCTACGATTCCGCCCTTGAGTCCTATGACCAGGACGAACAACGGGCCGCGCGTGCAGCGTATGCCTCGCTGAAGCACAGCTACGAGAAAGTGGGCGACCACTGGGAGCCCAAGGAAAAACGCGGCCCGTCGGACAAGCGCGCGGAACAGGGCATCCGTTCGTCGGAACCCACCGCCGGCGGCGTGGACGCCAACGCTTCGAAGGATCACCTCTACAAGCTGGCCAAGGAATTGGATGTCAAGGGCCGTTCGAAGATGGACAAGGACGAGTTGGTGAAGGCACTCCAGAAGGCCAACGACGCAGCCACCCGCAAAGCCCGCAGTAAATAGCCTTCGCTCTTGCCGTCCCGCCGTCCAAGGTGTCGAATCGAAGGACACGTTCGGTCCGGTCGGCAATGATGCCAGGAGGTTCCAATGTCGGTGAAGAGCACCAAGGAGTCAGCGCGGGCGGCAGGCGGCAGGAACGGGCCTGATGCCAGGCGTGCCGACCAGGCCGGCGGCATCGCGGCGCAGGACCCGGCCCGCATCCGGAACGTGGCGCTGGTGGGACACTCCGGCGCAGGGAAGACCATGTTGATCGAGGCCCTGCTCGCAGCCAACGGCATGATCACCCGCAAAGGCTCCATCGCGGACGGGTCGACAGTCAGCGACTCGGACCCCGCGGCAGTGCACCAGCAGCGGTCCGTCACGCTGTCCCTGGTGCCGCTGATGCTGGATGACGTCAAGGTGAACCTCCTGGACACTCCGGGCTACCCGGACTTCATCGGTGAGCTGCGGGCGGGCCTCCGGGCTTCGGATGCCGCACTCTTCGTGGTCTCCGCCGTCGACGGAATCGACGCAACCACCACCGCCCTGTGGGGCGAGTGCGCGCACATGGGGCTGCCACGCGCCGTCGTCATCACCCGGGTGGACCATCCGCGCGCAAATTACGACGCCGCCCTTGCCGCCTGCCAGAGGGCGTTCGGCGAGGGCGTCCTCCCGCTGTACGTCCCGGTGCGGTCAGGAGGCGGGATTACCGGCCTGTTGGGCCTGCTGTCGCAGCAGGTGACGGACTACTCCGCCGAAGAGGCAGCACCTGAAGCCCGTCCGGCAGCGGCCGATGAACGCGCGGAGGCCGGGGCTGCCAGGGGCACGCTCATCGAGGGCATCATTGCCGAAAGCGAAGATGAGTCGCTGATGGACCGCTACCTGGAAGGCGAGGACATGGACACCGCGGTGCTGGCCGCCGACCTGGAAACCGCCGTGGCCCGCGGCTCGTTCTTTCCCGTGCTGCCCACGTCTGCCGTCACCGGCCTTGGCACCGCGGAACTGCTGGACCTGCTGGTCCGCGCCTTCCCGCCTCCGGTGGAACGCAGCCTGCCGGACGCCGCCGACCTGTCCGGCCAAGCGGCCGGACGCCTGGCCTGCGATCCTTCCGGTCCGCTCGCCGCCGAAGTGGTGCGCACCTCCAACGACCCCTTCCTGGGCCGTATCTGCCTGGTGCGGGTCTTCTCAGGGACGCTGCGCGAGGACTCGCCCGTCCATGTAGGTGGCCACGGTCTGGCTGACCGTGGCCACCAGGACCACGACACCGATGAACGCGTCACCCATATCTACTCCCCGCTGGGAGCCACCCTGCGGCCCGTTCCCTACTGCGTGGCGGGGGACATGTGCGCGTTGGCGAAACTCGGCAGCGCCGAAACCGGGGACACCATCTCCAGTCGGGAAAACCCGCTCCTGCTGGCCACCTGGGAGATGCCGGAGCCGCTGCTGCCGGTCGCGGTGGAGGCCGACTCCCGCAGCGACGAGGACGCCCTGGCCCGCAGCCTGGGCAGGATCGCGGCGGGAGACCCAACCCTCCGTGTGGACCGGAACACCGAAACGCACCAGCTGGTGCTGTGGTGCATGGGCGAGGCGCACGCCGAAGTGGTCCTTGACCGGCTGCGCGAACAGGGCGTGAAGCTGCATACCGTGGCCGTGGTGACGCCGCTGCGGGAGACCTTCGCAGCCGCCGCCGCCGGCCATGGCCGGCATGTCAAACAGTCCGGCGGCCACGGCCAGTACGCCGTGTGCGACATCGAGGTGGAGCCGCTGGATCGCGGCGGCGGGTTCGAGTTCGTGGACAAGACGGTGGGTGGAGTCATCCCGGGAACGTTCATCCCATCCATTGAGAAGGGGGTGCGGGCGCAAATGGAGAAGGGGGTCTCTGCGGGATTTCCTGTGGTGGACGTGCGCGTGACCCTCACGGGCGGCAAGGCCCACAGCGTGGATTCATCCGATGCGGCGTTCCAGGCGGCGGGGGCCCTTGCGCTCCGGGAGGCGGCGGCCGCGGGTAAGGTCCAGCTGCTGGAACCCGTGTCCTCCGTGTCCATCACGGTTGCCGACGAACACGTCGGCTCCGTGATGAGCGATCTGTCCGGCCGTCGGGGGCGCCTTACCGGCACCACCTCGTCGGGGGAGGGGCTCACGGAGATCAGCGCGGAGGTTCCGGACCAGGAACTCCTGCGGTATGCCGTGGAACTGCGGGCCCTGACCGCCGGCACCGGTCGGTTCCGCCGGCAGTACCTGCGGCACGAGCCGGTACCGCCGAACTTCAGCCCATCCTGATCCGGTCCGGACAGGAAGAATGATGCGGGGCGCCGCCCAGTGAATGCTGCAGCTCGTAAGATCCAGACCGTCTACCTGACGCTGACGTTGGGGAACACCCTTGCGGCGTCGTTCATTTGGGGAATCAATACGTTGTTCCTGCTCGATGCCGGGCTGAGCAACCTGGAGGCGTTCGCCGCGAATGCATTCTTCACGGCCGGGATGGTCCTGTTTGAGGTGCCCACAGGGGTGGTGGCGGACAGCTGGGGGCGCCGCACCTCCTTCCTGCTGGGCACGGTGACCCTGGCCGGGTCCACCTACCTCTACTACCTGCTGTGGCAGTTGTCCGCGCCGTTCTGGTGGTGGGCCGCCGTGTCGGCCCTCCTTGGCCTTGGGTTCACGTTCTTCTCCGGGGCAGTGGAAGCCTGGCTGGTGGACGCGCTGCACTTTTCCGGCTACGACGGCGGCCTGGAAACCGTCCTGGGCCGCGGCCAGATCGTTTCCGGCATCGCCATGCTGGCAGGGTCAGTAGCTGGCGGGGTCATTGCCCAGGCCACCAACCTGGGCGTGCCGTTCCTGCTGCGCGTCGTCGTCCTGGTGGCAATGTTCGTGGTGGCTTTCCTGCTGATGCACGACGTCGGCTTCACACCAGAGCGCTCGGCCCACCCCCTGCAGGCCACACGCGCAGTCCTGAAGGCGTCCGTGGACGGCGGGCTGAGGAATCCGCCGGTGCGGTTCATGATGCTCGCTGCCCCGTTCACCGAAGGCGTTGGGTTCTACGTCTTCTATGCCCTCCAGCCCTACCTGTTGCAGCTTTTTGGCGATCCCAAGGCTTATGCCATCGCAGGCCTGGCAGCGGCCATCGTGGCGGGAGCAGACATCGTCGGCGGCTGGCTGGCGCCCCTGGTCCGGAAACTGGTCCGCCGCCGCACCACCGTGCTGATCGCTTCCACGGTCGCCAGTTCGGTGGTCCTGGTGGTGCTCCTGGCCACGAAGGTCTTCTGGCTGGCGCTGGTGCTCCTGGCCCTGTGGGCCGTGGTGGCCTCCGCAGGCACCCCGGTGCGCCAGGCCTACCTCAACGACATGATCGCCTCGAAGCAGCGGGCCACGGTCCTTAGCTTCGCCTCGCTTATGGGCTCCAGTGGGGGAGTGGTGGTGCAACCCGTGCTCGGCCGGGCCGCCGACCTCTATGGCTACCCTGCATCGCTGGCATTGGGCGGCGCGGTGCAGTTGCTGGCGGCACCCTTCATGCTGCTGAGCCGGCGCCGGCGCGCGCCGGCCGACTTCGCCGCGGGCCTGGCCGCCGCACCCTGATAGGGGCGGAAAGCGCTGGAGCCGGGAACAGGGAAGGCCCCCGTTGCCGGGACTGGGTCCGGGCAACGGGGGCCACCACGAGCGCAGGTGGAGATCCGTCCTACTTGACGCCTGCTTCCACTGCTTCGCTGGCCGGAGCCGGCTTCTCCTGTGCGGGCGGAGGGGAGGTCTTCAGCTTGAAGCGTTTCCCAATGTCGCCGCCGCCACCGCTGCGGTTCTTGTTGAAGATGTCGAAGCCCACGGCGACAAGGAGCACCAGGCCCTTGATGAGCTGCTGGTAGTCGGTGCCAAGGCCCAGGATGGACATGCCGTTGTTGAGCACGCCCATGATGAGTCCGCCGATCATGGCTCCGGCGACGGTTCCGATACCGCCGGTGACCGCGGCGCCGCCGATGAAGGCCGCGGCGATGGAATCCAGTTCGAAGCCGGTTCCACCGGCCGGCTGCGCCGAGTTGAGCCGGGCGGTGAAGACGAGGCCCGCCAACGCGGCCAGCACGCCCATGTTTACGAAGAGCCGGAACGTTACGGCCTTGGTTTTGATGCCGGACAGTTCAGCCGCATGCAGGTTGCCGCCGATGGCGTACGTGTGCCGGCCGAAGACACTGTTGTTCATGAGGGCCGTGTACGCGATCACCAGGGCGGCCAGGACCACCAGGACAATCGGGGTGCCGCGGTAGGACGCCAGCAGGAACGTGATGATGAGCATGAGCAGCGCCGTGAAGGCGGTCTTGATGACGAACCACACCAGGGGCTCGCTTTCGAGGTCGAACTTCCGGCGGATCCGGCGTTCCTTGAGCGCTTGGATCAACAGCGCGGCCGTGGCCCCGACGCCCAGGATGACCGTGAGCCACTCCAGTACGGAGGTGCCGCCGGTGAGGTCGGGAAGGAAACCGCCGCCGAGGGCCCGCAGTTCGGCCGGGAAGGGGGTGATCTGCTGGTTCTTCAGGGTGATGAGGGTCAGGCCCCGGAAGATCAGCATGCCCGCCAGTGTGACGATGAAAGCTGGAATCCCCACGTAGGCGATCCAGTAGCCCTGCCAGGCGCCCACCAGGGCGCCGACCAGCAGGCAGGCGGGGATGGCGGCCCACCATGGCCAGCCCCAGTGCACGATCATGACGCCGGCCACGGCGCCGATGAACCCGGCCACCGAGCCGACGGAAAGGTCGATGTGCCCGGCGATGATCACCATGACCATGCCGATGGCCAGGATCAGGATGTAGCTGTTCTGGACCACCAGGTTGGTGACGTTTTGTGGTTCCAGCAGGATCCCGCCGGTCAGTCCCTGAAACAGCAGGACAATCAGGATCAGGGCAACGAAGATGCCCACCTGGCGCAGTTGGCTTGTGAGGAATCCGAGCGATTCTCTGAGGGCGGACATTTCGCTATTCCTTCTCTTTGGTCATGTAGTGCATCAGGGTTTCCTGGGTGGCCTCGGCAATGGGAACTTCACCTGTGATGTGGCCGGCGGCCAGCGTGTAGATGCGGTCGCAGATGCCCAGCAGTTCAGGCAGTTCCGAGGAGATGACGATGACAGCTTTTCCTTCGGCCGCGAGTTTCCCGATAATCGTGTAGATCTCGTATTTGGCGCCAACGTCGATTCCCCGTGTGGGTTCATCGAGGATGAGCACGTCCGGATCGGAGAACATCCACTTGCTCAGCACCACCTTCTGCTGGTTGCCACCGGAGAGCTTTCCGGTAATGGCCGCCACCGACGGAGCCTTGATGTTCATGCTCTTCCGGTAGCCGTTGGCCACCACGGTTTCCTGGTTCTTGTCCACGAAGCCGCGTTTGGCGAGCTTGCGCAGGGCCGCCAGGGAGATGTTCCGCTTGATGTCCTCGATGAGGTTCAGGCCGTAGTGCTTGCGGTCTTCCGTGGCATAGGCGATGCCGTTCCTGATGGCGTCGGACACCGTGGCAGTGTTAATTTCCTCGCCGTACTTGTAGACCTTGCCTGACGTGGCGGTTCCGTACGTGCGTCCGAAGACGCTCATGGCAAGCTCGGTGCGCCCAGCGCCCATGAGCCCGGCCAGTCCTACCACTTCGCCCTTCCGGACGTACAGGTTGGCGTTGTTGACCACCATGCGCGTGTGGTCCTGGGGATGGCGCACTGACCAGTCCTCGATCCGCAGGACTTCCTCGCCGATGTGCGGCTCGCGGTCCGGGTACAGGCTCTCCAGGTCCCGGCCCACCATGCCGCGGATGATCCGTTCCTGCGTGATCTGGCCTTCGTCCAGCCGAAGCGTCTCAATGGTTTTGCCGTCCCGGATGATGGTGACTGCATCAGCCACCTTGCGGATCTCATTGAGCTTGTGGCTGATGATGATGCTGGTGACGCCCTGGCCCTTCAGGTGGAGGATCAGGTCCAGCAGGTGGCCGGAATCCTCGTCGTTAAGGGCGGCAGTGGGCTCGTCCAGGATGAGCAGCTTCACTTCCTTGGACAGCGCCTTGGCGATTTCCACGAGTTGCTGCTTGCCCACGCTGATGTGCTGCACGGGGGTGACAGGGTTTTCGTCGAGGCCGACGCGGGCCAGCAGCTTTGCTGCCTCCAGGTTGGTCTTGCGCCAGTCCACCCACCCGTTGGTGGCTTGTTCATTGCCAAGGTAGATGTTCTCGGCAATGGACAGGTACGGGCTGAGGGCCAGTTCCTGGTGGATGATGACGATTCCGCGCTTTTCGCTGTCCGAGATGCTGGAAAAGTGGCAGGGCTCGTTTTCGAAGAGGATTTCCCCCTCGAAGGTGTTGTGTGGATAGACGCCGGACAACACTTTCATGAGCGTTGACTTGCCGGCTCCGTTTTCCCCGCAGATGGCGTGGACCTCGCCACGGTTCACATCGAGGGTGACGTCCTGCAGCGCTTTCACGCCGGGGAACGTCTTGGTGATTCCTCGCATTTGAAGAATGGGTGTGTTCATCGTCAATTCCCACTGACTGTTCGGAGCTTGCCTTCCTGCTGCTGCAGGAGGCTGCGGGTGGGGCTGTGGCCCGGGACGGATACCCAGGCCACAGCCCCCTGACGCTGACTACTTGACGTCGGCGTCGGTGTAGTAACCCGAGTCGATCAGTTCCTTCTTGTAGTTGTCCTTGGTGATGATCACGGACTTCAGCAGGAACGCCGGGACAACCTTGACCTTGTTGTTGTAGGTCTTGGTGTCGTTGGTTTCCGGCTCCTGGCCCTTGAGGACCGAATCGACCATCTTGACGGCCTGCGCGCCGAGCTGGCGGGTGTCCTTGAAGATGGTGGAGTACTGCTCGCCGGCGATGATGGACTTGACGGAACCCTTTTCGGCGTCCTGGCCGGTGACCACGGGCAGGCTGCCCTTGGCGTAGCCGCCGGTGCTGGTGAGGGCGGAGAGGATGCCGATGGACAGGCCGTCGTACGGGGAGAGGACGCCGTTCAGCTTGGTGCCCGAGCTGTAGGCGGAGGTGATGATGTCCTCCATGCGCTTCTGCGCCACCGGTGCCTGCCAGCGAAGGATCGCGGCCTGCTCAAACTTGGTCTGGCCACTGGGGACCTTCAGGGTGCCGGCGTCCATGTACGGCTTCAGGGTGTCCATGGCGCCGCTCCAGAAGAAGTTGGCGTTGTTATCGTCGGGGCTGCCGGCGAAAAGCTCGATGTTGAACGGCCCCTTGCCGTCAACCTTCTTGCCGCTGGCGTCCAGGAGGCCCAGGCCCGTCAGCAGTGAGGTGGCCTGCTGCACACCCACGGTGTAGTTGTCGAACGTGGTGTAGTAGTCCACGTTCGGGGTGCCGTTGATCAGGCGGTCGTACGCGATGACCTTGACGTTCTGGTCCTTGGCCTTGGCCAGGACGTCGGTCAGGGTGGTGCCGTCAATCGCGGCGATGATCAGGGCCTTGGCGCCCTTGGTCAGCATGTTTTCGATCTGCGACACCTGCGTGGGGATGTCGTCATTGGCGAACTGAAGGTCTGTCTTGTAGCCGAGGTCCTTCAGCGACTTCTCGACGTTGGCGCCATCGGCAATCCACCGTTCGGAGGTCTGGGTGGGCATCGAGATCCCGACCAGTGAATCGCCGGGCTTGGCGGCACCGCCGGATTCGGTGGCGGCTCCGCCCCGGGAGCCACAGCCGGTGGCGCCCACCGTCAGGGCGAGGACAAGGGCCACCGCGCCCATGAGTTTTTTGATTCTCACCATTTTCTCCTTCCGCGGCAGCATTGCCGCGAAGTGTTGTTGGACAGGCAGCACCGACGCTTCCTGGTCCTGGTCACATTGTTGATGTGTCGGTTCAATATAGACCGCTTTGTGAACGCTAACAAGAGCAAGCCATCGAAATTTCGCAACTTTTTCGGTTCCATTGACTTCTTTCTTGTTAGCGTTCACACTTGCTGCAGCACCTAGCTTGACCCCGACCCCTACAAACCCGGTAATGAGGCCTCCCGCCTCCCGGACGGAGGCCACCCATGCCAGAAACGTTGTTCACTTCCAGCTCCGACTCCCGCCAAGACCACTACGTCATCGGGGTGGACTACGGCACCCTTTCGGGCCGTGCCGTGGTGGTGCGGGTCCGCGACGGCAGGGAACTCGGCAGCGCCGTCCACGAGTACCCGCACGCGGTGGTCACCGATTCACTGCCCGAAGACACGGCGGGCGCCGAATCCGGCGGACGTCCCGCAAGGCTTCCCGGTGAATGGGCACTTCAGGTGCCCAATGACTACCGGGAAGTCCTGCGCAAGGCGGTCCCCGCCGCAGTGGCGGACGCGGGGATCGACCCTGCCGCCGTCGTCGGCATCGCCACAGACTTCACCGCGTGCACCATGGTGCCGGTCAAGGCTGACGGCACCCCCCTGAACGAACTGCCCGGCTTCGCCAACCGGCCGCACGCCTATGTGAAGCTCTGGCGCCACCACGCAGCGCAGGGGCAGGCTGACCGGATCAACCGGCTCGCTGCCGACCGGGGCGAGGACTGGCTTCCACGCTACGGGGGACTGATCTCCTCCGAATGGGAGTTCGCCAAGGGCCTGCAGCTGCTGGAAGAGGACCCGGAAGCCTACGCCGCCATGGACCACTGGGTGGAGGCGGCCGACTGGATCGTATGGCAGCTGTGCAGCCGGTACGTCCGCAATGCCTGCACTGCCGGCTACAAGGGCATCTACCAGGATGGCCGGTATCCGTCCGAGGACTTCCTGGCGGCCCTGAACCCGGACTTCAAGGACTTTGTCAGCTCCAAGCTGGAGCACACCATCGGTCGGCTGGGGGATGCCGCGGGCACCCTTACCGCCGAGGCTGCTGCCTGGACCGGACTGCCGGAGGGCATCGCCGTGGCCGTGGGAAACGTTGACGCGCACGTCACGGCCCCGGCTGCCAAGGCCGTGGACTCCGGCCAGCTGGTGGCCATCATGGGCACCTCCACCTGCCACGTCATGAACGGCACCG
Source organism: Arthrobacter sp. E44 (assembly GCF_041877125.1). NCBI lineage: Bacteria > Bacillati > Actinomycetota > Actinomycetes > Micrococcales > Micrococcaceae > Arthrobacter > Arthrobacter sp. E44. The sequence goes on from NZ_JBHDJA010000005.1 coordinate 21,114, forward strand.
AACTCCGCGAAGTGCCCGGGATGTGCGGGGCAGTGGACGGCGGGATCGTGCCCGGCCTCTGGGGCTATGAGGCCGGCCAGTCCGGCGTGGGGGACATCTTTGGCTGGTTCACCAAGTACGGCGTCCCGCCCGAATACCACCAGGCTGCCAAGGATGCGGGCCTGGGCATCCACGAGTACCTCACCGAACTCGCCTCGCGGCAGGCCATCGGGGAGCACGGCCTGATCGCCCTCGACTGGCACTCGGGCAACCGTTCGGTCCTGGTGGATCATGAGCTCTCCGGGATCGTGGTGGGCCAGACGCTGGCTACCAGGCCGGAGGACACGTACCGGGCGCTGCTTGAAGCCACTGCTTTCGGGACCCGCACCATCGTGGACGCCTTCCGCGACGCCGGTGTCCCGGTCAAGGAATTCATCGTGGCCGGCGGCCTGCTCAAGAACAGACTCCTGATGCAGATCTACGCGGACGCCACCGGCCTGCAGCTGTCCACCATCGGCTCGGAGCAGGGACCTGCGCTGGGCTCGGCCATCCACGCTGCCGTGGCCGCGGGCGTGTATGCGGACATCCGCGAAGCCGCCGACGCCATGGGCGCCGAACCCGGGGAGGTGTACACCCCCATCCCGGAGAACGTCGCCGCGTACGACGAACTGTTCCAGGAGTACAGGACGCTGCACGACTACTTCGGCCGCGGCAGCAATGACGTCATGCACCGGCTCAAAGCCATCCAGCGCAAGGCGGCGCGGACTGGGCTGCCGGGGACTGGCAACCTGTCAGCTACCGCTGTGGAGGTGTCCGCATGACCGCCGGTACCGGTGTAACTTCGGCGATCCTGCAAACCATCGCCCGGATCCGGGAGGAAGTCTGCGCCCTGCACGCCGAGCTCACCAGGTATGAACTGGTGGTGTGGACCGCAGGCAACGTTTCGGCCCGTGTACCGGGAACAGACCTCATGGTCATCAAGCCCTCCGGCGTCTCCTACCAGGAGCTGACCCCGGAGCAGATGATTGTGACCGACCTGCACGGCACCCCGGTTCGGGGCACCAACGTCGGTGGTGGCGGGACCGTGGATTGGGGCAACCCGCCGCTGTCGCCGTCCTCGGACACGGCCGCCCATGCCTACGTGTACCGGCACATGCCCGACGTGGGCGGGGTGGTGCACACCCACTCCACCTACGCCACCGCCTGGTCCGCCAGGGGAGAAGCCATCCCGTGCGTGCTGACCATGATGGGTGACGAGTTCGGCGGTGAGATTCCGGTGGGACCGTTCGCGCTGATCGGCGATGACTCGATCGGCCAGGGGATCGTGGAGACGCTGAAGAACTCCAACTCGCCCGCGGTCCTGATGCAGAACCACGGCCCGTTCACCATCGGCAAGGATGCCCGGTCCGCCGTGAAGGCAGCCGTCATGTGCGAGGAAGTTGCGCGGACCGTGCATATTTCCCGGCAACTCGGTGAACCGCTGCCCATCAAGCAGGACCACATCGACTCCCTCTACGCCCGCTACCAGAACGTGTACGGCCAGTAGGCCAAGAACCGACTTTCCAGGAGAATCCATGAGCACCGCAGCAAACACCTCCCTCGACGGCTACGAGGTCTGGTTCCTCACCGGCAGCCAGCACCTCTACGGCGAGGAGGTCCTCAAGCAGGTAGCTGCCCAGTCACAGGAGATTGCCAACCAGCTCAACGCATCCTCCGCGGTGCCGGTGCGGATCGTGTGGAAGCCGGTCCTCACCGATTCGGACGCCATCCGCCGCACCGCGCTGGAAGCGAACTCGGACGATTCCGTGATCGGCGTGACTGCCTGGATGCACACCTTCAGCCCCGCCAAAATGTGGATCCAGGGCCTGGACCTGCTGCGCAAGCCCCTGCTGCACCTGCATACGCAGGCCAACCGCGACCTGCCCTGGGCGGACATCGACTTCGACTTCATGAACCTGAACCAGGCCGCGCATGGCGACCGCGAGTTCGGCTACATCCAGTCACGCCTGGGCATTGCCCGGAAGACGGTCGTCGGGCACGTCTCCAACCCCGAGGTCGCCCGCCAGGTCGGTTCCTGGCAGCGCGCCGCCGCCGGCTGGGCTGCCGTCCGGACCCTGCGGCTGACGCGCTTCGGGGACAACATGCGCAACGTGGCCGTCACCGAGGGCGACAAGACGGAGGCCGAGCTGCGGTTCGGCGTCGCGGTAAACACCTGGTCCGTGAACGAACTCGCCGACGCCGTGCACGGCGCTGCAGAGTCCGACGTCGACGCCCTGGTGGCGGAATACGAGGACCTTTATGACGTGGTGCCGGAGCTCCGCGCAGGCGCGGCCCGGCACGAATCGCTGCGGTACGGCGCCCGGATTGAACTGGGATTGCGCAGCTTCCTGGAGGGCAACGGGTCCGCGGCATTCACCACGTCCTTCGAGGACCTGGGTGCGCTCCGCCAGCTGCCCGGACTGGCGGTGCAGCGGCTCATGGCCGCCGGTTACGGCTTCGGCGCCGAAGGCGACTGGAAGACCGCCATCCTGGTCCGCGCCGCCAAGGTGATGGGTGCCGGCCTGCCCGGCGGTGCCTCCCTGATGGAGGACTACACCTACCACCTGGAACCGGGCTCCGAGAAGATCCTGGGCGCCCACATGCTGGAGGTCTGCCCCTCCCTGACCGCGCAGAAACCGCACCTGGAAATCCACCCGCTGGGCATCGGCGGAAAGGAAGACCCCGTTCGCCTGGTGTTCGACGCTGACGCCTCCCCGGGCGTCGTCGTCGCCCTGTCGGACATGCGGGACCGATTCCGCCTGGTGGCCAACGCCGTCGACGTCGTTCCCCTTGACCAGCCGCTGCCCAACCTGCCCGTGGCCCGTGCCCTGTGGCAGCCCAAGCCGGACTTCGCCACCTCCGCCGCCGCCTGGCTCACCGCCGGCGCCGCGCACCACACCGTCCTCTCCACCCAGGTGGGGATGGATGTGTTCGAGGACTTCGCGGAAATCGCCAGGACCGAACTGCTCACCATCGACGAAGGCACCACCATCCGCCAGTTCAAGAAAGACCTGAACTGGAACGCCGCCTACTACAAGCTGGCCGGGGGGATCTGACCACGCATGGTGCGGCGGCCGAGGCTTGAGGACGTGGCGGAGCTGGCCGGCGTCTCGCACCAGACAGTGTCCCGGGTAGTCAACTGCCACCCGAATGTGAGCGCGGGGACCCGTGAGAGGGTGGAGGCGGCGATTGCCCAGCTGGGCTACCGCCGCAACTCCGCTGCCCGGAGCCTGGTCACCCGGCGCTCGCAGACCATCGGGGTGCTGGCCAGCGAACTCTCGCAGTACGGGCCTGCCAACACTTTGCTGGGGGTGGAACGCGCCGCACGGGACGCCGGGTACTTCGTCAGCGTCGCTGCCCTGCGGGAGGTCAACCGCGATGCGATCCTGGCTGCCGTCCGGCATTTCCTGGACCAGTCGGTGGAAGGCATCGTGGTGATTGTTCCGCACCTTGAGATGCCCGCCGCCCTCGCGGAACTGCCCCTTGGAGTGCCTGTGGTGGCCGTGGGGACCACAGGAAACGACGCTGTTGGCGGGGTCAAGGTGGACCAGCGCCGGGGGGCCGAACTGGCCGTGCGGCACCTCATCGGGCAGGGCCATGTCCGCATCGGACACGTGGCCGGGCCCCAGGACTGGATTGATGCGGTGGCGCGCGCGGACGGCTGGCGGTGCACCCTGGACGCGGCCGGTCTCGAGGCCGATCTCATGATCGAGGGGGACTGGAGCGCCGGGAGCGGTTATGCCATTGGCCGGCAAGTGGCAGCCACCCGACGTGCCACTGCGCTGTTTGTGGGCAACGACCAGATGGCGCTGGGGGTCCTGCGTGCCTTGAATGAGGCGGGCATCAAGGTACCGGAGGACATATCCGTGGTGGGCTTCGACGACCAGCCCGAAGCCGGCTATTTCAGCCCGCCGCTGACGGTGGTCCGGCAGGACTTCGAAGAACTGGGCCGGCGGTGCATGGACATGATGCTCAAGGCACTGGACGGTATGGACGGGCTGCAGACCCTGGTGGTGGAGCCCGAACTCGTCCTGCGCAGCAGCACCGCTCCGCCCTCCTGAGCTTCCGGCAGCCGATTTAATCCGGGGGAGACTTACACGAAACGTGGCCACAACAATCGCTGCGTACGTTGGCAGGCATGACGGCAACCCTGCTTATCCGGCTCCGCGACTGGCTGCTGGACACGTTCACGTATGAATCCGAGTCCCAGGCCACAGGCGCTATGGCTGACGCCACCCGCTGGGGCTGGCTGCCGGCACTGAGCGGGGTGTCCGCGGGAGCGGATCACGCCCGCTCCGAGCATGCGGCAGCAGGGGCCGAAACCAGCGCTATGTCTGGTTGAGCACACTATTGCGCCACTAGCGTTGTAATGCCCTAAACTGCTTCACTGAGGTGCCTGAAATGGCGCTGCGCAGCAACGAAAGTGAACACGCTATGGCTACCGATTACGATGCTCCACGCAAGCAGGAAGAAGAGTCGCCCGCTGACTCTCTCGAGGCCCTCCAGGCGTCACGGAGCGGCAACGCGCAGACGGCGGTTATCGATGTTGACGAAAACGACACCGCTGAAGGTATCGACCTGCCCGGCGCCGACCTGTCCAACGAGGAACTGACCGTTATTGTGGTTCCCGAGCAGTCCGACGAGTTCACCTGCTCGTCGTGCTTCCTGGTCCGCCACCGGTCACAGGTTGCACGTGAAAAGAACGGCCTGAAGTACTGCCGCGACTGCGAAGGCTAAGACTTTTTCCTGGTTTTTCCTGCACCGGCCGCCCCTGGGGTGGCCGGTGCTTTCTTGTCCTGAGTTTCTTTTTGGAGCCGTTGATCTGCGGCCGCCGTCGTTATCAAAATGACCCCTCGTCTCCGGGGAGGAACACTCCTACGCTGGAAGCATCCAATGGCTTTGAATCCTGGATGGCACAGCAATGAAAAAGTTCTCCATCTGGCTCGCAGCCCTCATGCTGGCTGTAGGGCTGGGAATCGTAGTCCAGGGACCTGCCTCGGCGGCTCCCTACTGCGGGCTCACCTGGGGCTCGCTGGCGAAATCCGGGCAGGACACCGGTACCGCATCCGTCACCAATGTCCGCACGGGGCGGCACTACTGCTTCGACCGGCTGGTGGTTGACCTCAACGGCCCTGCCGTCGCCTACACCGTTCAGTACGTGCCGCGGATTGAGCAGGAGGGCTCGGGGCTTCCCATTCCGGTGCGGGGTGGTGCGCGCCTGCACATCAGCATCAAGGCGCCCTCCTACGACGAGAACGGCAACGCCACCTACAACCCCGCGGACAGGAACGAACTCAGCAACGTTTCCGGCTACCAGACCTTCCGCCAGGTCGTCTCTGCAGGAAGCTTCGAAGGGTACACCAGCCTGGGCCTGGGCGTCCGCGCCCGCCTTCCGTTCCGGGTCTTCACCCTTGACGGTCCGGGTTCCGGCTCCCGCGTGGTGATCGACGTGGCGCACTATTGGTGACCGATCCGTCGTCGTAAAACCAAAAAGGTGCCGCGCCCCTGACGGGGCACGGCACCTTTTCTGCGCTGTCCTTACTCCGGAACCACGAGGGCGGGAGTATCGCGCTTCAGGGTTTCACCGCGGAAGAAGCCGGGGTGGGTGCGGGACATGACCAGCATGACGACGCCGCCCAGGGCCAGGATGCCGATGCCCAGGATGAACACCAAGCCCACGCCGAAGACCTCCGAACCGCTGCCGAATTCCGGGGCCAGGCTGTCCACGGCGGTCTGGAAGAACACCACGAACAGGCCCACGCCGCCCACCACCGGGCACACCAGCCGGAACAGGAAGTGGCGTGCGCTGTTGAACAGGCTGTGGCGGAAGTACCAGGTGCAGGCAAGCGCTGTGAGGCCGTAGTAGAAGCAGATCATCAGGCCCAGGGCCAGGATGGTGTCGTTCAGGACGTTCTCGCTGACCACGTGCATCACGGCGTAGAAGCCCGCGGAGATGATGCCGGCCGCGATGGTGGCGAAGCCCGGCGTCGCGAACTTCCTGCTGATCCGGCTGAAGGGCTCCGGCAGCGCACCGTAGTGCGCCATGGCCAGCAGGCTCCGGGACGGTGACATGAACGTGGACTGCAGGGATGCAGCGGAGCTGGAGAGTACGGCGAGGGACATCAGGATGGCGAAGGGACCCATGATGGGGGAGGCCAGTGCGGTGAAGATGTTCTCGTGGTTCTCGGCGTTGTTCAGGCCGTTGCCGGTATCGCCAACGCCTGCGAACATCATGGTGGCGATGCTGACCAGGAGGTAGATGGCAAGGACGATGACAGCCGTCAGCGTTCCTGCCACGCCGGCGGTCTTCTTACCGTTGGCCGTCTCCTCGTTGACGGTGAGGCAGACGTCCCAGCCCCAGTAGACGAAGATCGACAGGGAGATGCCCGCGGCAACCTGGCCGAAGGTCTCGATCTTGGTCACGTCGAACCAGTCCCAGCTGAACGGGATGGCCGTTTCAGAGGTGGACCAGTTGGCAAAGGCCAAGCCCACGAACAGGCCCAGGACCAGCAGTTGGAAGCCCACCAGGCTGTACTGCACCAGCTTGGTGGTGTGCATCCCGCGGTAGCTGACCCAGACGGCCAGCGCCACGAAGACGAAGCAGGTGAGCACGTTCAGGGCTTTGTTGTCCGCCAGGTCTGCGAGCTCGGGGGAGCCGGTGAGCTGGGACAGGAAAAGGTAGAAGAAGTCGACGGCGACGCCGGCGAGGTTGGACAGCACGATGATGTTGGCCGCCAGCAGGCCCCAGCCGCCCATCCACCCGATCCATGGCCCGAAGGCCTTGGTCACCCAGGTGAAGGTGGTGCCGCTGTCCGGGGAATCGGCGTTGAGTTCCCGGTAGGAGAGCGAAACCAGGATCATGGGGATGAACCCGATCAGGAAGATGACTGGCAGCTGGAGGCCGGCTTCGTTGACGGTGGGGCCCAGCGCGCTGGTGAGGGTGTAGGCGGGGGCAATGGTCGAAATGCCCAGGACGACGACGGCGAGGAGCCCGAGCTGCCCGCCCTTGAGGCCCTTGTCGCTGAAGCCGTCCGCGGCCGGCGCATGGACATGCGGACCGGACTTGGAAGTGCTGGTGCGGATTGTCTCTGTCATGGCACCACTTTCTGAAAAGGCTGTGAGACGGTCGTCACTATATGAATGGCGTTCATTTAGTATGGGGGTGCCCGGCGTGTGATGCAAGACGCAATATGAATCACATTCGTTTGTGACTCGTTTGCGGAATTAGTAAGCTCGCTGATGAATTGTCGGAAGTGCTGCCGCCGCGGGGTCCGCGGCTGGTAGCGTCTGGCATATTGGACCACTTTGAGGAGGATGCATGAAAGCTTCACCCACACTGACCAACAACCTGCAGGCTGTCCTTGCAGACCTGATTGAGCTCCATGTCCAGGGAAAGCAGGCGCACTGGAACATCGTGGGCACCAACTTCCGCGACCTTCACCTCCAGCTGGACGAGATCGTGGACGCCGCCCGCCAGTTTGCCGACGACACCGCCGAGCGGATGCGGGCCCTGCATGCGCTTCCGGACGGACGCAGCTCCACCGTTGCCGAAACCACCAGCCTGGCCCAGTTCCCTGAAGGGCTGATCAGCACCGAGGATGCCATCGAGCGGATCGTCGCCGCCATGGAGGCGGCCGTGGGCACCATGCGCAAGGTCCATGACGAAGTGGACGAGGAGGACCCCACCTCGGCGGACCTCCTGCATGAGTTCATCGCCCGGCTGGAGCAGTTCGCCTGGATGGTGCAGGCCGAAAACATGAAGCCAACCGCCAAGGTCACGGCTGCCGACTCGAAGTAGCGGGCACTTCACGGGGCGCCCGGTGCCGAGGGGATTCCTCCTCGGCCCCGGGCACTTTCTGTTGCCCGGACCGTTCCAGGCGGCCCGGCGGCACTAGACCGCCTTTGGCGCTTTGCGAAGCACGACGGCGGCGAGGACTGCCGCCGCCGCCATCAGTACCAGCCCAATCGCCGCAGTCACGTGCACCCCGGAATCGAACGCCGCGGCGGCAGCGTCCAGGACCGCTCCAGCGAGCGATGCGGGCAGGAGGTTGGCCGCCTCCACCGCGCCCGCCAGTGTTTCTCCGGCGTTGTGCAGGACAGGCCCGGGCAGTGTGCCCTCCAGGCCTGCCGGCAGCCGAAGGTTTTGCTGGTAGGAGGCTGTCAGGATGGATCCCAGGACAGCTGTCCCCAGCAGTGAGCCCACCTCGTAGCCCGTTTCGGAAATCGCCGCGGCGGCCCCTGACTTTGCCGGCGGGGCGGCACCCAGGATGAGGTCGTTGGAGATGGTCTCCGCCGTGCCCACGCCCAGCGCCAGGACCAGGAGGGCTGCCAGCAGCAGCGACGGGCCGCCGTCGTGGTTTCCGAACGTCACCATGCTGTAGCCTGCAGCGCTGAACGCCAGCCCCGCAGCCACCACGTACCCGGGCCGGACCTTGCGGACCAGCGGCACCACCACCAGGCCTGCCACCACCGTGGCCGCCAGCGCGGGGACCATGGCAACTCCTGCCGCGGAGGGGCTCATTCCTTCGAGGAGCTGCAGGTGCTGGGCAAGGAACAGGATGAACCCGTTGAAGGAAAACAGGGCCAGGATGTTGGCGGCAATGGCCATGCTGAATACCCTGTTGCGGAACAGGGACATGTCCAGCAGCGGGTGCTCCAGGCGCCGCTGCCGCTGCACGAACACCGCCCCCATCGCCAGGCCAAAGGCAATCGCCCCCAGACCTGCTGCGCCCGGCCCTTCCGTGGCAACTGCCTTGATGCCGTACACCACGGGCACCATGACCAGCATGGACAGCAGGATGCTCGGGATGTCCACCTTCCCCGGCGCGGGATCCTTCGACTCCGGGACCAGTGCCGGCGCCAGCACCAGCAGGGGAATCATGAGGGGGACCGCTACAAGGAAGACCGCACCCCACCAAAAGTGCTCCACCAGCCAGCCGCCGAAAATGGGTCCCAGGGCCGCGCCGCCGGAGAATCCCGCAGCCCAGATGGCGACGGCAAGCCGCCGGCGGTTGGGCTCGGGAAAGATGTTGCGGATCAGCGACAGCGTGGACGGCATCAGCATGGCCCCGAAGAAGCCCAGGGTTGCACGGCCGGCGATCAGCCACTCCGGTGTGGGGGCAAAGGCCGTGGCGGCAGAGATCGCGGCGAAGCCGAGGCTGCCCATGACCAGGAGCCTCCGGCGCCCGATCCGGTCGCCGAGGCTCCCCATGGATACCAGCAGGCCGGCCAGTACCAGGGGATAGGCGTCCACGATCCAGAGCAGCTGCACCCCGGTGGGTTCCAGGGCGCGCGCAATGGCCGGCAGTGCGAAGGTCAGCGCGGTGTTGTCCACGGCGACCAGGAGCACGGGAAACATCAGCAGGGCCAGCGCCAGCCAGTCACGCCACGGCTGCCGCGGGGCGTTCTTGTCCGCGCCTGTGGGCGCAGGGCTGGTGAAAGTCGTCATGAAATAACTATACCGTCCGGACGGTATAGTTTGAAATGGCTGCCGGTTCCGTCTTCCCGCCCGGGGAAGGGCATGATGGGAAGCATGCCCCGAAAGCCTGTAGCCCGCGACGCGGTCCTTGATGCCTTCGAGTCCCTGTTGATCGAGGTGGGGGAGCGCGCTGCCACCCTTGACGCCGTAGCCCGGAAGGCCGGCGTGTCGAAGGGCGGCCTGCTCTACCACTTTCCCAACAAGGAAGCGCTCATTGCCGTGCTGCTGGACCGACTGGAGGGCCTTGCCCGGGAAGACGCCGATGCCATGGCCTCGGCCGATGAAGGCGCGGCGGCGTACTTCATCCGTTCCTCGGTATGGGCGGACACGCCGCTGGACAGGGCCATCGTCGCCGCCACCAGGCTTGCCGAGGTGGCGCATCAGGAGACACGGCGCCGGTTCGCGGCCATCCAGCAGCGCTGGTTGGACGAGATTGCGGCGGATGTCGGTCCGGGCTTGGCGAAGGCAGTTCTCTATATGGGTGATGGCCTCTACTTCAACGCAATGCTGTCGGTGGCCCCCGCGCCGGCGGGGGGAGCCGCCGCTGACGTGGAGGAACTCCTCGCCGCCCTGGAGCGGCTCCGCAGGTAGGATTTGCCATTTGCCGGGAGGGGTGGGTGCGTAGGACAATGGAGAGTTGTGAGGGCCGCCACCGGCCGTCACGGCCAACAAGTGAATAGCCTTTGATCTGCGGCGGGAGAGTTCTGCCGGAAGTACAGGCAGGCGCCGTAGGAGCAAATCCTCCCCAGGAATCTCGCAGGCCCCTGTACCGCCGCGGCGAGGCGCCTCTGGAAAGCAGCAGGCAGTTGTCCTTCTTCCCTTGGGGAGCGAAAGAACTGCCGTGCTCACCGACGGTGCAAGCGGGTCCTGCCGGGCAGGCTCCGCGGAAACTCTCAGGTCCAATACAGAGCGGGGAGGAACCCGAATAGCTGTGGCGTACCCTGCGCCGCCTGAGTAAATGGAGTTCCTTCGTGTCGGTTACCCCAGCCTCCACCACCTTCGTAGACCGCCATATCGGCGCCCGCCGCCAGGCCGACGTCGACACCATGCTCAAAGCCGTGGGCTACGACACGGTCGATTCCCTGGTTGACACGGCCGTTCCCAAGGTCATCCGCCAGGAAACCGCCCTCCGCCTCCAGGACGCCCTCAGCGAGGTCGAGGTCCTCACGGAGCTTCGGAAGCTTGCCGGGAAGAACAAGACGGCCGTGCAGCTGATCGGCCAGGGGTACTTCGATACCGTCACTCCGCCGGTGATCCGCCGCAACATCCTTGAGTCCCCGGCCTGGTACACCGCTTACACCCCTTACCAGCCGGAGATCTCCCAGGGCCGGCTCGAGGCCCTGCTGAACTTCCAGACCATGGTGCAGGACCTGGTGGGCCTGCCCATCGCCAACGCCTCGCTGCTGGATGAAGCCACCGCCGTGGCCGAGGCCGTGCTCCTGATGCGCCGCGCGAACAAGGCCAAGCCCGCCGCCGACGGCAAGACCGTGCTGGACGCCGACGTCCTGCCCCAGACCATTGCCATCGTGAAGGGCCGCGCCGAGGCGCTGGGCTTCGAGGTGGAGGTCGCCGACCTGTCCCAGGGCCTGCCCGAAGGCGACATCAACGGCATCGTGCTGCAGCAGCCCGGCGTTTCCGGACGCGTCTGGGACCAGTCCGCAGTCATCAGTGCCGCCAAGGAGCGCGGCGCCCTGGTCACGGTGGCAGCGGACCTGCTGGCACTGACCCTGATCACTCCTCCGGGCGAGCAGGGCGCCGACATCGCCGTGGGTTCCGCCCAGCGTTTTGGTGTGCCGCTGTTCTTCGGCGGCCCGCACGCCGCCTACATGGCCGTCCGCAAGGGCCTGGAGCGTTCGCTGCCCGGCCGCCTGGTGGGTGTCTCCAAGGACGACGCCGGTGTTCCCGCCTATCGCCTGGCGCTGCAGACCCGTGAGCAGCACATCCGCCGCGAGAAGGCCACGTCCAACATCTGCACAGCCCAGGCGCTGCTGGCCATCGTCGCGTCCATGTACGCCGTCTACCACGGCCCGGACGGCCTCAAGGCAATTGCCGTAACGGCGCACAGCCACGCCCGTACCCTGGCGGCCTCGCTTACGGCTGCCGGTGTTGAGGTCCTGCACGCGAGCTTCTTCGACACCCTGACGGTCCGCGTCCCCGGCCGCGCTGCCGCCGTCATCGCCGACGCCGAGGCCCGGGGCATTAACCTGCGCAGCATCGACGCCGACACCGTGGGCATCGCCCTTGATGAAACCACGACGCCGGCCATCGTCGCCCAGGTGGGCGACATCTTTGGCGCCACCGTTTCCGGGAGTTCCGTTGGCGGCGGCGAGGGCTTCGGGCTGGAGGCCGCCGTCGAGCGTTCCTCCGACTACCTGCAGCACCCGGTGTTCAACACCCACCGGTCTGAGACGCAGCTGCTGCGCTACATCCGTAAGCTCTCGGACCGTGACCTGGCCCTGGACCGCACCATGATTCCGCTGGGCTCATGCACCATGAAGCTGAACGCCACGGCCGAGATGGAAGCCATTTCCTGGCCGGAGTTCGCCTCCATCCACCCGTTCGCGCCGGACTCCCAGACGGCCGGCTGGCGTGAACTGATCGCCGACCTTGAAGCGGACCTGACCGCCATCACGGGCTACGACCAGGTGTCCATCCAGCCCAATGCCGGCTCGCAGGGTGAACTCGCCGGTCTGCTGGCGATCCGCGGCTACCACCACTCCCGCGGCGACCAGCAGCGCAACATCTGCCTGATCCCGGCCTCGGCGCACGGCACCAACGCCGCCTCCGCCGTGCTGGCCGGCATGAAGGTCGTCGTCGTGGCCACCGCCGCTGACGGCACCATCGACCACGGCGACCTGACGGCCAAGATCGAAGCGAACAAGGACGCCCTGTCCTGCATCATGATCACCTACCCGTCCACCCACGGCGTCTATGACGGCGACGTCCGTGAGGTCTGCGACGCCGTGCACGCCGCCGGCGGCCAGGTCTACATCGACGGCGCCAACCTGAACGCGCTCGTTGGGCTCGCCCAGCCGGGCAAGTTCGGCGGCGATGTGTCCCACTTGAACCTGCACAAGACCTTCTGCATCCCGCACGGCGGCGGCGGACCCGGCGTCGGCCCCGTCGCAGCCAAGGCACACCTTGCACCGTTCATGCCCGGTGACGCGACCACCTGGAACGCAGGTTCCGGCGCCACCGACGTGCCGATTTCCGCCTCCCGATTCGGTTCGGCCGGCGTGCTGCCCATTTCCTGGGCCTACGTGAAACTGATGGGCGGGGAGGGGCTGACCGAGGCCACCAAGTCCGCGCTGCTGGCTGCCAACTACGTCGCCTCCCGGCTCAACGAGTACTTCCCGGTCCTCTACACCGGCGAAGGCGGCCTCGTTGCCCACGAGTGCATCCTCGACCTGCGCGAACTCACGGCCAGGACCGGCGTCACGGCGGAGGATGTTGCCAAGCGGCTGATCGACTTCGGCTTCCACGCCCCCACCCTGTCCTTCCCCGTGGCGGGCACGCTGATGGTTGAGCCCACCGAGTCCGAGGACCTGGCGGAGATCGACCGCTTCATCGAGGCCATGATCAGCATCCGCAAGGAAATCGACCAGGTGGCCAACGGCGACTTTGCCGTTGCGGATTCACCCCTGCGCCGCGCACCCCACACGGCAGCCGCCGTCGTCAGCTCCGACTGGGACCGCGCCTACCCGCGCGAGCAGGCCGCCTTCCCAGCCCACAACAAGCAGGACAAGTACTTCCCGCCGGTGGGCCGCATCGACGGCGCAGCCGGGGACCGGAACCTGATCTGCTCCTGCCCGCCGCTCTCCGAGTTCGAGAACTGAGGCCCGCCGACCATGACTGGGAACTACACGTCGCTGTACGACGAACACAAGAAGCTGGACGCATCCTTCACCGACTTCGGCGGCTGGCAGATGCCGCTCAAGTACAGCTCGGAACTGGCCGAACATCACGCCGTCCGTAAAGCTGCGGGCCTGTTCGACCTCTCCCACATGGGTGAGGTCTGGGTGACCGGCCCGGACGCGGCCGCCTTCCTGGACTACGCGCTAGTGGGCAAGATTTCCGCCATGGCCGTGGGAAAAGCGAAGTACTCGCTGATCTGCAATGAGGACGGCGGGATTATCGACGACCTCATCATCTACCGCCGTCCAGCTGCACAGGACGGTACCGACGTCTTCCTGGTGGTGCCCAATGCCGGCAATGCCGTCGTGGTGGCTGCAGCCCTTGCCGAGCGGGCAGCCGACTTCGACGTTGTGGTGGACGATGCGTCGGCCCGCACATCCCTGATCGCGGTGCAGGGGCCCAAGGCCCAGGAACTGCTGCTGCGCCTGGTCCCGGCCACGCAGCACTCGCTGGTGACGGAGTTGAAGTACTACGCCGCCGTCGAGGTTTCCTTCCTGGTGAGCGGCGCAGGAAAGGAACTCCTCCTTGCGCGCACCGGATACACCGGTGAGGACGGGTTCGAGATCTTCCTGGACAACGACGATGCCCCCGCCCTGTGGCAGGCGTTGATCGCCATCGCCGACGAAGGGGAACTCATCCCCGCCGGGCTCGCCTCCCGCGACTCCCTCCGCCTCGAAGCCGGCATGCCGCTGTACGGCAACGAACTGTCGCTGCAGGGCGATCCATTCGCCGCCGGACTGGGCGCCGTCGTCGCCCTCTCCAAGGAAGGCGACTTCGTGGGGAAGGCTGCGCTGGCAGCCAAAAAGGAAGCCGGCGCCGGCAGCGCCTCCGGCCGCCGCCTCGTAGGCCTCAAGGGCCAGGGCCGCCGCGCCGGCCGCGCGCACTACCCTGTCCTCAAGGATGGCGCAGTCGTCGGCGAAGTTACCTCTGGCCAGCCCTCGCCCACCCTCGGGTACCCCATCGCCATGGCCTATGTCGACGTCGAACACTCGGCACCCGGCACTGCCCTGGACGTTGATCTCCGCGGCAAGGCAGAGCCTTTCGAAGTCGTCGACCTCCCGTTCTACCGCCGCGTCAAGTAAGGTGCCTCTCCGTGGTCGCCTTGGCCCGTCGGTGGCCGTGGTCGACTTCGGGACCGGCGGACCGGACATTTTCACGCCTGCTGCTCCTTCGTCGCTTTGACGCAGGCTTTCGAAAAGTCCGGCTCCGCAGCCCCCTCGTGCGTACGTTGCGACCGGGGGAGTTGCAAAAGGCGGACAAAGGGACGTCGCACAGCTTCCGGGCGGGCGCGGACTACGTGCGGGTTATTCGTTCCGGGCGAGAGAGTGTGGGAGGGACCGGACTACGTGTGTGTTTCTCTTTCCCCGGCACTCGCGAGCGTTGTCGGCCCGATCGTTGCCTACTGGAGCCGGGCGCTTTGGTGCCGTGTCCGCTCGGAGTGGGTGGGGCATCCGGCAGCGTGCGTCTAAGGGAGCGTCACGTCCGCTCAGCGGGCGTCTTCGCGACCGAGCACGCAGAGGATGTCCTGCCCGCTCCAGCCCGGCAACCATCACCGGATCATAGTTTTAGTTAGGAACCACGCACATGGCTGTTGGCGTTTTTGATTTGTTTTCGATCGGGATTGGTCCGTCGTCGTCTCATACGGTGGGGCCGATGCGGGCTGCTGCTGTGTTCGCGGAGGAACTCAAAAGCCTTGGGGTCCTGGCTGACGTGGCGTCTTTGCGGGTGGATTTGTATGGTTCGCTGGCGGCGACGGGGCATGGGCACGGGACGATGACCGCGGTGTTGTTGGGGTTGGAGGGGTTCCATCCTGAGTTGATCCTGCCCGTGGAAGTGGAGGAGCGGCTGGCCTCGATCGCGGAGACCCGGACCCTGAACCTGGCCGGTGCCGTGCCGCTGCCGTACGGGGTGGAGGATATGGTGCTGCGGCCGTTGACGGTGCTGCCGCGGCACACGAACGGGATGACCTTCACGGTGACGGATGCTGGCGGGGAGGTGCTGCACGCGGCGACGTTCTTCTCGGTCGGTGGCGGGTTCATCGTCCGCGAGGGCGAGGAGGACGCCGCGCAGCAGGAACTGGACGCGTCCAAACAGGAGTTGCCGTTGCCGTTCCGGACCGCCGCGGAACTGCTGGAACACTGCCGGAACACCGGGCTGGGCATCGCGGACGTGATGCTGGTCAACGAAAAGGCCGCCCGGTCCGAGGAAGAGATCCGGGCTGGTTTGCTGCACATCTGGTCCGTCATGGCCGACTGTGTCCAGACCTCGCTGAAGCGGGAGGGGGTGCTGCCGGGCGGGTTGAAGGTCCGCCGCCGCGCCCCGGACTGGTACGACCGGCTGAAGAAGGAATGCGCACGCCCCGGCGAGGACAACCAGGACCTGGATTTCCAGGACTGGGACTTCCACGACTCACGGTATTGGCAGGAGTGGGTTAACTTGGTGGCGTTGGCGGTGAACGAGGAGAACGCCTCGGGCGGCCGGGTGGTTACCGCGCCCACGAACGGGGCGGCCGGGATCATCCCCGCGGTGCTGTACTACGCGCTCCACTTCGCCCCCGGCATGGATAAGGCCACGAAGGAAGACCGGGAGGGCGTGGTGGTGCGGTTCCTGCTCGCCGCCGGCGCCGTCGGGGTCCTCTACAAGGAACAGGCCTCGATCTCCGGGGCCGAGGTCGGCTGCCAGGGCGAGGTCGGGTCCGCGTCCTCGATGGCCGCGGCCGGTTTGGCCGAGGTCATGGGCGGCACCCCCGCGCAGGTGGAAAACGCGGCCGAGATCGCGATGGAACACAACCTGGGCCTGACCTGTGACCCGATCGGCGGGCTGGTCCAGGTCCCCTGCATCGAACGGAACGCGATCGCCGCCGCCAAAGCGATCAACGCCGCGAAAATGGCCCTCTGGGGCGACGGCACCCACCGGGTCTCCCTCGACGAAGTCATCATCACCATGCGCGAAACCGGCAAAGACATGTCCTCCAAATACAAGGAAACCGCCATGGGCGGCCTCGCCGTCAACGTCGTCGAATGCTGACAGCGACCTCCTAGTTGTGCGCTGCCGCCCACCAGTTCAGGCTTGCGGCGAACACCAGCCATGAGATGTAGGGGAGCAGGAGCAGCCCGGCAGTCCGGCTGATCGGACCGAAGTACAAAACCGTCACAGCGACGGCGGCGATCAGGGCAAGGATGACCACCAGCCCCAGCCACAGGGCTGCCGTGCCGAGGGTGGGGTACAGGGCAAAAAATGCTGGGGTCCAGGCGAGGTTGAGGACCAGTTGGAGGGCGTACACGAACATGGCCGGGCGGGTCCGGTTGGTCCGTTTCCGCCATACCAGCCATGCCGCGACCGCCATCGCCGTGTACAGGAAAGTCCAGACCGGACCGAACACGCCGTTCGGCGGGGACCAGGGAGCCTTGTCCGCCGTGGCATACCAGCCGGTGACATTGGCCGCCGACGCAAGCCCGCCCAGCGCCGCCACGACCAGGGACGCCACCAGGAACCCTGCAAGCGCGGCAACCTGCACCCCGGCGCTGTACGGCTGCCTGCCGGTACCCGCAGGCGCGGCTGTCTCTTCCCCATCCGGCCTCATACCCCAACCCTTGTTGAACGCCCCAAGCCCCGTCAAGCCAGCGGAGGCAAGCGGCAGGGCGCAGTGCCGGGCGGGCCGGGGAAAGGCCGGGAGCGCATCAGGCTTTAGACTTGAGGCTGCATGTCCGCACGCATCCAGAAGTACCGAAACCGCGCACAAACCCGATTGGACACGGCCCCCTTGCGAGAATTCACCGCACGTTTTGCCACAGCCGAGGAAATTGAGAACTGGGACAAGCACGTCACGGCCAACCCGAACGGCGGCAACATGCTGCAGTCGGCCGCCTACGCATCAGTCAAGAATGGCAGTGGCTGGAAAGTCCGCTTCCTGGTGATGGAAGGCGGCGGAAATCCCAGCTACAACCTGGTGCTGGAAAAGCGCTTCCCGGTCCTGGGACGGCTTTGGTACCTCATCAAGGGTCCCGACCTGGCGGACGCGGCTGACCTGCGGCCCGCCCTCGAAGCGTGCGCGGCCTTCGTCCGCAGCAGCAAACTGAACGTCTTCGCCATCAAGGTGGAGCCGGACATCATCGACTCCACGGACGCGCAGCAGGAACTGCAGGCAGCCAACCTGGTCAAGGCCCCCAACATCCAGTCCAACGACTCCACCGCCCTGCTGGACATCTCCGGCACGGAGGAGGAAGTGTTCAAAGCCATCTCCTCCCGTGCCAGGAATGCAGTGCGGCGTGCCGAGCGGGAGGGCTGCCAGGTGGTCCGGCAGGAGCAGGGACCCGAAACCTACCGGGCGCTGTACGACCTGATGGCCAACACCGTCAACGCCAAGGGCTCCATGCCCCTCCGCAGCTACGACTACTACGCACGGTTCTGGGACGAGTTCTGCAACCGCGGCCAGGGCAACTTCTTCTTCACCTATGAGGACGGGAAGCCCAGCGTCGGCGCGTTCGTCATCAACTACGGTGCCAAGGCCACCTACAAGGACGGTGGTTCCATCCAGAACCGCAAGCAGTACGGGGACTCGCACCTGGTCCAGTGGACTGCGATCAAGCGGATGCAGGAGCTCGGCTGCACCGAATACGACTTCTGCGGGACGCCGCCGGCTGCACGGATCAAGGACAAGACCCACAACCTCTACGGTATGGGGATGTTCAAGACCAGCTTCACCAAGACGGTCACCGACTTTGTGGGCTGCCATGACTACGTGCTGTCCCCGCTCCGGCACCGGTTCTGGGTCAGTGGCGGCGAAAAGGTGTTCCGCAGGATCGAAACCGCGCGCACCGGGCAGCAGTTCTACTGAGCTGCATCCACCAGGGCTGCGGCCAGCGCGCCCCTGCCGGCCGCAGGGCCGCCCTGCCGCGACTAAAATCCGCCTGAAGATTCCTCCGCCTAAAAACCCTCCATACAGTGCGTGCCGATTGAGGCCGCGAAGAGTCGAGAAGAAGGTCACCCCTTGAATACAGTTTCCGCCGCTACCGGGCTTGAATACGCCAACCTCAGCGACGCCGACTTCGAGGCCTTCGCCCTGAAGCATCCCCAGAACAGCTTCCTGCAGTCGATCGACTTTGCCCGCTTCCAGCGCGCCCGCGGCCAGAAGGTGGAACTCTTCGGGGTCCGGCGCGACGGCGAGCTTGTGGCCGCCGGAAAGCTGAACTACACCACCACCCGCCTGGGTTACACCGTCTGTGAATGCGCCAAGGGGCCCCTCATGGACTACACAGACCGGGCCCTGGTCGGTGCCGTCGTCGAACTTCTCCGCAAGCAGGCGGCAGGGCGCAAAGCTGCCGAACTGCGGATCTCGCCCAACATCAGGTACATCGCCCGGGACGCCGACGGCGCCGAGCACCCCGAGATCGAGGACAACCGCCCGCTGGTGGCGGACCTGGAGCGGCTCGGATTCCAGCACCAGGGCCTGGACATGAACTTCGTCAACGTCAACTGGATGTTCATCAAGAACCTCGTGGGCATCCAGGACGCCGAGGAACTGATTATGGGCACCAGCTACCGGACCCGGAAAGCCATCCGGAAAGCCGAAAAGAACGGCGTCTTCCTGGAGCAGGCCACCCTGGAAACCCTGGACGATTTCTACGGCGCCCTGAGCCGCGCCGGTGACGAAAAGGGCTTCGTCTACCGTGAACGTGCCTACTACGAGCACCTGCTCCGCACCACGTCGCCTGAATTCACCAAGCTGATGATGGCCAAGATCGACATCCCGGCCTACCGCAAATCCATCACAGAGCGCCTGGCCAAGGAATCGGCCACCGCAGCGGAGCTCCGCCGCGAGGTGGAG
Source organism: Arthrobacter sp. E44 (assembly GCF_041877125.1). Lineage (NCBI taxonomy): Bacteria > Bacillati > Actinomycetota > Actinomycetes > Micrococcales > Micrococcaceae > Arthrobacter > Arthrobacter sp. E44. The sequence goes on from NZ_JBHDJA010000005.1 coordinate 40,352, forward strand.
GAAACCGGCAGCAAGAAGAAAGCCAACCGGCTCAAGGTGGTCCAGGACCTGGTGGACAGCTACGAGCGGAGCCTGAAGGACATCGAACGGTTCCCCGACTCCGTGGGGACCGCCACCGTGGCCGCCATCCACTTTGTCTGCTACGGCGACGAGGTAGTGTGCGTCATCGGCGGCACCGTGCAGGACTACATCTACTTCAACGGTGCAACCTCCCTTTACTGGGGCATGATGCTGCACGCGCTGGAGAAGGGATACCCGCGCTACAACTTCTACGGCACCTTCGGCATTTCCGGGCAGGACGAGGAAGGCCACGGCGGGTACGAATTCAAGAAGGGATTCGGTGGGGAAGTGGTCCAGTTGGTGGGTGACTTCGTCCTGCCGGTGCGTCCTGCCGTCTTCCACGCCAATCGGCTGGCCCGGTCCGCGGTTGCAGCTGCCCGCACCGTGCTGGGCAAGCTGCCGCTGAAGCGCGCAGCCTGACCATCAACCAACCGCGCACTATCAAACAGCGCATCATCAAGCGACCGCGCATTACTAACCAATGCGCACAGGGAGGAAGCGGGCATGAACGACCGGCCCGAACAGCCAGGGTACCGGCCTAGTACTGACGGCCTGCCCAAAACCCAACCGCTGACCCCTGCGCAGCTCCGCCAGGATGCCGCCGCCAGGCGAATGATCCGACGCTTGGTGCAGGGCGAGAATCCGCCTACGGCCCCCTTGAGCATCGTTGACCGCCTGGCCGGCAGCCCGTATGCCAACCCCACCATCCAGGTGGGCGGCGTAGACCAGTCCGCGCGCAAAACCCTCGACTTTGCGCTGCACCTGGCAGAGACCATGTTCCGCTACGGTGCCGGGGCGCTGGAGGTGGAAACCAGCATCATCGCTGTTACGGCCGCCCTGGGGCTGAAGAACATCGAGGTGGACATCACCAACCAGTCCGTCGGCATCAACTACGCGCCCAAGGACCAGACCCCCATCGCGCTGTTGCGCGTGGTGCGCTCCTGGACCAACAACTACGCCGGCCTGGCCAAGGTGCACCAGTTGGTCACGGACATCGTGGCCGGCGGTGTGGGCCGCGACGAAGCGATCCGCAGGCTCAACGAGGCCATCACCAGCCCCAAGCCGTACCCGCGCTGGATGGTCACTGCCGCGTTCGGTGTTTTCGCTGCGGTGTTCGTGGGGGTGCTGGGCGGGGGCCCGGTGTCCTCGATCATCGCGTTTGTGGCCAACATCGGCATCAGCCTGCTGGCCAGGCAGCTGGGCCGCTGGCGGGTCCCTGACTTCTTCATCACCGCCAGTTGCTCCTCCGTGGTCACCATCCTGGCCCTCCTGCTGTGGCAGTTCGGGCTAACCGCATCGCCGTCCATCGTGGTGGTGGGCGGCATCCTGCTGCTCCTGCCCACCGGGCGCCTCGTGTCCTCTGTGCAGGACGCCATCAACGGCTTCCCCGTGACGGCGGCAGGACGGTTCCTGTCCACGCTGCTGACCTTTGGCGCCATCGTGGCAGGAATTGCCGTTGCCTTCGTGGTGGGGGAGCTGACCGGGCTGCAACGCATCGACGTCACGCAGACGTTCCCGCCTGCCTACGATCTCTGGGTCCTCGTTGTCTTCGTTGCCGCGGCGGTGATGGCCATCGGCGTCACGGAACAGACCACGTGGAAGCTGCTGCTGCCCACGGCGGCCGTTGGCGTGGCCGGTTACCTGGTGCTGCTCGGCTGCGGTCTGCTGGGGATTGGCGACCGGTTCTCACCGGCCATTGCCGCCGTCGTCATTGGCCTCCTGGCCAGGGTGGTGGCCCTGCGGATGGGCGCGCCGCAGCTGGTGGTCGCCGTACCCGCAGCACTGATCCTGCTGCCGGGCCTCACGATCTTCCGCTCCATGTACGTGCTCACCGTTGAAGAAGCCGAGATCCTGGCCGGCGCCGGAGGCATGCTCAGTGCCGGTGCCATTGTGCTGGGCACAGCCGGCGGCATCGTCCTGGGCGACGTCCTGGCACGCCCGCTCACCCGGAGCCTGGCCAGCAACGAGCGGCGCCGGGCACGCCGCCGCTAGCCGCGGTGGTGCCGCCACTAACCCACGCGGCACCGCGGCTGGATCCGGCCTACAGAATCTGCCCGACCGGCAGCTTCTTCTCGGCCTGGAACACATCCTCCACCCGGCCCTGCGCCCAGTACCCCGAAAGGGACACCTGCCGGCGCTCCAGGCCCCGCTGCTTGAAGAGCACCTCGCGCAGTGCCTTCATGTACCCGCGCTCGCCGTGGGCAAAGACATCCACAGTGCCTGCCGGCCACTCGGCCCCGGCCACGGCCCTCACCAGCAGATCGCTGGACCCTGCCGGAACGCCGTTGCGCGGCAGCCAGGTGATCGCCAGGCCGGCAGGGGCGGAGATGGACTGGATGTCGGCCTCGGAACCGACCTCCAGGAAGGCCAGGCCGGTTGCCGCTGCCGGCAGTGACTCAATGCAGGCGGCGATGGCTGGCAGGGCTGCTTCGTCACCGGCAAACAGGTACCAGTCCGCGTCCGGGTTGGGGTTGTAGGCGCCGCCGGGACCGGTGAAGGTGAGCGGGTCACCGGCCTGGGCCCCGGCCGCCCAAGGACCTGCCAGTCCTTCGTCGCCGTGGACTACAAAGTCGATGGCGAGCTCCCGGGCCTCCGGGTCAACCCAGCGCAGCGTGTAGGTGCGCGTGAAGGGCCACTGTTCCCGCGGCATGGTCTCCCGGATGGCCCAGAGATCAAGGGGAGAGGGGTACTGGACGCCGGGCTGCGGAAAGACGATTTTCACGTACCGGTCCACGAACCCGTTGTTGGTGAAGTCGCTGAAGCCCTCGCCGCCGGCCACGATCCGGACCATGTGCGGCGACAGCTGCTCCTTGCGCAGCACCTTCAGGTTGACCTGTGGGCGGCTCTTCTTGGTGGCGCTGGTGGCGGCAGGGACAGTGCTCATAAGGCAAGCCTAAGCTAGGGCGACGGCGGCAGTTCCCAGGTTACGTCCAGCGCACCCTGTTCCCGGAGCAGTTGGTTGACGCGGCTGAACGGCCGGGAGCCAAAGAACCCGCGCGAGGCAGACAACGGACTGGGGTGGGCGCTGCTGACGGCGGGGGCTCCGGCCAGGAGCGGCCGAACGCCCTCGGCCTCCTTGCCCCACAGCACTGCCACCAGCGGCATCCTGGACCCGTCCGCAGCCTTGCGGTTGGCCAGCGCGGTGACTGCCGCCGTCGTGATCTCCTCCCAGCCCTTGCCGCGGTGGGAACCCGCCGCCCCAGCCCGGACCGTGAGTACCCGGTTCAGGAGCAGCACGCCCTGTTCCGTCCATGCCGACAAGTCACCGTGGACGCGCGGCGGAATGCCCAGGTCAGATTCCAGCTCGCGGTAGATGTTCACCAGGCTGCGGGGAAGGGGCCGGACGTGCGGCTCAACGGAGAATGACAGCCCGACGGCGTGTCCCGGCGTGGGGTAGGGGTCCTGCCCGACGATGAGCACCTTCACGCCCGCGAGGGGCTGGCGGAAGGCGCGCAGGACGTTCGACGGCGGTGGGAGGATTTGGTGCCCGGAAGCCTCTTCGCCTGCCAAAAATGCGAGCACCTTCCGGAGTTGGCCTTCCACGCTGTGGAGGGCCGCGGCCCAGTCCGGAGCCATGAGCTCTGCCAGCGGGAATTGGGCCAGGTCCGCAAAGCTGATGGCCTCCGCCGGGTCCTGCTGCAGCTCGAACAGCGCATCCGATTCAAACATCGTTCCATTGTTGCAGGCACCGCAAATGACACTCGTGTTATTCGGCCGGTAGCATAGGGGTAAGACATTGACCCTAACCAGCGAAGGAGTGCGCCGTGGCGGAACCGGCCCGGGAACACCTGCCGGAGCAGGATCCAGGGAAGTCCCTCCTGGCGGATTTCACCCTCCGCGAGTCCTCGCTTACCGAGCGCGAACAGCAGATGCTGGCCCTGGAACGGCAGTGGTGGAAGTATGCGGGGGCCAAGGAACAGGCCATCCGCGAACTCTTCGATCTCTCCGCGACGCATTACTACCAACTCCTCAACGCACTGATCGACCGCGAGGATGCCCTGGCCCACGATCCCATGCTGGTGAAGAGATTGCGTAGACTACGTACGTCGCGCCACCGTGCACGCACTGCCCGGCGCCTGGGATCCGACGCTTAGACGCCCCAGGCCGGGACAACAGCCGCAATCAACAAGGATGTCCTTCCACCATGACCAGATACGCCCGCGATGAATTCGACAAGGTCCCGGAGACCGCGTCGCGACAAGGTGTCCACCGGACGGCCTCGGCCCCGTCCCGCGTACGGCTGTGGCCCATCTTGGCGGTGGGCGTGGCCGCCCTGGCCATTGGACTGGTCTCCTTCCTGATCCTTCCCAAGCTCGGCTTCAACACCACCGCCAGCCAGGCGTCGGCAACCGTTGAATCAGCCCCGCTGGCCGGAACCGGATCCACCCCTTCGCCCACCCAGGCATCGTCTGCGCCGGCGTCAGTCCCGGCGCCGTCCGCCTCGGCCGTACCAACCCAGGGCAGCGAGCCTGAGCCCACTGCTTCCGCCACCCAGCAGGCCGTCGTCGACAAGACCCAGGCAGTGGCGGTTTACAACGCTGCCGGCACCGCAGGACTGGCCAGCCGTGTGGGCGGAACGGTCCAGGCTGACGGTTGGCGGCTCGGCCAGGTAGGCAACTGGTCCGGCGCCCCGCAGAAGTCCTCCGTGATCTTCTATGCCGGCCCGCAGCAGCTGGCCAGCGCGCAGGAGCTTGCCGGACTGTTGAACATCCCCACTGTGGTGAACAGCACCGAATTCCAGGTACCGCTCGTGGTGGTGCTCGGCCCGGGTTACCGGTAGCCGCAAGCCCTCCATCTACTCCGGCCCGCCCCCGAGGCCGGGCCCCAACGGAAAGAGTTGTCCATCATGGCACTGGGAACCGTGAAATGGTTCAACGCTGAAAAGGGCTACGGCTTCATCACCGTTGACGGCTCCGGTGACGACGTTTTTGTCCACTGGTCCGCGATCCAGGGGGAGGGTTACCGGGCCCTGGCCGAGGGGCAGCGGGTGCAGCTGGAGGTCGGCGAGGGCGAAAAGGGCCCCCAGGCGGAAAACGTACGGCCCGCGCAGTGACGATGCCCCACCATTCCCCAGCGCGTGCCTTGGCAGGACTCGCCCTTTCCCTGGCAGGCCTCCTTTCCATGACGGCCTGCGCCGGCACCGGCGGCAACGCCAGGACAGAATCCGCGGAGGCCTCCGGCGACGGCGTTCTGCGGGTGGGCTTGATCCTTGACAACACCGGCGACAACGCCTTCCTCAACGCACCCCAGCTGGCCGCAGCCAAAGCGGCCATCCAGGACATCAACGCCGCCGGCGGACACAAAGGCCGGCCCGTGGAGCTGCTGCCGGTGCACCCGGACCAGGACACTGCAGCCCAGGCCAAGGATCTGGCGGCTGCCAAGGCGGACATAGCCATCGGGCCCACGGACTCCAGCCATGCAACCGCCGCCGTGGACATCCTGTCCCGGGCCCACGTGCCGCTTATCTCCCCGGCCAACACTGCTGCCGGCCTCTCGACGAGCGCCAGCGGAGGCTACTATTTCCGAACCGCCGCAGCCGACGTCGCACAAGGGCCCGTGCTGGCCAAGCTCGCAAAGGACGCCGGGGCCGCCAGCATCAGCGTGCTCTACCAGGAGGGTTCCTACGGCAAGGACCTCTCCGCCGCGGTCACCGAAGCTGCCCAACAGTCCGGGCTTAAGGTCCTGCCCGGGGTGGGCTTCAAACCGGGGGATGCCGCCGAAGCCGCACGCTCCGTTGCGAAAGCCACTCCGGACGCCGTCGTCCTGGTGGCCAGGGATGGTGCGCAGGGCGCATTGGCAGAGCTCCACGACGCCGGCCTCAGCGGTTCGAAGTTCATCCTCAGTGACGGCGCCTTCGCCCGCTACGGATCCGGTCTGCCGGCGCGGGCCCTCGAAGGCGCCCGCGCCGTCGTCCCCGGCCAGCTCCCCACGGCAGCCTTCCAAGGGAAACTGCTGGCGGTGGACGCCTCCCTGAAGGACGTCTCCTACGCTGCCGAAACCTATGACGCCGTGACGTTGGCGGCACTCGCTGCGGCCCGGGCGCAGGATGACGCGGGGCGGTCCATCGCCGCGAACCTCATCGCGGTCTCGGGCGGAACTGCCCCCGGGGCGGGTACGCCGCAGGCTCCTTGCCGGAGTTACAAGGAGTGCCTTGGCGGCCTCGCCGCCGGCCCGGACATAAACTACGACGGCGAATCCGGCCCGGTTGCCTTCGACACCAACGGGGACATCACCACAGCTGCCTTCTCGGTCTTCACCTATGGGGCGGACAACAACCCCAGCCCCACCGGGCATGAAACAGCCGGACACTCCGGCTGATCGCCCTGGGCGAAGCCACTGCGGCCAGCGCCTTGTCCGCGCGTCTTATCGCTTGCACTCTAACCTGGGGAGTGCTAATTATTGAGTTAGCACTCTGACGTACCGACTGCTAAAGCAAAGCCTGGTTCCGGCCGGCGGCGCCCTGCATCGGCCGAGGAGCGAAAGAAACACCTCACTTCAGTGAGATCCCTGCGCGGAGGCATACAGAGGCCGCCGTTAAAGGATCGTCCGTCGCGGGCACTGCAGCGAAGGTTCATTCTTAACGACTGTCCCGAAAGGACTACTGCCGTTATGGCCAAGATCATTGCATTTGATGAAGAGGCACGCCGCGGCCTTGAGCGTGGCCTGAACACCCTCGCCGACGCCGTTAAGGTCACCCTCGGCCCGCGTGGACGCAACGTCGTCCTCGAAAAGAAGTGGGGCGCCCCCACGATCACCAACGATGGTGTTTCCATCGCCAAGGAGATCGAGCTGGACGATCCCTACGAGAAGATCGGCGCAGAGCTGGTCAAGGAAGTTGCCAAGAAGACTGACGATGTTGCCGGCGACGGCACCACCACGGCAACCGTCCTGGCCCAGGCACTGGTCAAGGAAGGCCTGCGCAACGTTGCCGCCGGCGCCGACCCGCTGTCCCTCAAGCGCGGCATCGAGAAGGCCGTTGACGCCGTCACCGCCGAACTGCTGAACTCCGCCAAGGAAATCGAAACCAAGGAAGAGATCGCGGCCACCGCCTCCATCTCCGCCGGTGACGACGAGATCGGTGCCCTCATCGCCGAAGCCCTGGACAAGGTGGGCAAGGAAGGCGTCATCACGGTCGAGGAGTCCAACACCTTCGGCCTGGAGCTCGAGCTCACCGAAGGCATGCGCTTCGACAAGGGCTACATTTCCGCCTACTTCGTCACCGACGCAGAGCGCCAGGAAACGGTCCTTGAGGACCCGTACATCCTGATCGTCAACTCCAAGATCTCCAACGTCAAGGAACTGGTTGCTGTCCTGGAAAAGGTCATGCAGTCCAACAAGCCGCTGCTGATCATCGCCGAGGACATCGAGGGCGAGGCACTGGCCACCCTGATCGTCAACAAGATCCGCGGCACCTTCAAGTCCGTCGCCGTCAAGGCCCCGGGCTTCGGTGACCGCCGTAAGGCCCAGCTGGCCGATATCGCCGTCCTCACCGGCGGCCAGGTCATCTCCGAAGAGGTTGGCCTCAAGCTGGAGAACGCCGGCCTGGAGCTCCTGGGCCAGGCCCGCAAGGTTGTCGTCACCAAGGACGAGACCACCATCGTCGAAGGTGCCGGCGACGCCGACCAGATCGCAGGCCGCGTGTCCCAGATCCGCGCCGAGATCGAGAACTCCGACTCCGACTACGACCGCGAGAAGCTGCAGGAGCGCCTGGCCAAGCTGGCCGGCGGCGTTGCAGTCATCAAGGCCGGTGCCGCCACCGAGGTTGAACTCAAGGAGCGCAAGCACCGCATCGAGGACGCAGTCCGCAACGCCAAGGCTGCAGTTGAGGAAGGCATCGTCGCCGGTGGCGGCGTGGCCCTGATCCAGGCCGGTGCCAAGGCATTCGCCAACCTTCAGCTGTCCGGTGACGAAGCAACCGGCGCCAACATCGTCCGCGTTGCCATCGACGCGCCGCTGAAGCAGATCGCCTTCAACGCCGGCATGGAGCCGGGTGTGGTTGTCGACAAGGTCCGCGGCCTGCCCGCCGGCCACGGCCTCAACGCCGCAACCGGTGAGTACACCGACCTGCTGGCTGCCGGCGTCAACGACCCCGTCAAGGTGACCCGCTCTGCCCTGCAGAACGCAGCTTCCATCGCCGGCCTGTTCCTGACCACCGAAGCAGTGGTTGCTGACAAGCCGGAGAAGGCTGCTGCCCCTGCCGGCGGCGACGACATGGGCGGTATGGGCGGCATGGGCGGCTTCTAAGCCTCCCGGCCGGGGAACCCCTCCCGCCAACAAAAAATGCGGCGCCCTCCTGGTGAGGGGGCCGCATTTTTTGTGCCTGGGGAAGCGCCCGTCCGGGGCTCTACTTCCGGGCCGAATCCAGCATCCCCTGGACTTCCTTCTTGAAGGCCTCCGCGGCAGCCTGCGGGGTGAGGCGGTCATACAACACTTCATCCGTGTAGCGCTTGATGACGTTCTGGACGCTGCCCGCACCCACTGGTGGAACCGGGGGCGCATCCTTGATATCCGGAGCGATGTCCTTCAGGAAGTTGACCACCGTGGTGTCGGCCGGCTTCAGTGAGGGCGTAATGCCGGCGACGATTTCGCTGTTGGTGGGCACGCCCCTGTCCGTCATGAGGATGGCGCCGGCTTCGGGGCTGTTGGTGAGGTAGTTGATGAATTCGGCTGCCTGCTGGGCATGCTTGGAGCGGGAGGAAGCGGACCAGAACATGGTGGGCTTGTAGTACATGCCGTTTTCGGCCGAGGCGCCGTCAACGCTCGGGGCACGCAGCATCTTGATGTTGCTGCCGGTGGTGGCTTCCAGCGAACCCAGTTGGTTGGTCCACCACCAGGCCATGCCTACCCGGTTGGTGCCGAAGAGGCTCTGCTCAAGGCTCGCTCCTGCGTCTTCCGTCGCTACGTTTGCCGGCGGGCTGGCCTTTGAATCGCGCTGCTCCTTGAGCCGCTCCCAGAAGGAGGCAGCCGTGGCGGTCTCGAAGTCGAGCTTGCCGTCCTCCGAGTACAGGTTCTCGCCGTGCTGGCGGAGCCAGATGATCAGGTCGGCCTCGTTGCTGCCGTACGCGGCTCCATAGCTCTTTCCGTCGCCTGCGGCGCTGATCTTCGCCGCAGTGTCCATGAAGTCCTTCCACGTCCACGTCTTGTCGTCGGGAACCGGAACGCCTGCCGCCTGGAATACCTTGGTGTTGGCCATGATGACGTAGGCGTTCTGGCCGGTGCTCAGTCCGTACTGCGCGCCATCGTACTGGCCTGAGGCGAGTGCCTCCTTGTCCAGCTTGGACGTGTCGATGCCTTTCTGCTTGGACAGGTCCAGCAGCGCCCCGCGGCCCCCGTATTCGGCAATGTACTTCTGGTCCATCTGGATGACATCGGGCGCATCGTTGGCGGCGGTCTTGGTTGCCAGCTTGTCCCAGTAGCTGGACCATTCGCCCGGCTCGGCCTTGATCTTGATGTTTGGGTGGGACGCTTCGAACGCGGCGATGACCTTGTTTGTCTGTCCGTTCAGGTACTCGTTGCCCCACCAGGCGAACCGCAGGGTCACCTGACCGTTGTCGCCTGAACCGCCCGAGCCGCCGGCGGCACCGCAGCCCGTGGCCAGGATGGACAGAGCCACGGCCGCAGCGCCAAGCTGAAACCTCCGGCGGCTTACGACTGGAATCGTCATTGATGTTCCTTTCGGTTGGTTCCGTCACGCTCTGGCAGCTTTGCGAGCTGAAGAAGCTGCGCCTCAGAAACCGTTTTCTCGAGTTATGGTGCGATTCTTTCGCGTGGTCTACATCCCCGTCAAGGCTTTTCGGTAAGCGTTTTCCGAAAATTGCGCGCGTAAGGCTGCCGGCGTGGGACGCGCAGCCCGAGGCCGCGGCAGCCCCAGCAAAATGGGCTGCAGTAAGGCGGCCGCAACCCATTGCCGGCTGCTTCTGGCAGGATGGGTTGGTGACGATTACTGCAGCGGCTGACGGTTCGGCCTTGGGAAACCCTGGCCCGGCGGGATGGGCCTGGTATGTGAATGACGATTGCTGGCGGGCCGGTGGCTGGCCGCACGGGACCAACAACCAGGGGGAGCTGATGGCTGTCCTTGACCTTTTGCGCGCCACTGCGCACCTCCCCGGGGAGGACCTGCGCATCTTGTGTGACAGCCAGTACGTCATCAACTCCATCACCAAGTGGATGCCGGGATGGAAGCGGAAGGGCTGGCGCAAGGCTGACGGAAAGCCTGTCCTGAACATGGAACTGCTGAAGGAACTCGATCGCGAACTGGCCGGCCGTACCTACACCTTCGAGTGGGTCAAGGGCCACGCCGGGCACGACCTCAATGAGGCCGCCGACGAGCGGGCCAGGGCCGCGGCCACGGCTTACCAGCAGGGCGTGGCCGCACGTTCCGGCCCGGGGTTCCCCGGCGGACACCACCCGGGTGCACAGCACGACCTTTCACGCGGCCAGAACGGCCGCGAGCCTGCCCTGCACGCGCAGGCCCCCTCCGGTGTGGGCCTCCCGCCGGCCACCCTGGACATCCCGGGTACTGCCCCCGCCCAAACGCCGGCAGTACCCCGGGAATCAGCGCGCCCGGGTGCAGCAGGCGGGGCAGCGGCACGCCCGGCAGCACCCAGCACGGGTGTACCCGCAGGTGGGGCCAACCAGCGCAGATCCGTCCCCGAGCCCGTGCCGGCCTTCGATGAACTGGACCTGTTCAGCGAACTGGACGATGAAGCCCTTGAAGTGGCCGAGGCAACGCAGCGGGCCGGCTCCATCCCGCCCGAGGCGCTGGTGGAGGAACTCGAACGCGAACTCCTGGGGCCGCTGGTGCGGGGGGACATTGGCCGGACCGCGGTCCTTCTGCACCCGGACTTCATGGAGATCGGCAGCTCGGGAAGGGTCTGGACCCGGGACGCCATGATGATGGCCCTCGAGGAGGACCCCGGCGAGCGGACCGACATTGAAATCCTGGGTGCAGACCGCATCGGCACCAGCGCGGTCCTGCTGACGTACCGAAGCTTCGCCCGGTCCGGCACGACGCTCCGCAGCTCGCTGTGGGTCCTGGACAGCGGCCGGTGGCGGCTGAGGTTCCACCAGGGAACCCCGGAGGCCTAGAACCGGAGTACCAGCAGGGGGCTGTGCTGGCGGAGGGGCCGCGCCCTCACGTGAGACGCCGCATCAGCTGAACCGCTGCGTGTTCCCCAGCTCCGCCTGCGCGTAGGTGGCGGCCGCAGAGGCAAGGGCGGCATTGATGGACGCCAGCGACGCTTCCACGCGGCCCTGCGTGATGGTCCATTCGGTGACGAGTGCCTGGAAGTTGGTGGCCGCGGAACCCCGCCATGAGCCCTGCAGCTCATCCAGGCCCCGCTTCATGGTCTGCACGTCAGCGCTGATCCGGTCCACGGTGGCCTGGACGTTGGCCGACTTCAGCTGCAGTAGTTCGGTGTCGACGGAAATAATGCTCATGGCTGTGCCTTTCGCTGCGGCGGGTCCCCAAGGGGTCCCGCGCCCGGCGGGTCCGGGCTGCTGTGACGAGCCTACGCAGCAGCGCCAGGCGGGAGCCATGGTCACGGCTTATATGTGGATAACCGATCCGTCGCTGCCCGCGGCCCGGGCGGCACTGTCGTCAGCGGCGTCCTGCCCGCCGTCGCTGTCACTGCCTGGTGTGTCGGCACGCCGCGGAAGGCTTACCACCAGGGTTGCGCCCCCGCCGTCGGTCTTTTCCACCCGCACCGTGCCCCCGTGGGATCCCACGATGGCTGCCACGATGGCAAGGCCCAGTCCGCTGCCGCCCGTCTCCCTGGTCCGGGAAGTGTCCGCCCGGTAGAAGCGTTCAAAGACCTTGGCCGCGTCTTCTTCCGAAATGCCCGGCCCGTGGTCCCGTACTTCGATGATGGACTGTTCTCCGCCGTCGGTTTGGCGGACCCCGACGGCCAGTTCGATGGGGCTGCCCTCCGGGGTGTAGCGCAAGGCATTGCCTACGAGGTTTCCCACCACTTGGCGCAGCTTGGCCTCATCACCAAGGACCGGTGCCGGGGCCGCTGCTCCGCCGTCGAGCCCCGTGAGCGAAATCGCCCTGGAACGGTCGCTGGCCTGGGTGTCCACCACCGCGTCATGGGCAATCAGCTGCAGGTCCACCGGCTTTTGCTGCAGCGGCCGCTGCTCATCCAGGCGGGCCAGCAGCAGCAGGTCCTCGACCATGGAACCCATGCGCTTGGCTTCGCTTTCGATGCGGCCCATGGCCGTGGCCACGTCCTCGTCCGTCGCCAGGGCACCGTGGCGGTACAGCTCGGAGAATCCACGGATGGTCACCAGGGGAGTGCGCAGCTCGTGGGACGCGTCAGCGGCAAAGCGGCGCATCCTGGCCTCCGATGCGGTCCGCGCCGCGAAGGCGGTCTCGATGTGTGCCAGCATGGCGTTCAGGGAACTGCTCAGCCGGCCCAGCTCGGTGGCAGGGTTTTCGACTTCCACACGCCGGGAGAGGTCGCCGGCGGCAATGGCGGCGGCTGTCTTCTCCACCCTGGCCAGCGGCCGGAAGGCGCGCGAGACGGTCCAGCTGGCTATGAGCGAGGCGAGCAGCAGGGTCAGCAGGCCGACGCCGGTAACCACCAGGGTGGCATGCTTGAGGACGTCGTCGACGCTCTCCAGGGGCAGCCCGATCACCACCACGGACGTGGTGGGTCCGTTCTGGACGGTCACCGCCACCACCCGCCAGTTTTCGCCGTCCGTCCCGCGGACCTGGAAGGGAGCCAGCTGGAGCGCCTGGGCCTGTTCCACCGAAATGTTGCTGATGTCCGGATGGTCGTCCGGGTCCCCGCCGAAGGTGTACGGCTGCTCACCCGGGGTGAAAAGCATCAGGGAGTAGTCAGTGGGGATTGGGCTGGGTGCCTGCAGCTGGGTGAACGAGCGTTGTTTCCGGGCAGAGTCGACGGCGGCGTTGAGTTTGTCGTCCACCTGGCCCTGGAGGTAGGTGTGGAGGAGGGTCAGCGTCACGGCTCCGGTCACCGTCAGGGCCACGATCAGGAGGGCCATGATCATGGCCACCAGCTGCGACCTGAGCGAGGCCGACTTCCACCGTTTGAGCAAGGTCAGCGCTTTTCGGCCGTCCGCAGCACGTAGCCCACGCCGCGCTTGGTCTGGATCAGGGCCGGTGCGTCGGGGTCGATGTCCACCTTCCGCCGCAGGTAGGAGATGTAGGACTCAACAATGGACGCATCGCCATTGAAGTTGTACTCCCAGACGTGGTCCAGGATCTGCGACTTGGACAGCACCCGGTTGGGATTGAGCATGAGGTAGCGCAGCAGCTTGAACTCCGTGGGGGAGAGCTCGATGACCGTGCCGCCGCGCCGTACTTCGTGGGCGTCGTCGTCGAGTTCCAGGTCGTCCACGCGGATCACGGCGTCGTCGTCCAGCAGGGGCTGGGTCCGGCGGAGCACCGCCCGGATGCGCGCCACCACTTCATCCAGGCTGAAGGGCTTGGTGACGTAATCGTCCCCGCCCACGGTCAGTCCGGTGACTTTGTCCTCGGTGTCGTCCTTTGCCGTCAGGAAGAGGACGGGAAAGTGCTTCCCGGAGGCGCGGAGCCGGCGGGTGACAGTAAATCCGTCCATGTCGGGGAGCATGACGTCAAGCACGGCCAGGTCAGGGGCGTGGGTGTCGGCCGCGGCCAGGGCATCGCGCCCGTTTGCTGCGGAGACCACTTCAAAGCCGGCGAACCGCAGTGACGTGGAAAGGAGCTCGCGGATGTTGGGTTCATCATCAACGACGAGCAGCCTGGCTTCTGGACCGTTCTTGTTCATGCTCCCATCATGCTCCCAGTCTCTGGGAGTTGTCTGGATATTCGTTGTGAGCATGATGGGCTTGGCCTTACCAGCCCATGGTTCCCGGTTCCCCCTTGAACGGGCCCACAACCCGGCTGGTGATCCAGCCGCCGTAGAAGCGGCCCGGCTGTGCAGTGACCCGCTCACCGTCCACCTCGCAGTAGTCCATCCGGCCCGGGTAGACGGCGACCCTGCCGGCCAGCGCCTCAAAACCTGGCGCCGGCTCGGGGTAGGACCACGCGGCGCTGTCCGCTTCCTTCCCGCCGCCGCAGACGGTCAGGTACTTCGCAGCGCCCTTGAACTCGCAGAAGCTGCTGCCCGAGGACGGCTCCAGCGCGCCGGCGGCAAATGCCGACTCAAGGACGTAGTACACGGGCGGGTGGCTGGTCTCCAGGACCCGCAGTGAATCCGTGGTGTCGAGGATCAGCTCCCCGCCCAGGACAATGCGGATGCGCTCGCTGCTGGCTTCGATCCGGGGCGGGCGGGGGTAGTCCCACACCGATTCCTGCCCAGGGCCGGGGGTGGCACGAACGATTCTTGTAGTCATACTTACAGTCTGAGTCCAGCAGCCCCTTTGTGCATCAGGGAACCCAATTCGTGGAAAGAACGTTCAGCCCCTGCCGTCTTCCGCAGCCTGTGGCGCCGGAATACAGTGATGCTTGCCGGGCACCTGCGCCCGGCGCACCAGCGTTCCAACGGTTCCCCCCGGAGTGCATGCATCCGCCGGCGGGAGCCGCGCCAACACCGGTAGTTATTGGATAGTTCCTGACCCAATGAAGGGGATAGATCATCATGACTGACTTGAGCGCCACCGAAAACGCAGCCGCAGGCGACCGCACGATCCGGGACTGGGCAGACCTTGCCGAGGAGATGTGGTCCTATCTCACTGGCAAGGGTGCAGCCATCAATTACCAGTTCATCGACATGACCGTCGAAGTTCCGCGGGATATTGGCCCCGACGCGCCGCGTGCCACCTGGAAGCTCAATGGCAGCCTGCGGGTCACCACCAGCGACCGGGAAGTTTCCGGGCCGGACGCGAACCGCGGCTGACCAAAATGGCGGAGAACCGTCTGGACGTTGATCTGGACTTTTCGTACACCGACGAATCCGGTGCGGTCACATCGGGCAGGGCCAGGGCAGCGGGAACGGAAGTGACGGTGTCCCTTGAGGGGCTGGGGCCGTTGACCGGCAGCGGCCTGCCGTCGCTGGATGAGGTCAAGCCGCTGGCTGAGATGCTCGCCCGCAAGGGGCTGACCGTCACCCTGGCCGGCCCCGACGGCAACATTGTCAGCCTGGGCAAGGTGGACAGCCCTGCTTCGCAACGGCTGGTGACGCGCTCACCCCACATCAAGCTGGGCAAACTCGGCTCCCTGCTCCCGCTGGTCAGGCAGGGCAGGCGTGGGTCCAAGGGGGTACCGCTGCTGCCGCCGTCCACACCTTTGCCATTGGTCCCCACGGTCCAGCGGAACATTGTCCGCCGCATTACCACCACCCATTACGCCAGGGGTGGTGGACGGCCGCGCCTGATCTTCGTCCAGGACGCCGCCACGTGGACGGGGCAGATTCCGCGGGAGGTAGCCCTCACGGGAGATGTCACGACCATCGGCAGCGGCGATGGATCCGATGTCCAGCTGGAGGGTTTGGAGGCACTCCACGCCGAAATTGTGCACGACGACCAGGACGAATACGTGCTGGTACCGCATGCGGACGTCAGCGGCAGTGTCCGCCGCAACGGGCCCTCCGTGCTGCGGACAGGTGCCAGGATGCAAATGGGGCAGTGGTGTCTGGCATTTTTCCGGGAGGAATTCGCTGACCACGGACGTCCCTTTGGCGGGCGCAGCGGCGGGGAACTTGCCTACGAACGCCCCCAGCTGGACCCGCGGACAGGAACCATGGAGCGGGACAGCTCGGAATACATCCGCTAGGAGGGCGCCCGCGGCGGATCAGTCGGCTGCGGCAACGTCCTTGGCGTCCATGATCCGGTACGCATACCCCTGCTCTGCCAGGAACCTCTGGCGCTTGGCGGCGAAGTCCTGGTCCAGGGTGTCGCGTGCCACGAGGGAGTAGAAGCGCGCCGCCCGGCCGTCCTTCTTGGGCCGCAGCAGCCGGCCCAGCCGTTGGGCCTCCTCCTGCCGGGATCCAAAGGAGCCCGAGACCTGGATGGCCACCGAAGCCTCAGGCAGGTCGATGGAGAAGTTGGCCACCTTGGACACCACCAGGGTTTGCAGTTCTCCCGCGCGGAACAAATCAAAGAGCTTCTGCCGTACCTTGACGGACGTGTCGCCCTTGATGACGGGTGCCTCCAGGCGCTCGCCGAGCTCATCCAGCTGGTCGATGTACTGACCGATCACCAGCAGCTGTTCACCGGCGTGCCGGGCCACCAGTTCCTCCACCACCCGGGTCTTGGATTCGGAGGTGGCGCAGAGCCGGTACTTGTCAGCGTCATCGGCCATGGCGTAGGCGACGCGTTCGTCCTTGGGCAGGTCCACCCGGACCTCAACGCAGTCCGCGGGCGCGATGTAGCCCTGGGACTCGATGTCCTTCCAGGGCGCGTCGTACCGTTTGGGACCGATCAGGCTGAAAACCTCGCCTTCGCGGCCGTCCTCCCGGACCAGGGTGGCAGTCAGCCCAAGCCGCCGGCGCGCCTGCAGGTCTGCGGTCATCCGGAAGATCGGTGCCGGAAGGAGGTGGACCTCGTCATAGATGATCAGTCCCCAGTCATGGCCGTCCACCAGTTCCAGATGGGGATAGATGCCGCCCCGCTTGGTGGTGAGCACCTGGTAGGTGGCGATGGTTACCGGCCGCACCTCCTTGAGGGCGCCGGAGTATTCACCCACCTCTTCCTCGGTAAGGGAGGTGCGCCGGAGCAGTTCGTCCTTCCACTGCCGGGCGGCGACGGTGTTGGTGACCAGGATCAGAGTTGTGGTGGAACCGGTGGCCATAGCCGCGGCGCCCACCAGGGTTTTGCCGGCGCCACAGGGCAGCACCACTACTCCGCTGCCGCCCGCCCAGAAGTTCTCGCTGGCCAGGCGCTGATACGGCCGAAGCTGCCACCCGTCTTCATTGAGCGAAATCAGGTGCGGGGTGCCGTCCACATAACCGGCCAAGTCCTCCGCGGGCCAGCCGAGCTTCAGCAGCAGCTGCTTGAGCTGCCCCCGCTGCGAGGCGTGCACCACCACCGTCTCGCCGTCGATCCTGGGTCCCAGCAGCGGGGCGATCTTCTTGGCCCGGATCACTTCCTCCAGGACGGGATAGTCATCGGTCCGCATGACCAGCCCGTGGCGGGGGTCCTTTTCCAGGCGCAGCCGGCCGTACCGGGACATGGTTTCTTCGACATCGATCAGCAGTGAATGCGGCACAGGGAAGCGGGAGTATTTCAGCAGCGCGTCCAGTACCTTTTCGGCGTCCAGCCCGGCGGCACGGGCGTTCCACAGGCCCAGCGGGGTAAGCCGGTAGCTGTGCATGTGCTCGGGCGCACGTTCCAGCTCGGCGAAGGGCGCAATGGCGTGCCGGGCTTCGGTGGCCAGCTCGTGGTCCACCTCGAGGAGGATGGTCTTGTCGCTTTGGACGATCAGGGGTCCGTCGGTCACGCGGGGGAATCCTTTACTGGCGCAGTTCCTCTGCGGCCTCGATGTCGATGATGCGGTGGACGGACAGGACCCGTTCGGTGTCCTTGGCCGGATCGAACACGCGGACCCTGCCCCCGCTTACTGATAGCGGAACAACAACTTCCAGGCTGGCATTCCCCAGGTTGTCCACCACGTTCATGTTGATCCGCTGCTTGAGCCGGATGGCCCTTTGCAGCGCCTCAAGTCCCAGCTGGGTGGCGACCTCGCTGCCGCTCGCTGCTCCGGGGTGGTGCCCGACGGCGGTGCCGGCTTGCCGCAGCACGTCCAGCTGCGCTTCCACTTCCTCAGCCGCGGGCGCCATCCGCGGGGCGGTGTACACCGGGCGCAGGCTCTCCTGGGGTGCAGCGGACCGGCGGAGGTGCGCTGCGGGTTCGGCGCCGTCCACCGACGGCGAGAGGCCCAGGCTGCGGAGCACGGCGGCAAGCTCGCGGGGCGGCGCGGAGGACGCGACAACCGTGGGGGCCAGCCTGACAAGGCCCAACTGGGCAGCCTTCGGTCCCGCCAGCAGGTCCGTGAGCGCGGTTTCATCCTCGCTGTGGATGAAGCTCGCAGCCTGGCCCACGTGCAGTCTGCCATGCCGCGAAGCGGTGTCCTCCACCAGGTACTGCAGCGGCTGGGGAACCGCCGTGGCCGAGTGCTCCCGGAGGAACGCCAGCAGGCCGGCGGCGTCGTAGCCGCCGTCCAGTGCGCGTTTGATCGACTCCGCGGAGAACCGGTAAATGGTGGCAGGACCCTGCCCCTCGGCGTCGGCCATCCCCTGGAGCTGTTCCGTCAGTGCAGGGGAGAGGTAACCGGGAGCAACAGCGGTCAGGTCAGCCTGCAGCAGCACGTGGTTCAGGGCGGCGGGCAGATGTTCGCCCAGAATGGCAAGGGCGGCATCGGGGTCGTCCTCCGCGAAGGCGCTCCCCAGCTGGCTCAGGGCCCCGGAGCCCACCAGGCCCAGCATTTCAGCCTCGGCAAGGACGCCCCGGATCAGGGAACTGAACCGCCGGGCCATCCGCGGCTGGGACCATTCGGCGCGCTGCAGCACCGCGGCGGCATCAAGGACGGGCGCGCCACCGGCGCCGTCCTCGGCTTCCCGCGTCAGCTCAAGCAGGATTTCCAGGATGCGTTTGCGGACAATCGGGGCATCCGGGCGCTGGGCCCCCGCGGACAAGGCGGCGATCGTGGTGCCGGAGGCCGAACGGGCGGCCGCCGCTCCAGGCGCTGAATTGACGGGTTGGCCCACCATGGAGGGCACGCGCTCGCTGGCCAGCCAGGCGTTCACCAGCCACAGCCATTGTTCCTGCCGGGGCAGGACCAGCCACTCCAGCTCCGGCGGCTGCACCCACGATGACGAATCGACGTCGAGGCGGATCAGGCCGGCCAGGCCGCACAGCTCCAGCAGCCGGCCCACCGCGCCCTGGTCAATGCGCAGCTGGTCGGACAGCCGCCGCAGCTCGCGGACGCCCACGCCCCCGCTTCGCAGGGTGGCCAGCGGCTGCGTCTTAACCGCATGCAACAGTTCGGAGACCAGCCGAAGGGTTTCGGAAATAGCACTCAGGGCCGCATTCCTGCGCAGCGCCGCGGTGGTGCGGCCAAGTTCGGCAACCGGCGGTGAAAGGGTGAAGTCATTGATGATTGCGCCGCCGCGCAGTGCCAGTCCCACGCTGTGCGGCAGCTCAACGTGCGCCGCGTCCAGCGGCACCAGCAGCCCGCGTGCAAGGAGCCAGTCCACGGGCCCGACGTCGGCCCCCTCCGTGGCGACCGAGGCTTTCCGTTGCGCCTGGGGGACGGCACCCATGGCCCAGTTCCGGAACTTGGCAAGCAGCGCCGTCGTCCGCTCCGGGGCCTTGGCCAGGATGTCCTGCAGGGCTTCGGGGGACGATGTCCAGTGCTGAAGCGCCAGGGCCGCCTCCATCGGCGTGGTGGCGCCGTGGATCGCGAAACCGCTGCGGTGCAGCTCGGCGACCAGCTGCACCGCCCGTTGCGCGAAGGCCGGCTGAAGGCGGACCAGCTCCGTGTAGCTCCGGCCCAGCCCTGCCGGGTAGATGCCCACCACGTCCTTGAGCGAGCCCACCGGCAGGAAGAATTGCTGGCCGGCCGCGGCAGGGGTGCCGTGCGGGGGAGCGGCGGGGTGCACCAGGGCAAGCTCCTGCAGGGTGCCGATGATCTGCTCAACGACTGCCGGCGAGGAACCACGGATCAGCTGGTGCAGGCCTTCCGCCGAGGCGCTGTGCCCGGTGTCCGTGTTGGTGCAGAGGTGCAGGGTCTCCAGGACCTGCATCTGCGGGCGGTTGAGCCGCTCGAGGGCGCGCTGGACGCTGACGCGGGAAGTGGCGCGCGCCGCCAACGCCGCGAAATCCGGAACGGAGGGGGAGATGAGGTCCGGCCGCGCGGCGAACAACGCCCGCAGCGAATCGTCGCTGCGTGCCTCCAGTTCCATGCCGAGCGCGCGAATAAGGGACATCAGTCCAACGTTACCGCCGCTCAGCCTTTCCCGCCCGCCGACGGGCGGCGACGCCGTCCAGGACCACTACCAGCATCAGGATGAAGGCCACCGGGAGGCCGTACAGCGCGGAGTAGGTGACCCACGTGGGGGCCACCGACCCGGTGAAGGCAAGCGCCATGACCATCCCTACGGCTATGAGGGACAGCACGGCAATAACAGCGGCGAGGACCATCAGCGGCCGCCGGTAACGCGATGGAGTCATGGACGTAACGCTACAGCGGCTGCATTGGTGGGGTTAAACACTCCCGGCGCCCTTGCGCCTGCGGCGGAACAGTGCTGGGGAAAGCGTAATGAGGGCATCCGGCAGGATAACCTTGATGGATACAGACCAACACGGTTTGCGCTTGCCATACCTTGAACCCGCACAACAATGCGGATGCGGTGGCAGGCGGCCGTGTCTTATGACAGCAGAACGAAGAAGGTTGATTACGTGCCTACCGGCAAGGTCAAGTGGTATGACAAGGACAAGGGCTTTGGGTTCCTCGCGGGCGAAGATGGCCAGGAGGTCTTCCTGCCCAAGTCGTCGCTGCCCGAAGGGGTAACGGAGCTGAAAGCGGGCACCCGGGTGGAGTTCGGTGTGGCGGACGGCCGCAAGGGAGCGCAGGCACTGGGCCTGCGGGTGCTGGACAAGACCCCGTCCATTGCCAAGGCGAAGCGTCCCAGCGCCAAGGACCTCGCCCCGCTGGTGCAGGACCTGGTGACCGTGCTGGACAATCTGTCCGGCACCCTCTCCAAGGGCAAGTACCCGGACGGCAACAAGGGCAAGGCCATTGCTGCAGCCCTGCGCAAGGTTGCCGACGAGCTGGACGTTTAGGCGCCCATGAATCCCCAATCTGAACAGCCGGGCGCGCCAGTGCAGGAGCAGGCTGCCAAGACCCCGCCCAAGCGCAAGGCAGGCGTGCCCGTGTGGCGTACGGGCAAGCCTGACGCTTTCCTGGCCGCGGCTGTTGATGCGGCCCGGACCGCAGTGGAAAGCATCACGCCGGCCGCCACCATCGGCGCGCACCTTGCGGCCAAGAGCGAGGGCGACCGGCTCGTGACGCACCTGTTCGAGTCCCGGCTGCCCGGCTACGCAGGCTGGCAGTGGTACGCGGTGCTGACCCGGAACTCGCGCTCCAAGGTGGTCACGGTCAACGAACTGGGCCTGCTGCCGTCCGAGGATTCCATCCTCGCCCCGGAGTGGGTGCCGTGGGCCGAGCGGGTGCGTCCCGAGGATGAACAGCCGCAGGAGCCTGAAGCGGGTGGCCACGAAGCAGAGGCCCAGGAAACAGACGGCCAGGAGAACGGTGGTCCCTTGACGGCGGAACCTGCCGAGGCTGGCGCCGGCCACGCTGCGGAAGGGGACTCAGGGCCGGCAGGGGAGTCGGCGGACGACGACGGAGCGCAGGCAGGAGCCTAGCCGCACCTTTACCGCGAGGCTGGCCCCGCCCTTTGCCAGGCACAACGAAAACGGCGCCGTCCGGGATAAACCCGGGCGGCGCCGTCGTACGTTAAGCGTGCCAGCGTATGGACAGGGCCTGATGGTCCACTGTGCCTACTTGCGCAGCTCGCCCACCACGTAGTCAATGCTGGCAAGCAGGGCCGAGACGTCGCTGGGCTCGATGGCCACGAAGGTGGCGATGCGCAGCTGGTTGCGGCCCAGCTTCCGGTAGGGCTCGGTGTCCACGATGCCGTTGGCGCGCAGGATCTTGGCCACTGCGGCGGCGTCCACCGACTCGTCGAAGTCGATGGTGGCGATGACGTTGGAGCGTTCCTCCGGCTTGGCAACGAACGGGGTGGCGAAATCGGAAGCCTCGGCCCAGCTGTAGATGCGTCCGGCTGAATCGGCGGTGCGTGCAGCCGCGAAATCCAGGCCACCGTTGGAATTCAGCCACTGCACCTGGGCATCCAGGGTCACCAGCGTGGACAGCGAGGGCGTGTTGTAGGTCTGGTTCAGGCGCGAGTTGTCAATGGCAGTCTGGAGGTCCAGGAAGTCCGGGATCCAGCGGCCGCTGTCCTTGATGCGGGCGGCCCGGTCAAGAGCGGCGGGGGAGAACAGGCCAAGCCAGAGGCCGCCGTCAGAGGCGAAGTTCTTCTGGGGCGCGAAGTAGTAGACGTCGCTCTGGGCAACATCCACATCCAGGCCGCCGGCAGCCGAGGTGGCGTCCACCAGGACAAGCGATCCCTCGTCGACTCCGGAAACCCGCTGGACCGGGGCTGCCACACCGGTGGAGGTCTCATTCTGCGGCCAGGCATAAACGTCCACCCCGGCCTCGGCCTGTGCCATTGGTCGGGTGCCGGGCTCGGACTTGATGATCGAGGAGGCTTCCAGGAAAGGTGCCTTGTTGGTGGCCGCAGCGAACTTGGACCCGAACTCGCCAAAGGAGAGGTGCTGGGCCTTCTTCTCCACCAGGCCGAAGCTCGCGATATCCCAGAAAGCAGTGGAGCCGCCAACGCCAAGGACAACCTCGTAGCCTTCCGGGGCGCGGAAGAACTGGCTCAGCCCTTCACGGACGGACCCCACCAGGTTCTTGACCGGGGCTTGGCGGTGAGAGGTGCCGAGGATGGTTTTGGACGCTGCGGCGAGGGCATCGATCTGTTCCTGCCGGACCTTTGACGGACCGGCACCGAACCGTCCGTCCTTGGGCAGGAGGTCGGCGGGAATCGTGATGCTGGTGTCGCTCACAGGTGCTCCAATTTCGGCGGGGACGAACGCTTTGGTCCGCACGGGCGGGTTGTGGTGGCCGGCAGCCGGGCGGCGGCTGTGCCATAGGCCTTTCCCATTCTGCCTGAACAGCGGCGGTGGGCGGCAACCGGCAGCGGCAAAGTCCAGACACTGAGACAACGCGGCGGGCGTGCAAGTGTCCCGCCTGTGCAACCCTTCCGCGTGCACCTGTTGCGGCTCCCCTTGGGGCCGCAGCTATTCGGACAAAGTCAAAATAGGCTAAGCTTTCCCCCGGACTACCTCGCGGGAAGAGGCGATACGGTGGGACAACGCAAGGTACTGCGCTCGAGGAGCTGAGCTGGATGACGGATCTGATCGACACTACGGAGATGTACCTCAGGACCATCCTGGAGCTTGAGGAAGAAAACATCGTTGCCCTCCGGGCCCGTATTGCCGAGCGCTTGCGCCACTCCGGCCCCACCGTCTCCCAGACCATCGGCAGGATGGAGCGCGATGGACTCGTTGTTGTCTCTGGTGACAGGCATTTGGAGCTCACTGACACCGGGCGCAAGCGCGCCACGGAGGTGATGCGCAAGCACCGGCTGGCCGAACGCCTGCTGGCGGACGTCATCGGGCTGGACTGGGCCTACGTCCACGATGAAGCCTGCCGCTGGGAACATGTGATGAGTGAGCGGGTGGAGCGCCGCATCTACGAGATGCTGGACCACCCCACCGAATCCCCGTACGGCAACCCAATCCCGGGCCTTGCCGCGCTGGGCGGCCGGCCGGCCCCCGGCTTCGGTGACGGCGCCATCAGCCTGGTGGAGGCGATGAAGAGCTACGTGCCTGCTTCCGGCGTGACCATCAGCCGCCTCGCGGAGCCGATCCAGGTGGAGCCGGAGCTGCTGTCGCAGTTGGACGAAGGCGGAATCCGGCCCGGCGCTGCAGTGGCCCTGGAACGCGTGGGCGACTACATCTCGGTGCGGGTGGCCGGGATTGAAGGAGCGCTGGAGCTTCCGCCGGAGGTTGCCGCACACGTCTTTGTGGCCGTCAAGCAGGGCTGAAGCGAAGCTTCCATACCCCGGACCTGCCCTTCCAGCCAAAGATAACGGAATTGTTACCTAGGGTCTTAAGCCCCTATAGTAGAACCAGTCGTTTGAAACTTAAGCGTTACCTGATCCGGAGCCGAGCTCTGCCAGCGGATCGGGTGCACGAGTCGTTACTGGCAGAGGCGGGGGAACCACAAGCGGCAGCGGGGGACTGCCTTGGGGTGAAGTCCGTCAGCAGCAAGCCTCTCCAGTGAAGGATTCTTCCGGGAATACCCCTGCGCAGAAGCTTGCCCTTGGCGGGCCGGGTCTTTGATCTCTCTGACCCGAATCCGACAGCTAACTCCGCAGGCTTTTCCAGAGAGGAACCCTTCTTGACCATGCAAACCCCCCGGGGACGCCGCCGTGCTGCCGGCCCCCCTTCGGCGCCGCGGGTTGTCGAAGTTGTCGCAGCGGAGCGCCCCCGCGACCTCCATCGCGACGCCCGCCGCCGCCGGGGTCCGTTCCGCCAGATGACGGAGTTTGCCGCCGCCAGCGGCATCGGCCAGAAGGCCGGCATTGCTCTGGCGGCCACCGGCCTGGTGCTGACCGTGACCGTGCCCGCCACAAGTCCCGTTATGGCCACTGATGCCGCCGGCAGCGCCCCGCTTGCAGC
Source organism: Arthrobacter sp. E44 (assembly GCF_041877125.1). Classification (NCBI taxonomy): domain Bacteria; kingdom Bacillati; phylum Actinomycetota; class Actinomycetes; order Micrococcales; family Micrococcaceae; genus Arthrobacter; species Arthrobacter sp. E44. The sequence goes on from NZ_JBHDJA010000005.1 coordinate 64,670, forward strand.
CTCCTCTGTCACGCCGCAGCCCGAGATCTCGGCCGACATCGGTGCCCAGATCGACTTCAGCCGGTCCGCCGTGGTGACCCAGGCCGACCCGGACGGGAAGCTAAAGCAACTGCTGAGTGCCCAGTCGGCCGGGTCCGTGACGCGTGCCGCGTCAGCCGGCACCCTGGCCGCACCGCTGGCATCCCTTGCCACCGCTTCCCCCTTCGGTTACCGGGTCAGCCCGATTACTGGAGGCTCGGGCGACTTCCACCGGGGCCAGGACTTCGTGGCGCAGTGTGGGACATCCGTCCTGGCGGCCGCCACGGGTACCGTGACCTTCGCGGGCTGGCATCAGTTCGGCGGCGGAAACCGAGTGGTCATCGACCACGGAAACGGGCTGGAAACCACGTACAACCACCTGTCGTCCTTCAATGTGAAGGTGGGCCAGACCGTCTCCCGCGGGGACGTGGTGGCGCTGAGCGGCACCACTGGTGCATCCACCGGCTGCCACCTGCACTTCGAAGTCCAGGTCAATGGCGAAGTGGTCGATCCCATGGGCTGGTTGTAACCGAATGATTGCGCACTCTCAGATCGCCGTGACTAGCCGTGACCTGAATGTGACATTGAAACAAAACTGCTGTACCGTCTAACTCGCGTCAACTTTTCCGAAGTTGACGCTCTTGAGTGGATTGCCTAACTCTGCCACCGCTCAAGGTCCGTTCGCATTTCATCGTCTGGCAGGGGCGGGGGAACCAATTTCGGCCTTCATCCAGAAGGCCTTGGGGTTAAGTCACAAGCTTCCCAGGAAGCAGCGTGGCCGGGTGACTCCCATCCGAATCCGACAGCTCACCTCGCAGGCATTGGGAGAGGCTACCTTCGTGTCTTCACGCCATAATTCTGCGCGCCACCGTGCGCAAACGGTTCGCACCAACCCCTTGGATGCCGTTTCCAAGGCCGTGAGTGCAAATGCCGGGACCGTAGGCCGCCAGGCTGCCGTTGTGGCAGCCGCCTCGGGCCTGATCCTGAGCATGGGCCTGCCGGCCACTGCTGCTGATACCACTGCCGGTGTCTCAGCTTCCACTGAGTCCGGTTCGGCCCAAACGGCCCTCGCCGTCACCGCTGCCCCCACCGCCACGGTTTCCTTTGAACGTCCCGTGGTCAAAACCACCGCTGCTCCCAAGGTGCAGCCGGTGCGTACCCAGTCCACCGACACGGCCAACGCTGCTGCTGCTGCCGGCCAGGACGCCGCGCCGGCCGCCAAGACCGCCCAGACCGTCTCCTCGGCGGCGACCTCGGGCATCGCAGCCATCGCCTACACCGGCATCGGCCACTCGTACGTGTGGGGCGGCACCAGCCCCGTCACCGGCTGGGACTGCTCCGGGTTCGTGCAGTGGGTTTACGCCCAGGCAGGCATCAGCATTCCCCGCACCAACGCGTGGAGCATCATGACCCCCACCTCTGCGCCGCAGCCGGGTGACCTGGTTGTCCAGAACGGCGGCGCCCACGTTGGCATCTACGTCGGCAACGGCATGATGATCAGCGCACTCAACCCCTCACAGGGCACGCTGCTCCACTCGCCTGCAGCCACCGGTACCTCGTCGTACTACCACCTCAACAAATAGTTCTTGGGCTCCGTGCTCCAAGGGCTATTTCTTTGCCCAAAGCTTCTTCGCTAGAAACCACATCCCCGTTCGGGACGCGCCGGCGTACCCCCAAGATGCCGGCGCGTCCAACACACTTTGCCTGCCTACCTGCGGTTGCAAGGAAAACGAAAGAGAGAACTGATGACGACTCGTGCTACCGCACGGCACCGCGCCGAGGTCACCAAGACCAACTCGATCGCTGTCATTGCCAAGGCTGTCAGCGACAACGCCGGCGGCATGGGCCGCCAGGCTGCGGTCATCGCCGCCGCTTCCGGCCTGGTCCTGACCAGCGGCATTGCGGCCAACGCCGCCGATGCCAACGTCAAACGCGACTCTGCTCCCGCCTCCGCGCTGGAAGTTGAATCCGCCGTCGACGCCCCGATTTCCGCCGCTTCCACCATTGCGATCAGCTTCGAGAAGCCAGCTGTGACCACCACGCCGGCCCCCGTCGTCGAGCCCGAGCCCCAGGTTCAGGTGGAGGAAGCTGCCCCTGCTCCCGCCGCCCAGCCCGTTGCCGCTCCCAAGGTCACCGCCAAGGTCGCCACCGCCGCTGCCCCGGCCGCTCCCGCAGCCCAGGCTTCTGCCAGCGGCAAGGGTGCTGCAATCCTCTCCGCCGCCTACGCCCAGCTTGGCGTCCACCAGGACTGCACCATGCTGGTGACCAACGCCCTGGCCGCCGTCGGCATCCACTTCCACGACTGGCCCGCCGGCTACCTGTCCCTGGGGGACACGGTGCCTGCTTCCCAGGCACAGCCCGGCGACCTGATCTACTACGCCGATGGTGGCGGAGGAATGGCACACATCGCTGTTTACGCCGGAAACGGCATGGCCGTGCATGGCGGCTTCAACGGCAACGACACCGTGGTCTTCAGCGCAAACGTGGGCTCCGGGCCGGTTTTCATCCACGTCAGGTAAGCACCGCATGTCCGGCACTGGCAACAGCCAGTGCTTGTCCAAGGACCCCCGCCCTCGCAGCGGGGGTCCTTGGCGTTTAAGAAGTTCCCCGCAGGGGACTGATGCCTGCCCTGCTGGGGAACGTTCCCCGCAGGGAATCCGGGCGGCGATTACCTGATTTTGCACTTCTCTGTTTACTCTTGTGATGTCGATCCATAGCCCGGACATGCCGAGGGCAGCCGGCCCTCGTGCCCCTGACGGGTGCGGCCGTGAAGAGGTAAGTGCATGCGCACTCTCGTTCTGAATGCTGGATATGAACCGCTGGCGGTCATTACTTTCCGCCGGGCGCTGGTGCTTGTGCTCACGGGCAAGGCGAGCGTCGTGGCCGAAGGGGATGACCCTGTCGTGGGACCCACGGACGTCCTGGGCCGCCCGTCCGTGATCCTCCTCAACCGGTACATCCGGCCCCGATACAACCACTCCACGGCTGTCAGCCGCAGGGGCGTACTCAGACGCGACGGCCATAAATGCGCATACTGCGGCAAGGCAGCGCATACCATCGACCATGTGCACCCCAAGTCCCGGGGCGGGGCTGACTCGTGGGAGAACCTGGTGGCAGCCTGCCTTCGCTGCAACAACGTCAAGGGCGACCACACCCCGACCGAGATGGGCTGGAGCCTGCGCTTTGTGCCGGAGCCTCCGCGCGGCACCATCTGGCAGATCAAGGAACTGGAAAAGCCCACGCCCGCGTGGGATCCGTTCCTCCTGCCCGAACGCGCCGCCTGACCTCCGCTTTCGACGGGAGTGATCGCTGCCCCGCCTGATGGCTAGGCTGGGGGAGTGCAAGAGAACAGCCTGGTTTTTGATGCCCTGATTTTGGCCGGGGGCCGGTCCTCGCGGCTGGGCGGGGTACCCAAACAGTCCCTTGTCTTCCAAGGCCAAACGCTCTTGGAACGGGCCCTGGACGCCGCAGCCGGCGCCCGCCGCACTGTCGTCGTCGGCGACAGCGCCTTCCTGCCATCCCAAAGCACAACACCCCGCCCTGTATCCCCGGCAGCCTGGCCGGCCGACGTCCTCACCTGTCGGGAAGAGCCGCCGTTCGCAGGGCCTGCCGCTGCCATCGCGGCTGGTTTGAACACCTTGGGCGAAAATGGCGGAGCGGCGCCCTTCACCCTGGTGCTGGCCTGCGATATGCCGTTGGCCTCCGAAGCGGTGGCCGTGTTGTGGAGGGCTCTTGCCGCATCTGCAGCACGCCCCGGGGGAGGCGGAGGAGGCGGCGTGATGGCCCTGGCCGGCGACGGGAAGGTCCAGCCGCTGGCGGCCTTTTACAGCACGCCCGGGTTAAAACAAGCCTGCGCGGAGTTGGCCGCACGCGACGCGTTGGTCAACGGCTCCGTCCGGGCTCTCCTTGCTAGTCTGGACGTGCAGCTTGTCACAGTCCCCGCCGGGTCCACCTCCGACGTGGATACCTGGGACGATGCTGCCGCGCTGGGGGTTGCCGCCAGGAGCCAGCGTGAATGCAAGGACCGGAGCGCGGGCGGAACTAACGTGGGAGGCAAGTCGTGAAAAGCCAGGACGAAACGCTGGAGGAATGGTGCAGGGCCCTCCTCCAGGCGTACAAGCTCGAGGACGTCCAGGTAGACATCAACGCGGTGCTGGCACTCGCCGGCGTTGCCGCCCATGCCGTTGTCCGGCCGGCCGCACCGCTTACCACCTTCATTGCCGGCTTCGCCGCAGGCCTGGCTGCCGCTCCCGGCAGGGAGCTGGACGCAGCCTCCATGGACGCGGCGCTGGCCGTTGCCCGCACCCTGGCAGCTGACTACGAGGCTGAAGCCGCCGGGACTCCCGGCGAATGACAGCAGAAGCCCAGAGCGATCCGATGGCACCGCCCGGTTCCGGGCCGGAGAATGCCGGACCGGCAGAAGCCGCCGCGGAAGAAAGTGGTACGGCTGGGGCTGAATCCGGCGACACGGAGCCGGGCGAAACCGAACCAGGGCATGCCCACCACCATCACCTGGCACACACGTGGGAAGAGGCCAGGCAGGCCGCCTACGATGCGGCCACCCCGATTCCTCCCAGCCCCGTGGCCCTGCAGATCGCCTTGGGCCGGAAACTTGACCAGGACATCGTGGCCCTCCAAAACATGCCGCACTATGCGTCCTCGGCCATGGACGGCTGGGCGGTCAACGGAAGCGGTCCATGGATCCCGGTGGAGCCGGGCACCCGGCTGGCGCCGCACCAAGCCAGTCCCATTGCCACCGGCGGCCTGATTCCCGCGGGTGCCAAGGCGGTCCTACGTACCGAGAGTGCAGTCCTCGGCCGGGACGATGAGGGCCCGGTGGTGATGGTCGGAGGCAAGGCCAGGCCGGGCGAACCCCGCGCGGGCGAACACATCAGGAAGGCCGGGGAGGAAGCCCTTGAAGGGGACGTCCTGGTCAAGGCCGGGGTGGAACTCAACCCGGCACACCTGGCCCTGGCGGCACTGGCAGGCTACGACGAAGTGCAGGTCCAGGGAAAGCCGGTGGTGCGGCTGGTGCTGACCGGATCCGAGGTGGTGGAACGTGGTACCCCGGCTCCCGGCCAGGTTCGCGACACGTTCGGCCCGCAACTGCCGGCCGTCGTCGCCATGCTCGGAGGTATCCACGCAGGACAGCAGCGGATCGGCGACTCGTACGCCGAATGGCTTGCGGCGCTCGAAGACGTGCTGCCGGAGGTGCCGGACGCGCCCGACCTGCCGGCCGACGTCGTCATTACCACCGGGGGCACTGGGCGCTCAGGCACGGACCACCTTCGGCGGGCCGTTGCCGAACTCGGCGGGCGGCTCATCATCGACGGCGTGGCAATGCGGCCCGGCCACCCTGCCGTCCTGGCCGAACTGCCGGACGGACGCTTTGTCCTTGGACTTCCCGGCAACCCGCTCGCGGCCATGATGGCCCTGTCCACCGTCGGCGCACCATTGTTCGCCGCCTTGGGGCACCGCGCTATGCCCGCCGTGCAGGAAGTACCGTGCGGCACCATGATCGACGCCGATCCCGGACGCACCCGCCTGATGCCGTTCCGGCTGCTGTATGGGATGGCTTCCCCTGCGCAGCACACAGGCCCCGGCATGATGCGCGGCCTGGCAGCCGCCGACGGCGTGCTGGTGGTGCCGCCGCACGGCGTGCAGCTGGGCGAGGCGGTGCCCGCTTTCGCGCTGCCTTGGGGGCCACCCATTCCGCCGCCCAAGGAAGGGGCGGCCAAAGCCAAGCCGAGAAGCAATGCACGGGGCAGCCAGGCCAAGGGTAAACCGGCATCCAACGGGCCCGTGGACTGGAGCGCGCTCCTGGGCTGAAACTAGAGGGCCGGAACCCCAATGCCCGCGTTCGTGCGCTGGGCCGTTGGATCGTGGCCTATAGACTGCCGGCCTCTGGACTGTGGGCTTCTGGACTGTGGGTCTTGGATTGGGGCGGGCCGCGATGGTGCCATGATGGAGTAATGAACAGGCAGGGTGGAACATGGGACGCGTAACCCAGCGCCGCAAGGTGCACAAGTATGTCCTGGACGGTTCGCCGGCCGCCCTGGAGTACCCGGTCCGACACCGCGAAGACGTCCTGGCCGTCGAGGAACCGCTCGAAATCCGGTTGGGCAGGCTCTCCTACTCGGTCACCATGCGCACGCCAGGGGACGACTTTGACCTGGTGGCAGGCTTCCTGGTGTCCGAGGGGGTCATCTGGGCGCCCGAACAGTTGGTATCACTGCGTTTCTGCGCCGGTGAGGATGAAAACGGGGTCCAGACGTTCAATGTGGTGGAGGCCCAGCTGAGGCCGGACGTCCCGCTTCCCGATACCGGGCGCAAGGTCTACACCTCAAGCTCCTGCGGCATCTGCGGCACGGATTCCATCGAAGCAGTGCGGAAATCGTCCCACTTCAGCCCGCAGGCGGACCCGCTGATGGTGGACGCAAACGTCCTGGCGTCCCTGCCCGCGCTGCTGCGGAAATCCCAGCGCGTCTTTGACGATACCGGGGGCGTGCACGCGGCGGGCCTGTTCAAGATTGAGGACGACGGCGGGCCGCGGCTTCTGTGCCTCCGCGAAGACGTTGGGCGGCACAACGCAGTGGACAAAGTGGTGGGCTGGGCATTGCGCGAAGGCCTCCTGCCGCTGACCGGGACGGTCCTCCAGGTGTCCGGACGGGCATCCTTCGAACTGGTGCAGAAAGCTGCCCTTGCGGGGATCCCCGTCCTGTCCGCCGTCAGCGCCCCTTCGAGCCTGGCTGTGGAACTGGCCGAGGCCAACGGACTGACCGTGGCCGGGTTCAGCCGGGGTACCAGCTTCAACGTCTACGCCGGGGACGCGCGGATCCTGCGGCCCGAACCGGCCTTGCCTGTTGCACAGGGGCCCGGTGCATAGGGGTCCGGCGCATAGCGGCCTGGCGCGCGGGGCCGCCTGCGGCGCCCGAGCAGCCGGCGGATAACTGCACAAGGGGTTGGTTGCAGTGCCGCCAGCGGGTAGATTTTGTCCATCGAATGGACGCGATGATCCAGTCTCAAGCCTAAAGAGGACATATTTTGCATGACGACCGCAGGATCACGGAAGTCCGCCTGGCAAGGTTCGTGCGCGAGCGCATTGCCCCCGCCGTCTACAGCAGGTCGGTTCCGCTTGCCCTGAGCAGCTGGGAAGTTCCGGACGAACCGGTCCCCGCGCTCGACGCGATGCGGCAGGAGTTCCATCCGCAGGAGCACGGCGCCGCCTGGGGCCGGCCGTGGGGTACCACCTGGCTGCGGCTGCAAGGCGAGGTGCCTGATTCCTGGGGCGGCGGCCCGGACACCGCAGTGGAGGTGGTGGTGGACCTGGGGTTCACCACCGAAGCGCCCGGCTTCCAGTGCGAAGGCATAGCGTGGCGGCCCGACGGCACCATCATCAAGGCCATCTCTCCCCGCAACCAGTACATCCCCCTGAAGCTGCTGGGCAGCGGAATGGCGGTGGACTTCTACGTGGAAGCGGCCGCGAACCCGGACATGGCACAGGGCTGGACCTTCGCCGCCACCCCGCTGGGCGACAAGGCAACCGCCGGGGGAGCGCCGCAGTACAGGCTCGGGAGCATCGCCATCGCTGAGCTCAACCAATGCGTGTGGGAACTCCAGCAGGACATTTGGACGCTGTCCGGGCTTATGGAACAGCTCCCGCTGGAGCTTCCCCGGCGCCATGAAATCCTCCGGGCCCTCGAACACATGATGGACGTGATGGACCCCGATGATGTTGCCGGCACCGCTGCGGCGGGACGTCAGGCGCTCGCTGGAGTCCTCGGCAGGCCGGCTTACGCGTCGGCTCACCAGTTGGTTGCCACGGGCCATGCCCACATTGACTCCGCATGGCTGTGGCCGGTCCGGGAAACCATCCGCAAATGTGCCAGGACATTCTCTAACGTGGTGGCCCTGATGGACGAAGACCCTAACTTTGTCTTCTCCTGTTCGTCCGCCCAGCAGCTGGCCTGGATCAAGGAGCTGTACCCGGAGCTGTTCAGCCGGATCCGGGAAAAAGTGCGGGCCGGACAGTTCGTCCCGGTGGGCGGCATGTGGGTCGAGTCGGACACCAACATGCCTGGCGGCGAAGCGATGGCGCGGCAGTTCGTGGAGGGCAAGGGCTTCTTCCTGGCTGAGTTCGGCGTCGAGTGCCGGGAAGCGTGGCTGCCGGACTCGTTCGGATACAGCGCTGCGCTGCCCCAGATCGTCAAGGCTGCCGGCAGCAGCTGGTTCCTGACCCAAAAAATCTCCTGGAACCAGACCAACAGGATGCCGCACCACACCTTCAACTGGGAGGGGATCGACGGCACCCGGCTGTTCACCCACTTCCCGCCCGTAGACACCTACAACTCGGACCTCAGCGGCCGCGACCTGGCGCACGCCGAGCGCAACTACCGGGACCACGGCCGCGGCTCCGTGTCGTTGGTGCCGTTCGGTTACGGCGACGGCGGCGGCGGCCCCACCCGGGAGATGCTCGCCGCTGCCGCCCGTACCGCGGACTTGGAGGGATCACCCAAGGTCAGGATTGGCTCCGCCGAGAGTTTCTTCCGGCAGGCCGAGGCAGAGTACCAGGCGCTGCCCGTGTGGGTGGGGGAGATGTACCTGGAACTGCATCGCGGTACCTACACCAGCCAGGCCCGCACAAAGAAGGGCAACCGGCGCAGCGAGCACCTGCTGCGGGAAGCGGAACTGTGGTGCGCCACGGCCGCTGTCCGGGGCGCGGGTTCTTACGACTACCCGGCCGCTGAGCTTAAGCGGCTGTGGCAGCTGGTGCTGCTGCAGCAGTTCCACGACATCCTTCCCGGGAGTGCCATCGCCTGGGTCCACCAGGACGCGGAGCGGAATTATCAAGCCATTGAAACTGCCCTCGAGGCACTGATCGGCCAGGCTGCTGCCGCGGTGCTGGGTTCCGGGGACCGGCAATTCCTGCTCAACGCAGCCCCGCATGCGAGGGATGGGGTTCCCGCGCTGGCCGCAGCTGAACCCGCGGCTCCCCAGGTACCGGCACAGGCCATGCCGGAGGACGGCGGCTTCATCCTGGACAACGGGATCATCCGGGCGGTGGTGGATTCCGATGGGCTTCTGTCCTCCCTGCGGGACCATGGCAGCGGCCGCGAAGCGATCGCTCCCGGCCAGCGCGGCAATCTGCTGGAACTGCACCGGGACACGCCCAACGAGTGGGATGCCTGGGACATCGACGAGTTCTATCGGCGCAACGTCACGCCACTGGTCCAGGCAGAGTCGGTCCGCCTTGCCAGCGAAGGCGGCAGTGCGGTGGTGGTCGTGGAGCGGACGGCCGGCACCTCGAAGCTGACCCAGCGCATCACGCTGGCGCCGGGCAGTCCATCACTGGAAATCACCACGACCGTGGACTGGCAGGAGCGCGAGAAGCTGCTGAAACTTGGTTTCGCCCTGGATGTGCGTGCGGACCGGTCCGCTGCCGAAACGCAGTTCGGCCACGTCTTCCGGCCCACCCATACCAACACGTCCTGGGAGGCGGCGAAGTTCGAGATCTGCGCCCACCGGTGGATCCACGTGGGCGAACCCGGCTATGGCGTGGCGGTCTCCAACTCATCCACGTACGGCCACGACGTAGGCAGGAGTGTCAGGGAATCCGACGGCGGCACCACCACTACGGTTCGCCTCTCCCTGCTGCGGGCGCCGAAGTTTCCCGACCCGGGTGCTGACCGTGGCCACCACGAGCTGACGGTGTCCATCCGGCCGGGTGCCGATATCGCGGACGCAGTCCAGGAAGGTTACCGGACCAATCTGGCGCCGCGGCTGGTCACCGGCGCCTCCCCGGTGGAGCCGCTCTTCACCGTCAGCAATCCCGCTTTGGTGATCGAGGCCGTGAAGCTGGCGCAGGACGGTTCGGGGGACGTAGTGGTCCGCCTCTACGAGTCGTTGGGACAGCGCTCGGCGGGGAGCATCACGGCGAACTTCCCGGTGCGGAACGTTCTTGCAACGGACCTCCTGGAACGCGGCACTGAAGCTCCCGGGGTGGCACCATGGGACAGCGGGGCGGAGCTCAAGCTGCGGCCGTTCCAGTTGGTGACATTGCGGTTTGCCCGGAAGTAGCGGCCCCGGAAGGCCTTTGCGTAGGTGCGGGGATTTCAGCAGCAGGGAAGTCCTTGTACCTGCCCGAAAGCTCTAGGAGCCGAGGGCCGGTAAGCTTCCGCTAAAGAGCCGTTAAACAGGCTGAGTGGGGGCGGTCCCCAACGATCCGCCACCACTCATCCCCCCAATGTGTGTAAAGGCCCCCGGGGCGGCCGGCATTTCAGAATTTATCCCCGTTCGTAAACGCCAAGCAGCCCCGCCTTCACACATTCATGATTGTTTCACATTCTAATGATTTTGTGAAAGCCAGCGAAGGTTACGTTTCGGTAGATGTCTTTTGGCGTCCCGCTCCGCGCCCGTTGACCACGCGTGCAGCCCAGATCAGGGCCAGCCCAACGACGAAACACAGGATGGCCGTGTAGTTGATCACGAACTCGATCTGGCCGAGTTCGGGCGGAATCACCGGGAAGAGCAGCGTGAGGGCAACCGCTACTCCACCCAGCGCCAACAGTCCTGCGGCGATGCGGACCAGTACCGGAAGTCGGTCCTGTGCCGCGCGCACCAGAGCCGGCAGCAGCGCCAGGGCGACGTACGCCGGGTAGGCCCGGCCTGCCGCGCCGTAATACTCAACAAGCGCAAAGTTGCGGTCGTCCTTGGCAGAGATGGCCTGGAGGCCCGCCGAGGAGCCGGCGGTGTCCATGGAGAAAAACAGTGCGACCATGACCACAGAGACAACAAGCAGGACCAGCATGCCGGTCTTTCCTGTGATGTGCCGGTGGGCGCTGTCGGCGCTGAACCCCCTGGAAATGCGGATGCCCATGAAGAAGATGACGCCGAAGATCACGAACCGCAGCAGCAGGTTGGCCAGGTTGATGCCACCCAGTGCTTGGTCGATCACGAGGTAAGGGCCCTTGATGCTTAGCAGGATGGCCAGCGTCATCGACGCGAAGATGCCGAACAGAGAGCGGTTCTCGCCGCGGAGGGTGCTGGGGATGCGGGCCACCGAGACGAGGGCGCAAACCGCCAGCGTGGTCCACTGAAGCGTCTCGATCATCCCAGGTTCTCCCATATCTTTTCTGTCTGTGCTTGGTCCTGCTCCTGCCGGCGCAGCACTTTCCCTAATGCCTGAAGCCGTTCCCCGGCCAGCGCGGTGAGCTCCCCGTCGGTGAGGCTGTCCAGGGCTGCCTGCCGCGCCCCGGGCGGCCAGCCCGCCTCCTCTTCGGTGATGATCCCCGTGGCCACCAGGCCGCCGGCCGGTCCTACCCCGGCCGCCAGTGCCGTGGCCACGGCGAGCTCAGGCGACAGTCGGTTTGCCGTCAACTGGGCAGAGTAGTTTTGCGGGGCCACCCCGGTGGAAGCCGAAACGCGGTGCCGGACCTCGCCGTCGTCAATTGCATCAACCCAGTTCTTCACCGAGGTAGGGTGCGGAGTGGGACCCAGGGCGGGGGTGGACGCTCCCCGTGCGGGCTCCATGGCCGGCCGTTCCAGGAGCGCGCGCATGAGGTCTGCGGTGGAAATCTGGCTTACCAGTTCGCTGCGCGTGGGTGGGCGCGGCGGGCCGGAAAGGACGCTGTAAGCGTCGAAACCGGCCAGCGCCGCAACAGGGTTGATGTTGTAGGCGCGGCTGACGCTGACCACGGTGCTCACGGAGACCTTGCCCCGGACCAGCTGCTGGGCGAGGGTGGTGCGTTTGATCCCCGAGACCCGGCAGACGTCAGCGGTGCTGGCATCGGGTGCGATGCTTTGCAGCCAGCGCTGGAACGCCTTGGCGGAAAGGGTCATGGAGGACTCTCTGCAGAATGGGTGGTCTGGACGATTTTACCGTGCCGCCCCGGGCAAACGTCCTGCCGGCATCGCCAGGCGCCGTATGGCCGATTTTGCCCAGGGTCCGGATTCGTCTATAGTTGATGGTCGAGCCCGTTGGTCCGTACACCCCCCAAGTCCGGACCAGCGGGTTCTTCTATGTCCAGCAGCCCCAGAGGCGCCGCGGCCCTGCTTTCGCCGCCTCTGCCGGCCGTCAATGGCTGTCCGGGCAGCGGCGAAAGGACGAATCGATGACTGCAACCCTTGTTGCCAAGGATGTCTCGGGAGGCCATGGGCACCGCGTGCTCTTTTCCGGGCTCTCGCTGACGGTGGCCCCCGGCGACGTGGTAGGTGTGGTGGGCGCGAACGGTGCCGGAAAATCGACGCTGCTGCGCCTCCTTGCGGGAGTCGACCAGCCACAGGATGGTTCCGTGAGCCTTGCCCCCTCTGATGCGTTTGTTGGCTGGCTTCCACAGGAACATGAGCGGATCCCCGGCGAAACGGTGGCCGCCTACATCGCCCGCCGGACAGGCTGCTCCGAAGCGACCGTAGAGATGGAATCCACGGCGGAAGCTTTGGGCTCAGGCGCTCCGGGAGCGGATGATGCCTATTCCCGTGCCTTTGACCGGTGGATGGCCTCCGGGGCGGCGGATTTGGACGACCGCATCCCGGCGGTGCTTGCGGACCTGGGCCTGGATGCCGGCGCCGATGCGCTGATGACGGGCCTTTCCGGCGGGCAGGCGGCACGCGTGGCCCTGGCCGCCCTCCTGTTGAGCCGCTTCGATGTGGTGCTGCTGGACGAGCCCACCAACGATCTTGACCTCGCCGGCCTGGCCACCCTGGAAAACTTCGTCACTGGGCTGCGCGGGGGCGTGGTGCTGGTCAGCCATGACCGCGAGTTCCTGGCCCGCTGCGTCACCCGCGTGGTGGAGCTGGACCTGGCGCAAAATACCGTGGCAGTTTACGACGGCGGCTACGACGCCTTCCTTGAGGAACGCGCGGTGACGCGGCGGCACGCCCGCGAGAAGTACGAGGAGTTTGCCTCCACCAAGGCCGACCTGGTGTCCCGTGCACGGACGCAGCGCGAGTGGAGCTCGCAGGGCGTCCGGAACGCGATGAAGAAGAACCCGGACAACGACAAGATCCGGCGCGCTGCCAGTACCGAGTCGTCGGAGAAGCAGGCACAGAAGGTCCGGCAGATGGAGTCGCGCATCGCCCGCCTGGACGTGGTGGAGGAGCCCCGGAAGGAATGGCAGCTGCAGTTCAGCATCGGCCAGGCACCCCGCTCCAGCGCCGTCGTCGCCACCCTCCGCAATGCAGTGGCACGCCAAGGTGATTTCACGCTGGGCCCGGTCAACCTTCAGCTCAACGGCGGTGAGCGCGTGGGCATCACCGGTCCCAACGGGGCCGGCAAGTCCACCCTCCTGCGCCTCCTGCTGGGAACCCAGGCACCGGACGACGGCGACGCCTCCATGGGTGCCTCCGTCGCCGTCGGCGAAATTGACCAGGCCCGCGGACTCCTTGACGGCCGGCTGCCGCTGGGGGACGCTGTCGAAGCGGTCCTGGCCGACTGGACGGGCGCCGATGTCCGCACGCTCCTGGCCAAGTTCGGCCTCAAGGCGGACCACACCGCGCGGAGCGTCGATTCCCTGTCGCCGGGGGAGCGGACGCGGGCAGCACTGGCGCTGCTGCAGGCGCGCGGCGTGAACTTGCTGGTGCTGGACGAACCCACAAACCACCTTGACCTGCCGGCCATTGAACAGCTGGAAGAGGCCCTCGAAAGCTACGACGGGGCCCTGCTGCTGGTCACCCACGATCGCCGGCTGCTGGAAAACGTACGACTCGACTACCGGTGGCACCTGGACAACGGCAGGGTCCAGGAGCTCCACCACACTGCAAGCCAGGAGAAATAACCATGAGCATGGACCGCGTGGCCTGGAGCTCGCTCTACAACATCAGCACCGCCAAAAGCGGCTCCAAGCCGTTCTCCAAGGAAACCCTGAAGCGGGTGCTGGCCTTCGCCGCTCCCCACAAGGGCAAGCTCATCGCCTTCGTGCTCTCCTCCATCGCAGCGGCCTTCCTGGCGGTGGCCACCCCGGTGCTCGCCGGCCAGGTGGTGGACGCCATCATCGATAAGGCCGCCGCCAGCACGGTGATCTGGCTGGCCGTGCTGATCGCCATCGTGGCCGTGGGCGAAGCGGGAGTGGGGCTGCTGACCCGCTGGCTGTCATCGACCATCGGCGAAGGCGTCATCGTGGACCTGCGCACCCGGGTGTTCGACCACGTGCAGCGCATGCCCATCGCCTTTTTCACCCGGACCCGGACAGGAGCGCTGGTCAGCCGCCTCAACAACGACGTCATCGGGGCGCAGTCCGCGTTCGCCGGAACCCTCTCCGGCGTCGTGAGCAATTCCGTGGCGTTGATTCTGACCCTGGTCGTGATGCTCAACAAGTCCTGGCTGGTCACAGTGCTCGCCATGGTGCTGCTGCCGATTTTCCTGATTCCCGCCCGGCGAATGGGCTCCAAGCTGGCCGACCTGCGGCGTGAAGCTGCAGCCCACAACGCCGCCATGGGCACCCAGATGACCGAAAGGTTCTCCGCGCCGGGCGCCACCCTGGTCAAGCTGTTCGGACGGCCGGACGAGGAATCCCGCGAGTTCGCAGCCCGCGCTGGCCGCGTCCGTGACATCGGCGTCCGCATGGCCATGCTGCAGTTCACGTTCGTTACCGCCCTGACCCTGGTGTCCGCACTCGCGCTGGCCCTGGTCTACGGCCTGGGCGGCTGGCTCGCACTGGGCGGGCAGCTCGCACCCGGGGACGTGGTGGTCCTGGCGCTGCTGCTGACCAGGCTTTACGCCCCGCTTACGGCACTGTCCAACGCCCGCGTGGAAGTCATGAGTGCACTGGTCAGCTTCGAACGGGTCTTTGAGATCCTGGATCTGAAACCGCTGATCCAGCAGAAGCCGGATGCTGTGCCGGTTCCGGCCGGGCCAGTGTCCGTGGAGTTCGACAACGTCCGGTTCGCCTACCCTTCGGCGGACAAGGTCTCCCTGGCCTCGCTGGAGGAAGTCTCCACCCTGGACACCCGAGGCGGCGAGGAAGTGCTGCACGGCGTCAGCTTCCGGGTGGAACCTGGACAGACGGTGGCCCTGGTGGGCTCCTCGGGTGCCGGCAAGTCCACCATTGCCCAGCTGTTGTCGCGGCTGTACGACGTCGACTCAGGCGCCGTGCGTCTTGGCGGCACCGTGCCCGGGACCGGGCTGGACGTCCGGGACGCCACCTTCGATTCGCTGCGCGACACACTTGGAATGGTCACCCAGGACGGCCACCTGTTCCACGAGACCATCGCCTCCAACCTCCGGCTGGCACGGCCCGACGCCACCGATGAGGACATGTGGGACGTCCTGCGGCAGGCCCGGCTGGAGACCATGATCAGGTCCCTGCCGGACGGGCTGGAAACTGTGGTGGGGGAGCGCGGGTACCGGCTTTCCGGCGGTGAACGCCAGCGGCTGACCATCGCACGGCTCCTGATCGCCCAGCCCCGCGTCGTCATCCTTGATGAGGCCACCGCGGCACTGGACTCCACGAACGAAGCCGCCGTGCAGGCGGCCCTGGGCGCGGCGCTTGAAGGACGGACCGCCGTCGTGATTGCACACCGGCTCTCCACGGTCCGCGCGGCCGACGCCATCCTGGTGGTGGAGGGCGGCCAAATCGTGGAACGCGGTACCCATACGGAACTGTTGGCAGCCGGCGGCCGCTACGCGGAGCTGTACCGAACCCAGTTTGCCGAGGCCACCGCTGTGGCGGAAGAGGCTGTCCCGGAGTTCTAGGCCTGTGGCGGCCCTGTTAGACGGCCCTCGACGCCAGCAGCGGCAGGATGTGGTCCGTCAGCAGCGGCGCCAGGTCCTGCGGGAAGTCCGGGCCCTCGGCGGGGCAGGCGATATCCAGCCAGCGGATTTCCGCGATTTCGGCAGCGGGGGTGGCCTGCCAGGTCCCCGGGGCGAGGAACACGGTGGCTTCGATGTCGGTGGCGGCCTCGTTCGCGGCGTCGGCGATCCAGACCCCCATGAGCTCAAGTTCCTGCGGCTGCAGGACGATTCCCACTTCTTCGGCGAGCTCGCGGGCGGCGGCCTGGACGGCTGTTTCACCTGGTTCCGGCTTGCCGCCGGGGTGCATGAACATGGCCGTTCCCCGTTTCCGTACGGTCAGGAGTCGTCCGGCGTCGTCGAAGACACAAACGGCGGACACCACGATCCGGTCCTTCACCCGGGGATCCTTTCCAGGTGGGAGACCAGCAGCAGGTCCTTGCGTGGGCCCGTGACATCCCAGCTGTAGCTGAACGCGTCGGGGCCCTGGCGGGTGTAGGACACCCGGTAGGTGTCGGGGTCGCACCAGTGCGAGTCCAGGCTGGCGTCAGGGGTGAAGCTCATGCGGTGGAACGGCCGGCCGTCGAGGAAGAACACGTCCAGCGCGTCCGCCCGGGCTCCGGGCCTCAGGACGTACTCCCGCGAGGCGGGGCCGGTGAAAGCAGGCCAGCGCATGGTGCCTTCCTCATGAAGGTGCAGGCCGCCGTCGTCCGTTGGCGTGAAAAGGACGACGCCGGAAAAGGTTCCGCGGGTGCCGTCCGACCTGTCCAGCAGGTCCCGTTCCACTTGCCAGCGGCCTGGCTGCCCATACTGCGTTTGTTGGCTGCCCAGGAGGTAGGCGCGGAGGCTGGGCTCCGGGGAAGGAGAGTTCAAGTGCCCTCGATTGGAATCGAACCAACGACACCGGCTTTAGGAGAGCCGTGCTCTATCCACTGAGCTACGAGGGCGCGCATCCGGTGATTCGGCAGGGCCGGTCCGTCCGGACACGGTTACAAGCATACAAGGTGCGGGGGCGTACTACGCTCAAGGCATGAGTCCAGCCCCAACTGCCGCTCCTGCCGTTGCATTCATCCCGAACGTTGCGTCCACCCGGCATTACATCGGGGCGTGGGCTGTTTTGAGCGTCCTGCAATATTTCCTTGCGGAGGCAGTGGTGGCTGTGGCCTGGGCAGGGCCCCGTCCGTACGACCTGCGGACCGGGTACATCAGCGACCTGGGCGCGCTCCACTGCGGCATCTATTCCGGCCGGGATGTCTGCTCGCCCTTGAACTGGCTGATGAACGGCTCGTTCGTGCTCCAGGGCCTCGGGCTGTTGCTCGGGGCGGTGCTGCTGACCTCGGGGCTGCTGCGCGTGGCGGCCCGGCCCGGTACCGGGGTGGACTGGCGCCGCCGGAAGCCATGGCTTGCAGCGGCGGCGGTCCGACTGCTCACCGGAGCCGCCGGGGCCGGAACCGTGCTGGTGGGGCTGGTCCCTGAGGACGTGGGCTCGTCGTGGCACTACACCGGTGCCGTCGCCTATTTCATAACCGGCGGAGCCGCCCTGCTGGTGCTGGGAATCCTCTGGCTGGGCAAGACCCCGATGGCATGGTTTCTCTTGGTGTGCGGCGGCGTCTCATTGGCGGCCACAGCAACCGGGGGCCTCACGCACATGGACGTGCCCGAACCTGGAACGCTGGAGCGGCTCATGGGTTATCCGGTAACCGTGGGCATGGCCGCCGCAGGGTTGGTCATTGCGCAGCGCGTGCACCGGCGCCGGAAGGAACGGCGGGAGGCGGCGGCCGCAAAGGCGGCTGCTGTTTAGCGCTCTTTCCGTTCGCGGCTGTTGAAAAACACGGCCGCGGCCCCGGCCAGGAGGCTCAGCACTAAAAGCACCCAGCCTGCAACGGTGAGGCCGGACGCCAAGGCAACCTGGCCGGCGTCGGGACCCGGCGTGCCCATCATGGCGTCAATGGCCACGTTGCCCCACAACCGGACCACGACGAACAGCATGGGGAGAGCCCAGAGGGCCCACCGCAAGGCTTTCTTCACCACGTTGGTGCCGATGAGCAGCAGCCACGTGAAGCCGAAAATCAGCGGGAAGAGCGTCCCCGCGGTCTTGTGGACGTAGCTCAGCTGGCCCAGGGCGTCGCCGTCCATGACTCCCTGCAGCCGGCCGATGTAGGCGGCGTCGAACCCGCCCACCAGTGAATCCGGCATGGCCATATCTTGGGAGAGCTGCGTCATCTGGCTCAGGGTCAGCAGGTGCAGGTACCAAAACAGGAACAGGCTGGCCACCACACCCGCAATGACGATCAGGTTGCTGTTGCCTTGCGCTTTCTGCGGAGTACGCGAAGTGGTGGGATTGACCACCGGTGGCAAGTGATGCTGCGGGACGGCAGCGTTGGCGCCGTGCTTCTTGATCCGCTGGGCAGGGGTTTTGGCCATGGCACCATTATCCCGCCCCATAAACTGAACCTATGACCACTGGCCGACACAGCGCAGCTGTTCTTGACCCCTCATTGGATGACTACGAATTGGCGGCAGCGCTGGTCCGGGAAGCCGGACAGCTGGCCCTCCTCATGCGCATGGCTGGACTGGAGTCGGAACAAAAAACGTCCGTCTCCGACGTGGTCACTGAGGCTGACCATGCTGCCGAGGCCTACGTTCTGGAGCAGTTGCGGCGCTGCCGGCCGGATGACGGCATTCTTGGCGAGGAAGGGGCTTCCGTCCAGGGCACCAGCGGGCGTACCTGGGTAATCGACCCCGTGGACGGCACTTACAACTTCCTGCACGGCTCCACGTACTGGTGTTCAGCCCTTGCCCTCAAGGACCGCCGCGGCGTGCTGCTGGGCGCGGTTTTCCAGCCTGAGGAGGACAAGTTGTGGCTGGGCGGACTTGACCGGCCTGCCACCTTGAATGGCGAGGCACTGACCTCGTTTTCCGCTGGCGGCGGCAAGCGCAACACCACCGGTGTTGCCGAACTCGGTGCGGCCACCTACATCCACCCCACCTGGCTGATGGACCCCATGTGTGCCATGCCGTGGCACGCTGCGGCCACCTCCGCAGCGTCCCTCCGAATGCTCGGCTCCGGCTCCTGCGACCTGGGCCGGGTGGCGGACGGGCAGCTGGGGTGCTGGTTCCAGCACAGTTGCCCGGAGTGGGACTGGCTGCCCGGCAAGGCAATTGTCCTTGCTGCCGGCGGTGCCGTGGACACCGTCCGGGTCAACGGGCTCGAGTGGT
The DNA here is from genome assembly GCF_041877125.1 of Arthrobacter sp. E44. Lineage (NCBI taxonomy): Bacteria > Bacillati > Actinomycetota > Actinomycetes > Micrococcales > Micrococcaceae > Arthrobacter > Arthrobacter sp. E44. The sequence continues at coordinate 83,631 of NZ_JBHDJA010000005.1, forward strand.
TCATAGCAGGAGGAACGACGGCGGTCCGTGAGTTGCGTGCCGCCCTCGAGTCAGGCTCGGTGGCCTAGGCGTCACCAGCGCGCTGCCGCCGGCTGCGCCGGGGAGTGGTGGTGCGGTGGAGTGGTAGGTGTGGCCGGTTGGGGTGGTGGTTGCCACGGTGTGGCGGGGGCCGGGGACTGGTTTGGTGGTCCAGCCGGGTGTTTCTTTGGCGTGGTTGCAGGCTTCGCAGAGTCCCTGGCCGTTGCCGGTGGTGGTGGGGCCGCCGCTGTGCCAAGGCCTGATGTGGTCGTGGTGCCTGATCGGAGCGTCGCAGTACGGGGGCCGGCAGGTGTCGTCCCGGACCTGGAGGAAACGCTTCAGCCCCGCCGGGAACAACCGGGCTTTGGAGTCCATCGCCACCAATTCACCTGTGCCGGGGGCGGTGTAGAGCCGGCGGATCCAGAGATTCAGGTTGTGACGGCCGGACGCGTCCACGTTGGCCTCGCCAGCGGCTTCAGGGGTGGCCGGAGAACCAAGGTTGCCGGGGCCGGGGGCTGTTACCGGCATTCGCATTGACGAACCAGCGAGGGCGAGTTCCCTTGCCCATGCCGCCGGGATGATGCCATAACCGGGCAGCCGTGCGGGTTCGGCATCGGCTTGGAGGGGGGTGCGGTCTGTCATGACGAGCTGGACCTCCACGCCGCTGATCCCGCCGGGGGTCCCGGTGACCCTCTCGACGAGGGTGTCTGCCATGACCTGCCCCCGCGACCTCTCATCCCCGCCTGAGCGTGCTGTGTCGGCATCCCGGGCCAGTGCCGCGTAGGCGGCCACCCCCTGTGAGACGGGGAGCAAGGCGGTCAGGTACGTCATGGTGTCCGGGGCCGGGCGCAGGCTCACGCTGCGTTCCGTGACCGCGTGTGCAGCACGCTTCGCGACCGAGGCGGGGTCGCGCCGGTAGGCGGCGGCGCGGACGGCGGCGGTGATGGCTTTGTCGCCCATGCCGTCGAGGGCGCCGGTGTCGGCGGCGAGTTCCTCATCCACCCCGGCCCGGTCCTCGGGGGAGAGGCAAATGGTTTCCTTCACCACCAGAGTGGCCCGCCACTCATTGAGGAGCCCACTCCTGAACGCGGCGGAGGTGTGCGGCATGCCGGTGAGGGTTTTGGCCATGCCCAGCAGCCGGGAGCCCTTCGCGGGGGACTCGCGCCGGGCCAGCGCGATCTGCGCCGCCACCCCGGCACCCTGCTCACCGGCCGGGACCCCGCCCGCGGCCTGCCCACGCCGCTGATCGGCGTCGAAAGCCACAGCAAGCCCCGCCTGCCGGGCACCCGCCACGCACTTCAGGTCCTCCAGACGGCGCATCTGGTCCATCATTCCCGCGTCATCAGTAGCCAACGGAACACGGGCCAACAGGCTGAGGACATCACCAATGGAAGGCGCAGCAGGCGGCAATGGATCGGCTTCCCTGGCAGTTTGATCGACTGCGGGGGACTGAAGCGCACCAGCAGCCAGGAGTTCATTAGGCTCCGCCCCTAGCACTGCCGCCGTCCCCAAAACCGCTCCCATATAAAGAGTCTTCCACCAGGGTCTGACATGGGCACTTACCTTTCTGCCTATGTGGATAGAGGCTGTAATCCACAGGCTGGAAGGCGTTGTCGGTCCCACCGCCTAGACTTGTAGGCACCATGGATATGTTGTTTGACCCGTACTCTGACGGACCGTTCAAGGCCGCTCCTGCCGCCACCGCCCGCACCAGGACGGGGCCGGAGGGCGTTGCCACCGCGGCCGGACCGGGCGGAATGCCGGTTCCCGGCATGGATGGGCAGCACCAGGCCGGCGGCTGGCAGCAGGCCAACCAGGACCGCGGGAACCGGCACGATGCCGGCGGCCACCATGGCCGCCGCCTGGATGCCGCCCAGTTGCTGGAGGGACTGAACCCACAGCAGGAGGAAGCGGTCAAGCACGGCGGCTCGGCGTTGCTGATCGTCGCCGGTGCCGGATCGGGCAAGACACGTGTCCTCAGTAACCGGATCGCTTACCTGATCGCCACGGGACGTGCCCATCACGGCGAGATCCTGGCCATTACGTTTACGAACAAAGCCGCCGCGGAGATGCGGGAACGCATCGAGGCCCTGGTGGGCGGGCGCGCAAAGATCATGTGGATCTCCACGTTCCACTCGTCCTGCGTCCGGATCCTCCGGCAGGAAGCTGCCAACGTCGGGTTGAAGTCGAACTTTTCCATCTACGACTCCGCCGACTCGCTGCGGCTGGTCACCCAGGTGTCCAAGGGGCTGGACCTGGACCCCAAGAAGTTCGCGCCCAAGGCCATCCAGCACAAGATTTCCGCGCTGAAGAACGAGCTGGTCGACGCTGATTCCTTTGCCTCGGCAGCCAACTACAACGACCCCTTCGAACACGCGGTGGCAGACGTCTACAAGGGCTACACCCAGCGCCTCCGACAGGCCAATGCCATGGACTTCGACGACCTCATCGCCGAGACCGTCTACATGTTCCGCGCCTTCCCGGCGCTGGCTGAGTCTTACCGCCGCCGGTTCCGCCACGTCCTGGTGGACGAGTACCAGGACACCAACCACGCCCAGTACGCGCTTGTGCGGGAGATCGTGGGCGAGGGCCCCGGAGCTTCGGAACTTACCGTGGTGGGCGACTCGGACCAGTCCATCTACGCGTTCCGCGGCGCGGACATCCGCAACATCGTGGAGTTCGAAAAGGACTACCCGGAAGCCCGCACCATCAAGCTGGAGCAGAACTACCGCTCCACCCAGAACATCCTTAGCGCCGCCAACTCCGTGATCTCGCGCAACCCCAACCGGCCCGAAAAGCGGTTGTGGACTGCCGAGGGTGAAGGCCACAAGATCATCGGGTACGTCGGCGAGAACGAGCATGACGAAGCGCAGTTCATTGCCAAGGAGATCGACCGGCTCCAGGACGAGGAGAACCTCCGCCCCGGTGACGTCGCCATCTTCTACCGCACCAACGCCCAGTCCCGCTCCATCGAGGACGTGTTGGTGCGCGTGGGTCTGCCCTACAAGGTGGTGGGCGGCACGCGCTTCTACGAACGCAAGGAAATCAAGGACGCCCTTGCTTACCTGCGGGTCCTGGTGAACCCGGACGACGACGTCAACCTCCGCCGGGTGCTGAACGAGCCAAAGCGCGGCATCGGCGACCGCGCCGAAGGAGCCGTCGCCGCCCTGGCAGAGCGGGAGCGCACGTCCTTCATGGCGGCCGCCCGCCGTGCGGACCAGGCGCCCGGCATGGCGACCCGTTCCGTCAACGCCGTCCTGGGCTTCGTGAAAATGCTGGACGACCTTGCCGAGGTAGCCGCCGGGTCCGGGGCTGCCGCAGCACTCGAAGCCGTCCTGGAACAGACCGGCTACCTTGCCGCCCTCAGGTCCAGCACGGATCCACAGGACGAGTCCCGTGTGGAGAACCTGGCCGAACTCGTGGCCGTGGTGCGCGAGTACGAACAGGAAAACCCGGAAGGGTCGCTGGCCGCGTTCCTGGAGCAGGTCTCCCTGGTGGCGGACGCCGACCAGATCCCGGATGCCCCCGGCGCAGACATTGACGAAGCCGTGGCCGAGGCCAAGCGCCTGGGCGTGGTGACGCTCATGACCCTGCACACCGCCAAGGGCCTGGAATTCCCGGTGGTCTTCCTCACAGGCATGGAGCACGGGCTCTTCCCGCACCAGCGCTCCGCCACGGACCCCAAGGAACTGGCGGAGGAGCGCCGGCTGGCCTACGTCGGCCTCACGCGTGCCCGCAAGCGGCTGTACGTCACCCGGTCCGAGGTCCGCAGCATGTGGGGCCAGAGCCAGTACAACCCGGCCAGCCAATTCCTGGAGGAAATCCCCGCCGAGCTCCTGGAATGGAAACGCGAGGGAACCAGCAGGCAGGCCGGCGGGTGGGGCGGTGGCTCCATCGGATCCGGCCGTTACAGCGGGTCCTTCTGGGGAGCCGGAACGGCCCGCGGCGCAGCGGCTGATTCATCGGCCGGCTTCAACGCCGATGTTCCGGCTTTCATCGCCAAGAACCGGGTGCAGCCGCAGAAGGAAATCATCGCCGTCAGCGTGGGGGACAAGGTCAACCACACCAGCTTCGGCAACGGGACCGTCCTGGCGCTTGAAGGGGCCGGGGACAAGACCGTAGCCAAGGTCAAGTTCGACGTCGGCGAGAAGCGGCTGCTGCTCCGGTACGCGCCGCTGACCAAGCTGGACGCCTAGGAGACATTCCTGCCCGTGCCGCGCCCATACGCGGCGTGCCCGGCACGCGCTATGTACCCGGGCAGGCGTCGGCGATGAGCCTTCGGGCCATGTCTACGGCGCGCGTTCCGTACGTTCCACCGTCGAGGACGGCTGCCGTGGCGTAGGCTCCGTTGAGGACGATGAGGAGTTCTTCGGCGATCCGGTCGGGGTCCTCCGCCCCGCCTTCAACGGCCAGGGAGCAGAACCAGTCGCGGACCTGTTGCTTGTGGGTCACTGCCACCAAGTGGGCAGGGTGCTCTCCTTCGGGAAACTCAGTGTTGGTATTCAGCATGGGGCATCCCCGGTAGCTGCTGCCGGCGCAGTCCGTGGCGAGTACTTCGAAGACGGCGATGAGCTTGGCACGTGGATCCGCGTGTTCTCCGGCAGCCCCGCGCATGCGTTCAAACCAGGCGTCCGCGCGGCCTTCGACGTAGGCGGTGGCGAGGGCGTCCTTGGTGGGGAACTGGCGGTAGACAGTCGCGTTGCCAACTCCGCAATCCTTAATGACCGTATCCATCCCCACGGCCCTGATGCCCCGCGTGTAAAACAGGCGCGTAGCCACGGCGAGAATGTTGCGGCGGTTCTCCTCGCCCGTCCTGCGCGCCATGAAACCACTCCTTTCAGATTTCGGGATGTCTACTTGCTTCAGTTTGACTGACGGAACGATCCGTCACAAGCTTGAGAACGATCCGTCACATTCATTTGGGCACTACCCGACAAGAAGCAGGAGAAGATGATGAAGGCAGCAGTACTTGGAACAGGCATGGTCGGCCGGACCATCGCCGCACGCCTTGCTGAGCTCGGTCACGCCGTAACCATGGGCACCCGCGATCCGGAGGCAACGCTGGCCAGGAGCGAGGCCGACGCGATGGGAACGCCGCCCTTCGCCGCCTGGGCCAATCAGCGTCCCGCCATCAGGGTTGCCGGCTTCGCAGACGCCGCCATGGGGGCGGAACTCATCGTCAACGCCACCAACGGCGGCGCGTCACTCGAGGTGCTCGGCCAAACCGGGCGGGAAAATCTCGACGGCAAAATCATCTTCGACATCGCCAACCCCCTCGACTTCAGCAACGGCATGCCCCCGACCCTGTTCGTCAAGGACACTGACTCGTTGGGTGAGCAGATCCAGCGCGCTTTTCCGGCAGCGCATGTGGTGAAGGCGCTCAACACCATGAACGCGGACCTCATGGCCCGGCCGGAACAGTTGGCCGATCCCGGCACGGTTTTCGTATCCGGCAACGATGCCGAGGCCAAGGCCATCGTCAGTGGCCTGCTGAAGAACTTTGGCCACCAGGATGTCATCGACCTCGGCGACATCACTACGGCGCGTGGCACCGAAATGCTCCTGCCCGTCTGGCTCCGCCTTTGGGGCGCCCTCGGAACACCCGCGTTCAACTTCAAGATCGTCCGCTGACCCAACACTGAGAGGAGCGCCGCCCTCCAATGACCACCTACCGCACTCTCGTTGTCGTCGCACATCCGGACCTCGCAGGATCCCGCATCACCGCCGACCTCGCTGACGCCATCAAAGATCTTGACGGCGTCACTGTCCGCGACCTCGCATCCACATATCCGGACCGGCACATGGACGCCGGGCGGGAGCAGGAACTCCTTCAGCAGCACGACCTCGTCGTGCTGCTGTTCCCTTGGCACTGGTATTCCGTTCCCGGCCTACTAAAGGAGTGGATGGACCAAGTGCTGACGCATGGATTCGCCTACGGTGCCTGCGGTGATGCCTTGCATGGCAAGCGACTGCAGTTGGTCACCTCAACCGGTGGGCCCGAATCCTCCTATGCGCCGACGGGGCATAACCGTTTCACCATGTCGGAGTTGCTGCGTCCCTTGGAGGCGACCGCGCACCTTTGTGGCCTCGAAATGGCCGAACCCCTCATTTTGCACGGGGCTTCCCGGGCGACACCCGCGGAACTGGCGGCACACGCCCAGCGCTTCCGGAACCTGCTTTCGCCCGTGCCTGCAGCCCCAGGAGGCTAGGCACGCGAAGCCCCAGCCCTGCAATGCGGTCGACGGAAGACTCCGGGGCGCCTCCGGTCGAGGGGTGGCGGGGCATAATTGAGGCCATGCGACGGACTGTATGGGGGATGCTCGCCGCCCTTTTCCTAATCACTGCCACAGGCTGCAGCGTGACCACGAAGGACCCCGGCTACGTCCCGCCGGCCCCGCTGAAGCCCGTGGAACAGTTGGAGAAGGCGCCGCTGGTTGACGCGAAGGCGTTCGCCAGCGGCACCGACGTCCTGTCCTTCATCACTGCGGACCGGACCGTCGCCTGCTCACTCACCTCTGCACGTGGGGAGCACCTGAATCTGCCCTATGAGCAGAACCGCTACACCGACTCCGCCAACAACAAGCTGCCCATTGTTCCCGTGGCGCACTGCGAGCTGGCCACCTACCCGGCACCGCAACCAGGCGACATCAAGGACGACTGCGCCGGAACCCACCTTGGCTACCTGGGCGGAGTGGCGCTGGTGACCCCGGACAGTGCCCGCTACGGGGAGTGCCGGTCCGGCGTCACATCCATGGAAGCAGCCTATGGACCCAAGGGAACCAAAGCCGGGCCCTTGGCGCAGCTGCCCGTGCTCGCGGACGGGCAGAACCTCGAACGCAACGGGCTGCGCTGCTCCGCCTACAACGGGGGCGTGGCATGCGGAAACGTCTCCGCCGGCGTCGGATTCTTCGTTTCAACCGAACGTTACGAACTCATCCGGGGACCGGTCAAAAGCAGTCCCGACGCGCAGCCGGATGCCCCAAAAACCCCGTAAATCCGCGGTTTTTCTACGTTCCATAGAATAGTGTGCTTACTCACATAAGAGGTAGTCTGGGACGGCCCGGTCCCTCCAAAGGACTAGAGTTCCCCATGGAGCATTACGCCGCGTGGCTCGTTTCCAGACAGGCCGCCGGTGCGTGCAATCCGCAGCGCGGTCATCGTCTTTTCGATGGTGTCCGACTGTACCGAAACTACTTCGACGTAGAAGGACACTAAACCGTGGACCTGTTTGAATACCAGGCGCGCGATATGTTCGAGGCGCACGGTGTACCCGTGCTTGCCGGCATCGTGGCGTACACCCCAGAAGAAGCAAAGGCAGCTGCCGAGAAGATCGGCGGCGTTACCGTTGTCAAGGCACAGGTCAAGGTAGGCGGCCGCGGCAAGGCCGGCGGCGTCAAGGTCGCAAAGTCCGCCGACGAGGCATTTGAGCACGCCTCCAACATCCTGGGCATGGACATCAAGGGCCACACCGTCAAAAAGGTGATGATTGCCCAGGGTGCGGACATCGCCGAGGAATACTACTTCTCCGTCCTGCTGGACCGGGCCAACCGCAACTACCTGGCCATGTGCTCGGTTGAAGGCGGCATGGAAATCGAACAGCTCGCCGTCGAACGCCCCGAAGCGCTGGCCAAGATCGCCATCGACCCCGCCGTGGGCATCGACCAGGCCAAGGCCGACGAAATCGTCGCAGCTGCCGGTTTCGCCGAGGAACTGCGCGGCCAGGTAGCCGGCGTCATCCTCAAGCTCTGGGACGTCTTCAAGAAGGAAGACGCCACCCTGGTAGAGGTCAACCCGCTGGTCAAGACCGGCAACGGCGACATCCTGGCCCTTGACGGCAAGGTCTCCCTGGACGAGAACGCTGATTTCCGCCACCCCAAGCACGCACAGCTTGAGGACAAGGACGCAGCTGACCCGCTTGAGGCCAAGGCAAAGGCGCAGGACCTCAACTACGTCAAGCTGGACGGCGAAGTAGGCATCATCGGCAACGGCGCCGGCCTGGTCATGTCCACCCTCGACGTCGTCGCCTACGCCGGCGAGAACCACGGCAACGTCAAGCCCGCCAACTTCCTGGACATCGGCGGCGGAGCCTCGGCAGAGGTCATGGCCGCAGGCCTGGACGTCATCCTGGGTGACGAGCAGGTCAAGTCCGTGTTCGTCAACGTCTTCGGCGGCATCACCGCCTGTGACGCCGTCGCCAAGGGCATCGTCGGCGCACTGGCCGAGCTGGGCAGCTCCGCCAACAAGCCGCTGGTAGTCCGCCTCGACGGCAACAACGTCGAGGAAGGCCGCCGCATCCTCACCGAGGCCAACCACCCGCTGGTTACCCTGGCCGCCACCATGGACGAGGGCGCCGACAAGGCCGCCGAGCTCGCCAACGCAGCGAAGTAAAGGGACGCACCATGTCTATTTATCTGAACAAGGACTCCAAGGTCATCGTCCAGGGCATCACCGGCGGCGAAGGCACCAAGCACACCGCCCTGATGCTCAAGGCCGGCACCAACATCGTTGGCGGCGTCAACGCCCGCAAGGCCGGTACCACGGTCCTGCACGGTGACAAGGAAATCAACGTCTACGGCACCGTCAAGGAAGCCATGGCTGAAACCGGCGCCGACGTCTCCATCGTCTTCGTGCCGCCGGCATTCACCAAGAACGCCGTCGTCGAAGCCATCGAGGCCGGCATCGGCCTGGTCGTGGTCATCACCGAAGGCGTGCCCGTCCAGGACTCCGCCGAATTCTGGGCCCTGGCCCAGTCCAAGGTGGACGCCGATGGCAACCAGGTCACCCGCATCATCGGCCCGAACTGCCCCGGCATCATCACTCCCGGCGAAGCGCTGGTTGGCATCACCCCCGCCAACATCACCGGCAAGGGCCCCATCGGCCTGGTCTCCAAGTCCGGCACCCTGACCTACCAGATGATGTACGAACTGCGCGACCTGGGCTTCTCCACCGCCATCGGCATCGGCGGCGACCCCATCATCGGCACCACCCACATCGACGCCCTGGCCGCGTTCGAGGCTGACCCCGAGACCAAGGCCATCGTCATGATCGGCGAGATCGGCGGCGACGCTGAGGAGCGCGCGGCCGACTTCATCAAGGCCAACGTCACCAAGCCGGTCGTCGGCTATGTGGCCGGCTTCACCGCTCCGGAAGGCAAGACCATGGGCCACGCAGGCGCCATCGTCTCCGGCTCGGCCGGTACCGCCCAGGCCAAGAAGGAAGCCCTCGAAGCTGCCGGCGTGAAGGTTGGCAAGACGCCTTCCGAGACCGCCAAGCTGCTCCGCGAGGTCTACTCAGCCCTCTAGCAGTACGCACGGCGCGGGGCCATCCCAGGCCCGGTCCCTCCCGGGGACCGGCACGGGGAGGCCCCGCGTTTGCTGTTTAACAAGCGTCCGCATGGAACGACGACGGCGGGCGGCGGGTGAACGGGCGCGTCGAGTAATGTTGAGGAAGGCAAATTCAGGGGCGCCGTGCGTGCCCAGGCAGGGGAAAGACGATGGCAGAAAAGCGACGCACCCTGGTCGACGCCGTCGTGGACAAAGTCCTTGAGCACATCCTCAGCGGAGAGATTAAGGCCGGAGACGCCCTGCCGCCCGAGGCAGATATCGCCAAGGATTCCGGGGTCAGCAGGCTGACGGCGCGTGAAGCCATGAACGTCCTGAAGGCCCAAAACGTGGTCTACGTAAAACGCGGGCTCGGCACATTCGTCAATCCTCCGGAACGATGGACCGGCATGGACGCCATTATGCAGGCGGCCTCCAGGGGAGTGGCCTCCGACCAGGTAGCACTGCGGCTGCTGGAAGTCCGCCGCATGGTGGAGACCGGAGCTGCTGAACTGGCCGCCTCCCGGCACAGGCCCGCCGACCTCGCCGCCCTGCAGGAAAGCGTGGACCGGATGGAAGCGGCGCACCAAACTGGGGACGTGGATGCCCTCACCGTGGCGGACATCGCCTTCCACGACACAGTCCTGCGCGCTTCCGGCAACCCCTTCGTGCCGGCCCTGCTGGGCCAGTTGTCCACACTGCTGTATGCCATGCGGCGGGAGACCTCGGCCTTCCCGGATGTGCAGCGCCACGCCATCCACCACCACAAGATGGTTCTGGCTGCCATTGCCGCCGGCGATCCTGCCACTGCCCGTTCCACCATGGACGCGCACATCACCCAGACCTTCGAGGACTACGAGCAGTTCCTTGCCATGTCCAGCCGCACTGGAGCCACCGCCGGCTGAAAGCCCCCTGGCCGCACCTGCCCAGGGGCAGCGGCGTTGCATGAGCCGCCCGATGGCGCTCAGGAAAGACCCTGTGTTGACGGTCGCGTTCCCGTGTGACTACAATCTCAGTCAGACATCAGACATCTGATATCACCATCCCCCACAAAATGCCGCCAGCCAAAGGAGTCTTCATGCGCGCGCATTCCCTTTTCAAGGGTCCCCAAACAAAAGCGGGAGGTACGCGATGACCTCCCGTGCCGCCGCCCCCGCGCTCAGCGAACTGGGCGAGACCACCCTCCGCAAGGTTCGCCGGAGGCTCATGCCCCTGATCGTCCTGCTCTACTTCATTGCCTACCTCGACCGGAACAACGTGGGCTTTGCCAAGCCCGGCATGCAAGGGGACATCGGCTTGACCGAGGCCGCCTACGGTCTGGGTGCAGGCATCTTCTTCCTGGGCTACGCCCTGCTGGAAATTCCGAGCAACGGCGGCATGTACCGCTTCGGCGCCCGCAAATGGATTGCCCGCATCCTGATCAGCTGGGGCATCTTCGCCACGGCCATGTTCCTGGTCAACGGCGAAGCCACCTTCTACATCATCCGCTTCCTGCTTGGCGCCGCCGAAGCCGGCTTCTTCCCCGCCATCCTCTTCTACCTGACCCTCTGGTTCCCGGCAGCACAGCGCGTCACCGTGCTGGGCATCTTCATCCTGGCCCAGCCCATCTCCAACGCCCTGGGCGCTCCTGTGTCCGGCATGCTCCTGAACCTTGAAGGCGTCGCCGGACTCCACGGCTGGCAGTGGCTCTACATCCTTGAAGGCATCCCCGCCATCATCCTGGGCATCATCACGCCCTTCGTCATGACGGACCGGCCCGAACACGCCAAGTGGCTCAAGTCGGAGGAACGCGAATGGCTTTCCACCACCATGTCTGAGGAACTGGCGCACAAGCAGAAGGCAGGAAACCACAACTTCCTTGCAGGCCTGAAAGACCCCCGCACCATCGCCTACTCCGCGCTGTACTTCGGTCTGGTCTGCGGGATCTACGGGCTGGGCCTCTGGCTGCCCACTATCGTCAAGGCCCTCGGAACCTTCGACTCAACCCAGGTCGGGTTCATCGTCTTCATCCCGTATGCCATCGCAGCCGTGTTCGTCTACTTCTGGAGCAAGCGCTCGGACCGTACCGGCAACCGCGTCTGGCACGCCAGCATCAGCATGGTGCTCGCCGCCGTCGGCCTCCTGGGTGCCGGCTTCCTGCTGCCGGTCAACGCGGTGCTCGCCATGGTGTTCCTGACCCTTGCGGCCATGGGCATCTACTCGGCAATCGCCCCGTTCCTGGCCATGCCGTCCGCGGCCCTCACCGGCGCCGCTGCTGCTGCAGGGTTGGCCATGGTCAACTCGCTCGGCAACCTGGGCGGCTTCGTGGCGCCCTACATTGTGGGCATCCTCAAGGATGCCACCGGGAACAGCCAGTCAGGCCTGGTCTTCCTGGCCGCCTGCCTCGCCATAACCGCAGCCGCCACCTACCTTTACGCACGCAAGCGGCCCGAAGGCGTCTCCGCCCCCGGTGCCACCCTTCCTGCCGCCGAAACCCACTAGGAAATACCAATGACAACTCAGCACGCATTCCCCGCAGAACGCACCGCAGTCCTCACCGGCGCCGCATCCGCCCGCGGCATTGGCCGTGCAACCGCCGACCGCCTGGCCAGCGAGGGCTGGTCCATCGCCATCCTCGACATCAACGCCGAAGACGCCCAGGCCGCCGCCGCGGAAATCGGTGCCAACCGGGCCGTCAAGGCCATCGGCGTGGGCGCGGACGTCTCGGACGAAGCATCGGTGGACCGCGCCATCACCGAGATTGAGCAGGCGCTTCCGCCGATCGTTGGACTGGTCAACCTCGCCGGCATCAGCTCACCCACTCCGTTCATGGAAACCACGGTGGCGGAATGGGACAAGGTCTTCGCCATCAACATGCGCGGCACCTTCGTGGTGTCGCAGCGGGTGCTCAAAGGCATGATCGAGCGGGAACTGGGCAGGATCGTCAGCATCTCCTCGATTTCCGCCCAGCGCGGCGGCGGCACCTACTCCAAGGTGGCGTACAGCGCCTCCAAGGCCGGCATCCTCGGGTTCACCCGCGCACTGGCCCGTGAAATGGGCGAGCACAACATCACCGTGAACGCCATCGCGCCGGGTCCGATCGACACCGACATCATGGGCGGCACGCTGACCGACGAGCGCAAGGCCCAGATGTCCGAGGGAATCATGATGGGCCGTGTGGGAACACGCGAGGAAGTGGCCGCACTTATCGCGTTCCTGCTTGGCGAGGACGCCGGCTACATCACGGCCGCCACCTACGACATCAACGGCGGCCTGCAGGTTTCCTGACACCACGCTTCTGTCCAGCATGGTGCCGTGCGGCAACCGTCCGCACGGCACCATGGCGGGTCCGGCAGCGCCCTTCACACTCGCGCTACCGCGCGTTCTGCGGCTATAGGATTTCTACATGGCAACCAAGAACCAGGCCTCCGGCGGCGTCAGCAGGCAGGTCCTCGCCGACCACGTTTATGAGGCGCTTCTCGTTGCCCTGATGGACGGGCGGCTGGAGGCTGGCACTCCCGTCAGCATTGACGGGATGGCCAGGGAACTGGACGTTTCCCCGACGCCGGTCCGTGAAGCCCTGGCCCGCCTGGAAGCTACGGGAATGGTCCGGAGGATGGCCCTGCGCGGTTACCGCGTGGCGCCGCTGTTCTCCCCCGAAGAGCTGGCTGACCTGATGGACGCCCGGCTGGTCATCGAGCCGGCGAACGCCTTCATGGCCTGCAAGCACGGGGATCCGCAACTGACCAAGCAGCTGGAACAGGCCATCGAGGACCTGAAGGCAGCCCCGCGGGGACCGTCCTTCAACGAGTTCCGGGCCTACTGGGAAGCCGACGAACGTTTCCACCGCCTGATAGCCGAGTTCGCTGACAACCAGTTCCTGCTGTCCGCCTATAACGCATTGGGTGGTCAGGTGCAGCGTTTCCGCTTCTTCGGGGGCCTGGGCGTGACCGACGCCGATTACGCAATTGCGGAGCACACCGAGATCCTCAAAGCCTTTGTGGCCGGTGACGCGGAACTTGCGCGGCAGAAAATGATCGAACACATCGAGGGCGTCAAACAGCGCTCACAGCATGACAGTGAAGTGCGCAGCTAGCAGTATCCAGCCGCTGCGCTGCCCCCTTTTCCCTAAACCTGCGCTTGAGCAGGCATAACAAAGCGCCCCTTGACAGGGCGGACAAGTAACGTAGATCCTATAGGAAATGCGATTCTAAATCTGGAGTGAACAATGCCGTACACCGCCGAAAACTGGCCCATCGCCGCAGCCCTGCTGCAGTTCCCGGGCACCAAGCCCGATGGAAGCTCCGTCCAGGACGCGCCCGCCAGCGACTGGCAGAAGGTCTTCGAGGAAGTCGCTGACGCAGGCTTCACCAACGCCGACCTCACCGATAGCTGGGTACGCCCCGGTGACCTGTCCAGCGCCCGCCTCGATGAGCTGAAGTCCGCCGCCACCGCAGCCGGCCTGGGACTGCCTTCCATTTCCGCCATCCGCCGCAGCGTGATCGAAGAGGCCAACTGGGAAGACAACCTGGCCTACACCCACCGCACCCTGGAGGCCGCAGCGCAGCTCGGCTGCGAGGTGGTCTCGATCGGGCTGCACCAGGCCATCACCCCTGAACAGCAGAAGCAGCTGTGGTTCTGGACGGTTGAAGGCCACAAGGACCCCGTGGGGGACAAGGAAACGTGGAACAACGCCGTTACCCGCATCCGCGAAGTCGGCAAGCACGCCGCAGAACTCGGCCTCCTGGTATCGCTGGAGATGTACGAGGACACCTACCTGGGAACGGCCGATTCCTCCGTGCAGTTGGTTCAGGACATCGACCTGCCCAATGTTGGCCTGAACCCGGACCTCGGCAACCTGATCCGCCTTCACCGTCCCATCGAGGACTGGCGTGAAGTGGTGCACAAGACCCTGCCGTACTCCAACTACTGGCACGTCAAGAATTACATCCGCGATGAGGACCGGGCCCGGGACCAGTACGTGGCCATGCCTGCCCCCATGGAATCCGGCCTCATCAGCTACCGCGAGGCCTTCCAGTTCGCCATCTCCGTCGGCTTCCAGGGCATCATTTGCACCGAACACTACGGTGGCGACGGCCTGAGCGTCACCGCGGCCAACCAGGACTACCTGCGCCGCCAGGTCCTGCCCAAGCGCGAGGGCTACAAGCTGGGCACCAGCCTGGTGGCCCAGGGCCGCCAGACCCCGGCGGCAGTTCCTGCCCGCTAGGCCTGCAGGCATCCCAACCGAGACGACCGGTTCAACGAGGAATCATGACAAAGATATTTGACGATCCAGCGCAGTTCGCAGACGAGGCCCTCGACGGTTTCGTCGCCGCCAACCGCCAGTACGTGGCCCGCGTTGACGGCGGCGTGGTCCGCTCCACCGAATCACCCGATGGCCAGGTGGCACTGGTCATCGGCGGCGGATCGGGCCACTACCCGGCCTTCGCCGGTCTGGTGGGCGCCGGGCTCGCTGCCGGGAGTGCCTGCGGCAACATGTTCGCTTCCCCCTCAGCGGGGCAGGTGTACCGCGTTGCCAAGGCATCCCAGACTGGTGGCGGCGTCCTGCTCAGCTACGGCAACTACGCCGGCGATGTGCTCCACTTCGGGCAGGCGCAGGACAAGCTGAACGCCGAGGGCATCGAAACCCGGACCGTCCTGGTCACCGATGATATCGCCAGCGCTCCGCTGGAAGAGATCGGCAAGCGCCGAGGCATCGCCGGCGACCTCACGGTCTTCAAGGTGGCCGGGGCGGCAGCGGAGGCCGGCCTGGACCTGGACGAGGTGGAGCGGCTCGCCATCAAGGCCAACCACCACACCCGTTCGCTGGGAGTTGCCTTTGCTGGCTGTACCCTCCCCGGCGCAGGTGAGCCCCTGTTCACGGTGCCGGAGGGCATGATGTCCGTGGGGCTCGGTATCCACGGCGAACCCGGGATCTCCGAGCAGCCCCTGCCCAGCGCCAGCGAGCTTGCGCAGCTGCTGGTGGACGGGCTGCTGAAGGACAAGCCGGAAACCGCGGGCCGCCGTGTGGTGCCCATCCTCAACGGCCTGGGCACGGTGAAGTACGACGAACTGTTCCTGCTGTTCGGCAAGATCGAGGCACTGCTCACCGAGGCCGGGCTGGAGATCGTGGAGCCCGAATGCGGTGAACTGGTGACCAGCCTGGACATGTCCGGCCTGTCCCTGACGCTGTTCTGGCTGGACGGGGAACTGGAAAAGTTCTGGTCCGCGCCGGCTGACACCCCCGCCTTCCGCAAGGGCAACCTGGCTCCCCGGCGTGCACGGTCCGTGGAGTCCCTTGAGGAGGCCGGAACCGAGCCGACGCTGGCTGCCACCCCCGCGTCAACTGCCCTGGCCGCCACGGCACTGGACGCGCTGAAGGAAGCCCAGGCCGTCGTCGTCGAACACGAAGAGGCGTTGGGCAAGCTGGACGCCATCGCCGGGGACGGTGACCACGGCATTGGCATGCGCCGCGGTGTTGATGCCGCCGTTGCCGCGGCCGAAAAGTCCCACGCTGCCGGCGCAGGGCTCGAGGAACTCCTCGCGGCGGCGGGGGAGCAGTGGGCAGAACGCGCGGGAGGCACCTCCGGGGCCCTCTGGGGCGCCGCCGTCACCGCCGTCGGAAAGACCCTTGGCAGCAAGGACTCCTACACTGCCGCCGACGCAGCGGCGGCCGTCAACGCCCTCCGCGACGCCATCATCACCCTGGGCAAGGCGGAAGCGGGGGACAAGACCATGGTGGACGCGCTGCTTCCGTTCGCCGAAACGTTCAGCAAGGCAATTGACGACGGCGGCAGCCTGGCTGCCAGCCTTCGCACAGCAGCGGAGGCGGCGGCAAAGGCCGCTGACGCAACTGCAGAGCTCAGCCCGAAAAAGGGCCGGGCCCGGCCGCTGGCGGAAAAGAGCCTGGGCCACCCGGACCCAGGAGCCGTGTCCTTCGGACTCATCGCCCGCAGGGTGGCCGACTACGCCGCCACCATCGAAAGCTCCTAAGGAGAACATCATGACCGAGAACACCCAGCCAGGCTGGCGCATCGTCGTCGGCAACGACGAAGCCGGCGTGGAATACAAGAACGCCCTGCGCGAACTGCTGGAGGCGGACCCCCGCGTTGCCTCGGTAGAGGATGTGGGAGTGGCATCCAACGATGCCACCGCGTACCCCCACCTGGCCGTCGCCGCCGCCCGCAAGGTGGCCGCCGGCGAAGCGGACCGCGCCCTCCTGATCTGCGGCACCGGCCTGGGCGTCGCTATTTCTGCCAACAAAGTACCGGGCATCCGCGCGGTCACCGCCCACGACAGCTACTCGGTGGAACGCTCCGTACTGTCCAACAACGCCCAGGTTCTGACCATGGGCCAGCGCGTCATCGGCTTGGAGCTCGCCAAGAAACTTGTGGGCGAGTGGCTGGACTACCGCTTCGACGAAAACTCCGCATCCGCGGCAAAAGTAGACGCCATCTCCTCCTACGAGGACGCGTCGGAAGGACTTGAGGACAAATGAGCACCCGTAACATCGCCGTCGTTGGCTCAGGCTACATGGGCGGCGGTATCGCCCAGGTCCTGGCACTCGCAGGAGCCCGCGTCGCGCTGGCCGACGTCTCCGCCGAGATCGCCCAGAGCAACTACGAGCGGCTGCTGAAGGAATCCGACGAGTTCGTCGCCGCAGGCCTCTTCCCGGCCAACGCCACGGACCTGCTCAAGGAAAACCTCTGGGCCGCCAAGGACATCGAGGAAGCAGTGGCCGGCGCTGAGTACATCGAGGAGGCCGTGCCCGAAGTCCTCGAAATCAAGCACGCCACCCTGAGCCGGATCAGCGCCGCAGCGCGCCCCGACGCGATCATCGGTTCCAACACCTCCACCATCTCCATCGCCAAACTGGCCGAGGTAGTGGAAAACCCGGAGCGGTTCCTGGGCGTCCACTTCTCCAACCCGGCACCGTTCATCCCCGGCGTGGAAGTCATCCCGCACGAAGGAACCTCCGAGGCCACCGTCCAGGCCGCGCGCACCATCGTGGGGGAGACCGGCAAGGAAACCGCCACCGTCAAGGACGTCACCGGCTTCGTGCTGAACCGGCTCCAGTACGCCCTCTTCCACGAGGCCGCGCAGGTGGTGGAGGAAGGCATCGCCAGCGCGGAGGACGTGGACACCCTGGTTCGTACCACCTTCGGTTTCCGGCTGCCCTTCTTCGGCCCCTTCGCCATCGCCGACATGGCAGGGCTGGATGTCTACGCCTTCTGCTACAAGTCGCTGCAGACCGGCTTCCCGGAGCGGTTCGCCACCCCGAAGATCCTGCAGGAAAAGGTCGACGCCGGCCAGCTCGGCACCAAGACCGGCTCCGGCTTCCTTGACGTCCCCGCAGACCGCACCGCAGCCCTGGTTGCCTACCGGAACAAGGCGTACGTCGCCATGCAGAAGCTCATCGAGGAACTGGGCCCGGCCCCGCTGTCCTGAGTTTTGCGGACTAGCGCTTTCCGGGACCAAAACCACCCCCTTTAGAAGGAACACTTCATGACAGCATTTCCCGCAGACCGCACGGTGATCGTCACCGGCGCCGTCTCCGAGCGCGGCATCGGCCGTGCCACCGCCGACTACCTGGCCGAGCGCGGCTGGAACATCGGCGTGATCGACCTCGATGACGCGGCCTGCAAAGCGGTGGCCAAGGAACTGGCGGAAAAGCACGGCGTCAAAGCCCATGGCGCCGGCGCAAACATTGCCGACGAAGCATCGGTCCGGGCCGCGATCGACGAGATCGAAGCGGAACTGCCGCAGCTGGTGGCGCTGGCCAACATCGCAGGCGTCAGCTCCCCGGTGCCCTACCTCGAACTCGACGGCGCCGAGTGGGACCGCGTCATCAACATCAACCTGAACGGTGTCCACTACGCCACCCGCCGGGCCGCCGAGTCGATGGTCAAGAACCGGCTGGGACGGATTGTCAACATCTCCTCGGTCTCCGCCCAGCGCGGCGGCGGAACCTTCAGCAAGACCCCGTACTCGGTGGCGAAGGCCGGCGTCATCGGCCTGACCCGTGCCACCGCCCGGGAACTGGGGGAGTACGACATCACGGTCAACGCCATTTCACCGGGCCCGATTGACACCGACATCATGGGCGGCACTCTCAGTGAGGAACGCAAGGATGAGTTGGTCAAGGACCTGGTGGTGAACCGGGTGGGCAGCCCCCGCGACGTGGCGGCAGCCATCTCCTTCCTGATCGGCGAAGACTCAGGCTACATCTCCGGCCAGACACTGAACGTCGACGGCGGACTCTACATGCACTAACGGCGCGCCTTCCCGGCCAAATTGAAAGGCCGGGCGCCACCCACTAAGCCAGCGGGCCGCCGGCCCCCTGGTACCACCAACATCACCACTCGAAGGAGAGTGTTGTGTCCGAAACCACCGCAACATCCAAGGAGCTTCTGGCCCGTCCGGTCCTGAAGTCCGCGATCTTCAAGGCGGCCCGCCGGCTCATGCCGATGCTGGTCATCCTGTACGTCGTTTCGTTCCTGGACCGCACCAACGTCGGCTTTGCCGAGGCGGCGCTGGGAGCTGACAAGGGAGTGTCCGCCGCGGCCTTCGCCCTGGGCGCCGGCATCTTCTTCATTGGCTATGCGATCTTCGAGATTCCCAGCAACCTGCTGCTCAAGAGGGTCGGCGCCAAGATCTGGCTGGCCCGCATCGCCATCACCTGGGGCATCGTCTCGGCCTGCTTCGCCTTTGTACAGGGCGAGACGTCCTTCGTGATCCTGCGTTTCCTCCTGGGCGTGACCGAAGCCGGGCTGTTCCCCGGCGTGATCATGTACCTTGCCGAATGGTTCCCCAACAAGGTGCGCGTCCAGATGTTCGCCATCTTCTACCTGGCCCAGCCGTTCTCGCAGATGATCGGCAACCCGCTGTCGGGCTGGCTGATCAACATCGGTGATCAGGTGCCCGGCCTGCGCGGCTGGCAGGTCATGTTCTTCGTTGAAGGCATGCTGGCCGTCCTGGCAGGCATCGCAGCCTTCTTCTTCCTGATCAATGGTCCGGAAAAGGCGAAGTTCCTCAGCAGCGATGAGAAGTACGCGCTGAAGGAAGTCATGGCCCTTGAGGACAACATCAAGGATGAGCACGGTCCGCGCGGCATCCTCGCTGCCATGCGCAACGGCCGCGTCTGGTACTTCACCGTGATCTACTTCTGCCTGCAGGTCGCCGTGTATGGCGTGACGTTCTTCCTGCCCCAGCAGGTGTCTTCCCTCACCGGGCAGAAGGTGGGGCTCGCCGTCGGCCTGTTGATTGCCGTTCCGTGGTTCTTCGGCATCTTCTCCTGCTACTTCATCGGCAAGGCCGCGGATACCGTAGCCAAGCGCCGGAAGTTCGGCACCATCCTTTTCATCTCCACCGGCCTGTGCATCTTCGGGTCGGCCTGGGCGGGGACCAACCACCAGCCGGTGCTGGGCATGATCTTCATAACCCTGGCTGTCTGCAGCTTCCTGGCCGTGGGTCCCGTGGTCTGGTCCTATCCCACCGCGTTCCTCGCGGGTTCAGCTGCTGCCGCCGGCATCGGCCTGATCAACTCCCTGGGCAACCTGGGCGGCTTCGTGGCGCCGATCCTCCGGACTGCCGTCAACGAGGCGACCCAATCGCCCACCGGCTCCATGGGCGTCTATGCCCTGGGTGTCCTGCCATTCGTCGCGGCGGCGATGATGTTCGCCACCCGGCGCTTCAAGAACAAGGCCGACGACCTGCTCGACTGAGCGGGCCCACCATCCACGCAAGGAATCCATGAGCACCTCCGGCAGCAACGCAGGCAGCGGCACCCTCTACATCGGTGTCAGCACCAAAATGTACCTGGGCTACCAGGCAAGCCTGCGCTGGCTGTCGGAGGTGCGCTCCATTGTGGACGAGAGACCAGGACTGGCTGGGAATCAGCCCGTCCGGGTCTTCGTCATCCCGTCCTTTCCGGTCCTGGAACCCGCAGGCCGGGTCCTGGCCGGCTCGCCCGTGCTGCTTGGGGCGCAGAACTGCGCCTGGGGGGACGGGCCGTTGACCGGGGAAGTCAGCCCGGGGATGCTCGCCGAACTCGGCGTCTCGCTCGTGGAAATTGGCCACGCGGAACGCCGCAAACTCTTTGCCGAGGATGACGCCGTGGTGGCACGCAAGGTGCGTGCCGCCGTCGGCCATTCCCTCACCCCGCTGCTCTGCATCGGTGAGCCGGACAGGCTCGACGCCGGGGCTGCCGCCGCCTTTTGCGTGGCGCAGGTCCGCTCCGCCACCGCGGGAGATGCCGCGCTGCTCAGCCGACTGGTCCTGGCCTACGAGCCGGTGTGGGCCATCGGCGCGCAGGAACCTGCCCCGCCACAGCACGTCAACTCAGTCCTGGCCCAGATCCGTGCTGAGCTGGGCGCAGACTGCCCCCTCATTTACGGCGGCAGCGCCGGCCCCGGGCTGCTGCCCCAACTGCCGGCCGCGGATGGACTCTTCCTGGGCCGGTTCGCCCACGACGCCGCCAACCTGGGCCGCGTCCTGGACGAAGCCATCGCCCTTGCCAAGACCCGCAACTAAGGCCGCGGCTCAGACCCGGGCCCCCGCCAGTAATTCCTCAAGCCGCTCATAGCCCTCGCTGAGGCCGCCTTCCATGCCCGATTGGGCCATGCCGTCGCGCGCCTCCTGGCTGGGGTACACCGAGTGCCCCCGCAACCGCGTGCGTCCGTTGCCCAGGTCCTCGAAGGTCATGAACTCCAGGCTCACCACGTCCGGGTACCCGCCGAACTCGAAGGTCTGCAGGGCAAACTCGTTTTCGCGGACCGTGTGGAAGATGCCGCGGAACTCGTAGGGCACCCCGTCAGGGCCGGTGTGGATGTATCGGTAACTCCCGCCGGTGCGGAAATCGTAATGGTCGATCTCCATTTTCATGCCCCGCGGGCCCAGCCACTGGACAATCAGGTCCGGCTCTTTGTGCGCGCGGAACACATCCGCCACCGGGAAATCGAACTCGCGCTCGTAATCGATGAAGGGGACGCCCTCAGGAACGCTGAGTTTCAGGGAATTGCTCATCATGACTCCTTGGAGGATTGGCCGCCGCTTGCCGCAGCGTGTTCTTTCAGCACCGCGTCGAGGTTGCGGAACTGCCCTTCGCGGACCAACCGGTACTGGTCAATCCACGCGGTAAGCGCCTCAAGCCGCGCGGGGTTCAGGTGCACGGGCCGGCGCTGGGCATCCCTGCTTCGGGTCACCAGCTGCGCCTGCTCGAGTACCTGGATGTGCTTCGAGACTGCCTGTTTGGAAATCTCGAACGGTTCCGCCAGTTCGTTGACGGTGGCGGGACCCCTGCTCAGCCGGGCAATGATGCTGCGCCGGACGGGATCGGCCAGGGCCAGGAAAGCCGTGTCCAAAGCCACGTCGTCGGAGATCATGTCGAGCCTTTCGAGTAATCAACCTCATTGTTTATCAACCTATCGGTTGATTAATGATACGTCCGCTGCAGTAGCCGCGCAAGAGTCGAGGGGAAAGCCTGGCGAGCCTGCCGCGTAAGTATGTCAGTACAAACTTTTGACAGGACATTAGATCTGGGGCAAAGTAATGGCTGTGGCCCACACCACGCCGGCAAGCCCGGAAGTCCCGCCCGCAAGGGGCCGACGTTCCACACCAGAAAGGTCAACGATTCCCGTGACCCACGAGCTTCTTACGATCGGGCGCATCAGCGTTGATATCTACCCGAACGACATCGGGGTTGGCCTGGAGGATGTCAATTCCTTCGGCAAGTACCTGGGCGGTTCACCGTCGAACGTCGCTGTTGCCGCCGCCCGCCACGGCCGCCGGACCGGTGTGATCACCCGGACCGGGGATGACCCGTTCGGTGAATACCTGCACCGCGAGCTGCGCAAGTTCAACGTCGACGACACCTTTGTCACACCCGTCAAGGACTGGCCCACGGCCGTGACGTTCTGCGCGATCAAACCGGCAACGGACGAGTTCCCGCTGTACTTCTACGGCCGGTTCCCCACGGCTCCGGACCTGCAGATCAGGGCCGAGGAGCTGGACCTTGATGCCATCCGCCAGGCGGGGATTTTCTGGTCCACAGTCACGGGTCTGTGCCAGGAGCCCAGCCGCAGCGCGCACCTTGCCGCCCATGAGGCCCGTCCCCGTACCGGCCTGGCCGAGGGGCAGTTCACTATCCTGGACCTGGACTACCGGCCGATGTTCTGGGCCTCGGAGGAAGAGGCCCGTGCCGAGGTGGCTAAGGTCCTGCCGCACGTGACTGTTGCCATCGGCAATGACAAGGAATGCGCCGTGGCCGTGGGTGAGGGAACCCCTGATGAGCAGGCGGACCGTTTGCTGGCCGCCGGCGTGGAGATCGCCGTCGTCAAGCTCGGCCCCGAAGGCGTGATGGCCAAGACCCGCACCGAACGTGCGGTCTCCGCCCCCGTCCCGGTGGAGACGCTGAACGGCCTGGGTGCCGGCGACTCCTTCGGCGGCGCCTTTGTCCACGGGCTGCTGTCCGGCTGGCCGCTGGCCCAGGTCCTGGACTACGCAAATGCCGCTGGGGCGATCGTTGCCTCGCGGTTGTCCTGCGCTGATGCGATGCCGACGCCGGAGGAAGTCACCTCGCTGCTGGCCGAACGCGGCCGCGATGTCCCTGCTACTGCTCCGGGCACTGTTACCCAGCTTGCCACCGAAGGAGCAGCACTGTGACGCTCACGCCCCTAACCCCTGACAGTGCCCTGAACGACGATCCGCGCCGCTACGAGCACCTAAGCACCATCCGCCTGGAAGATCCGGATGCTGTGGCCCGGGCTGCCAAGTCCCGCCGCCGCCACCCCGGCCTCAAGGCCGGTCGGCAGAACTTCATCGTTGCCGCAGACCACCCTGCCCGCGGCGCCCTGGCGGTCGGCAACGACCCGGTGGCCATGGCTGACCGCCGCCAGTTGCTGGACCGTTTGCAGATGGCGCTGGCCAACCCCGCCGTCGATGGTGTCCTGGCCTCCCCGGACATTATGGATGACCTGCTGCTCCTGGGTACCCTGGACGGCAAGCTGGTGTTCGGTTCGATGAACCGCGGTGGCCTGGCCGGGCTGGTCAACGAGTTCGATGACCGGTTCACCGGGCACACCGCCGCCGCCCTTGAGGCCCTGGGCGCGGACGGCGGGAAGATGCTCACCCGCATCTGCCTGGGCGACCCCGACACCGTGGTGACCCTGGAGGCGACCGCCAAGGCCATCGATTCCCTGGCCGAGCGGAAGCTGATTGCCATGGTGGAACCGTTCCTGTCCGTCCGGGAGAACGGCCGGGTTCGCAACGACCTGTCGACCAATGCGGTGATCAAGTCCATCGCGATCGCAGAGGGCCTGGGTTCCACCAGCGCGTATACCTGGATGAAGCTTCCGGTGGTGGCTGAGATGGAACGCGTCATGGCCGCCACCACCATGCCCACCGTCCTGCTGGGTGGAGACCCGGACGGGTCCCAAGACGAGGTCTTTGCGTCCTGGCAGGCAGCCCTTGCCCTGCCCGGCGTGCAGGGCCTCACGGTTGGCCGGACCCTGCTCTACCCCGCCGACGGGGACGTCGCGGGCGCCGTCGCCACGGCCGCTTCCCTCCTTCACCACACCGCAGAAGCATCGGAGTAACTCCCATGGGATCCACAGCAGGAACGCGCAGGATGACCGTTGCGCAAGCCGTCGTCGAATACCTTTCCAAGCAGTACACCGTTGACTCGGTGGGCGGTGTTGAGTTCCGTGAGCGTCTCATTCCTGGGACGTTCGGGATTTTCGGGCACGGCAACGTGGCCGGAGTGGGCCAGGCGCTGAAGCAGTACCAGCAGCTGGATCCGGCCATCATGCCGTACTACCAGGGCCGGAACGAGCAGGCCCAGGTCCACCAGGCCGTGGGGTATGCCCGGCACACCCGCCGCCGCCAGACCTACGCGATCAGCACCTCCATCGGCCCGGGCTCCTCCAACCTGCTGACCGGCGCCGCGCTGGCCACCACCAACCGCCTGCCGGTGCTGCTGCTGCCCAGTGACACCTTTGCCACCCGCGCCGCGGACCCGGTGCTGCAGCAGCTCGAACAGCCCTACGCTTACGACCTGACGGTCAATGACGCGTTCCGGCCGCTGTCCAAGTTCTTCGACCGCGTCAACCGGCCGGAGCAGTTGTTCTCCGCGTTCCACCACGGCCTGCGTGTCCTCACCGACCCGGCCGAGACGGGAGCGGTGACGATTTCGTTGCCGCAGGACGTCCAGGCCGAGGCCTTCGATGTTCCCGAGGAGTTCCTGGCCGAGCGGGAGTGGCGGATCCGCCGCCCCGACGCCGAGGACGACGACATCGCCCGCGCCGCCGCGGCGATACGGGCCGCCAAGCGCCCGCTGATCATTGCCGGCGGCGGTGTCCTCTACGCCTACGCAAACGATGAGCTCGCGAAGTTCGTGGAGCTGACCGGCATCCCGGTGGGCAACACGCAGGCCGGCGTCGGCGTGCTGCCCTGGGACCACAAGTACTCCCTGGGCGCCATCGGGTCCACGGGCACGACGGCGGCGAACGCCATCGCCGCCGGGGCGGACCTGATCATCGGCATCGGCACCCGCTACGAGGACTTCACCACGGCGTCCCGGACCGCCTTCCAGAACCCGGACGTGAAGTTCGTGAACATCAACGTCGCCCCCATCGACGCCTACAAGCACGGCACCACGCTTCCGATCGTCGCCGATGCCCGCAAGGCACTGGTCAAGCTCAACGCAGCCCTTGGCGGGTACCGGGTGGGCGCAGACCTTGAGCAGAAGATCGAGGCCGAGAAGAAGCGCTGGAACGCCACCGTGGACGAGGCCTTCGACACCCGCTACACCCCGCTGCCGGCGCAGAACGAAATCATCGGCGCTACCAACCGGGCCATGGACGCCCGCGACGTGGTGGTCTCCGCCGCCGGTTCCCTGCCCGGTGACCTGCACAAGATGTGGCGGGTCCGGGACCCGTTCGGTTACCACGTTGAGTACGCCTATTCCTGCATGGGCTATGAGATCCCCGGCGGCCTGGGCGTCAAGCGCGCCGTGATCGCCGAAGCGGCAAGTACGACGGCGGCCGGAGGGTCAGGGGATCAGGTGCGGGACGTCGTCGTCATGGTGGGGGACGGCTCCTACCTGATGATGCATACCGAACTGGTTACCGCCGTCGCAGAACGCATCAAGCTGATCGTGGTCCTGATCCAGAACCACGGCTTCGCCTCCATCGGCTCGCTCTCCGAATCCATCGGCTCGCAGCGGTTCGGAACCAAGTACCGGGCCTTGAACGAAGAGGCGCACAGCTTTGATGAGGGCGAGACCCTGCCCGTGGACCTGGCCCTGAACGCCCAGTCCCTGGGCGTGAAGGTCATCCGGATCGAACCCGGCGAGAAGGTCATCGCAGAACTCGAACAGGCCGTCCGCGACGCCAAGGCCGCCCCGGAAGGCTCGGGCCCCATCCTGATCCACGTCGAATCAGATCCGCTGCTGGACGCGCCGTCCTCCGAGTCCTGGTGGGACGTCCCCGTCTCCCAGGTGGCCGAACTGGAATCCACCAAGCAGGCCTTCCAGGCCTACACCGACCACAAGTCACGCCAGCGCAAACTGCTCGGCTAACCGCACTTTTCACTACTCAAGGAAGAGTCCCATGACTGCCACCACCACCCAGGCCACCGTCATCAACCACTTTCTCAACGGCGCCGAAACCGCCGGCGAAGGCGACCGCACCACGCCCGTGTACAACCCGGCCACCGGTGCCGTATCCGCCACCCTGCGCCTGGCCAACCGCGCCGACCTGGACACCGCCGTCGCCGCCGCCCGCAAGGCCGCCGACACCTGGGGCGACATCGCCCTGGCCAAGCGCACCGCGGTACTGTTCAAATTCCGTGAACTCGTCGCCGCGCACGTGGACGAACTCGCCCAGCTCGTGACCGCCGAGCACGGCAAGGTCCTCTCCGACGCCAAGGGCGAGATCGGCCGAGGCCTGGAAGTCGTCGAGTTCGCCTGCGGCATCCCCACCCTGCTCAAGGGTGACTACTCGGACCAGGTCTCCACCGGCATCGACGTCTTCTCCTTCCGCGAGCCCCTCGGCGTCGTCGCCGGCATCACGCCGTTCAACTTTCCCGTCATGGTGCCGTTGTGGATGGCCCCGATGGCCATCGCCACCGGCAACGCGTTCATCCTCAAACCCTCCGAGCGTGACCCCTCGGCCTCGTTGCTGCTGGCCAAGCTCTGGAAGGAAGCCGGGTTGCCGGACGGTGTGTTCCAAGTCCTGCACGGCGACAAGGAAACCGTCGACGGGCTGCTGACCCACCCCGACGTGGACGGCATCAGCTTCGTCGGCTCCACCCCGATCGCCCAGTACGTCCACGAGACCGCCACCAGGCACGGCAAGCGCGTCCAGGCCCTGGGCGGGGCGAAAAACCACGCCATCATCCTGCCCGACGCCGACCTCGACAACGCCGCCGACCACCTCGCCGCCGCCGCGTTCGGCTCCGCCGGCGAACGCTGCATGGCCATCTCCGTCGCCGTGGCCGTTGGCGACGCCGCCGACGCCCTGGTCGCGAAAGTCCAGGAACGCGCCGAAGCTGTCAAGGTCAACAACGGCACCGAGCCCGATGCCGAAATGGGCCCGGTCATCACCCCGGCCTCCAAGGAACGCATCGTCAGGATCGTCACCGAAGCCGAAACCGCCGGCGCCGCCATGGTCGTGGACGGCCGCGACCTCGTGGTCCCGGGCCACGAGAACGGCTTCTGGGTCGGCCCCACCGTGATCGACCACGTCAAGACCGAAATGACCGCCTACAAGGAGGAAATCTTCGGACCCGTCCTCGTCGTGGTCCGCGTCGATACCCTCGAAGACGGCATCGAGCTCATCAACGCCAACCCTTACGGCAACGGCACCGCCATCTTCACCTCCTCCGGCGCCGCCGCCCGCAAGTTCCAGCGCTCCGTCACCGTGGGCATGATCGGCATCAACGTGCCCCTCCCGGTTCCGGTGGCCTACCACTCCTTCGGTGGCTGGAAGGCCTCCCTCTTCGGCGACAAGCACATCTACGGCCCCGAAGGCGTGAGCTTCTATACCCGCGGCAAGGTGGTCACCTCCCGCTGGCCCGAAACCCACCACGCCTCCGGCGCCTCCTACAACTTCCCCTCCAACTAATCCCCAGAAGAAAGACAACGCTGTCATGACTGAGAACAAGCTGATCATCGGCACGGCACCGGACTCCTGGGGTGTTTGGTTCGCGGACGACCCAAAGCAGACCCCGTGGGAACGCTTCCTGGATGAAGTAGCCGAGTCCGGCTACAAGTGGATCGAACTGGGCCCCTACGGCTACCTTCCCACGGACCCAGCCCGCCTCGCCGAGGATCTTAAGCAGCGCGACCTGCAGATCTCCGCCGGCACCGTGTTCACGGCCTTTCACCGGGGCCTGGACCAGTGGGAAAAGGCCTGGGAGCCGGCCCGCAAGGTGGCCGAACTGACCGCGGCCATGGGCGGCGAGCACATGGTTGTCATTCCGGCCATGTGGCGCGACGACGTCACCGGCGAAGCGGTGGAGAGCGGGACCCTGACCGACAAAGCCTGGAGTGACCTGTTCGCCGGGCACAACCGCCTGGGCAAGACCCTGCTGGAGGACTTCGGCCTGAAGCAGCAGTTCCACTCCCACGCCGACTCCCACGTTGGCGCGCAGGAGGACATCGAAACGCTGCTGGGCGCCACGGACCCCCAGTACCTCAACCTCTGCCTGGACACCGGACACGCCGAATACTGCGGCGCCTCCAGCCTGGACCTGATCAAGAACTACCCGGACCGCATCGGCTACCTGCACCTGAAGCAGATCAACCCGGAGATCCTCAGACGAGTCAACGAGCAAAATATGACGTGGGCCGCCGCGAACCTGGCCGGCGTCATGACCGAGCCGCCCAACGGCCTGCCGGACCTGCGCGCGGTCATCGAAGCTGTGGAAGCACTGAACCGGCCCATTTTCGGCATCGTGGAGCAGGATATGTACCCCGTGGCCTTCGACGTTCCCATGCCCATCGCCAAGCGCACCCGCAACTACCTGCTGTCCTGCGGCTCCCGCACGACCGTCAGCTGACGGACCAGCACTGACAGCCAGCACGGCACCGTCCCAGAACCCAAAGGACCAGAACAATGACTGAAACCCTCCGCGTTGCCGTCATCGGCGCAGGCCGTATGGGCGCAGACCACATCCAACGCCTCAACCAGCGCATCCACGGAGCCGAAGTTGCCGCCGTCGTCGACGTCGACCTCGCCCGCGCCCAGGCCGCCGTCGAAGGCATCCCGGGCGCAGTGGCCCTGGCGGACGCCGAAGAGGCCCTCGACAATGGCGACGTCAATGCCGTCCTGATTGCCACCCCCGGCTTCCTGCACCAGGACATCCTGTTGAAGGCAATAGCCAGGGACATCCCGATCCTGTGCGAAAAGCCCCTCACGCCCGACGCCGAATCCTCCTGGAAGATTGTCGAAGCCGAGGTGGCACTGGGGCACAAGCGCATCCAGGTGGGCTTCATGCGCCGTTTCGACGCCGAATACGCCACGTTAGGCTCGATCATCCGCAACCATGAACTGGGCGAGTTGCTGATGTTGCACCACCAGCACCGCAACCCCAACACGCCCCCGGGCTTTACCAACGAGATGCTCATTAACGACTCCGTGGTCCATGAGTTTGACGCGATCCGGTACTTCACCGGCGAGGAAATCATCAGCGTCCAGGTCCGGCTGGGCAAGGCCACCCGCAATGCCCCGAACGGCCAGCACGATCCCCAGCACGTGCTGATCGAAACCGAGTCGGGTGTCCTGGCCGACGTCGAAATCTACGTCAACGCCAAGTTTGGCTACGAGGTGGCCACGCAGGCCTCCTTTGAGGACGGCATCGTGAGCATCGGCGGCGACAAGGGCCCGTACACCCGCAGCGCCGGCCGTTGGGGCGGCAACGTCACCCCGGGCTTCGAGGAACGTTTCGGCCCGGCGTACGACGTCGAAATCCAGGCATGGGTGGACGCGGCAGTCAAGGGCGACATCGGCGGCCCCTCCGCCTGGGACGGGTACGCCACCGCTGCGTGCTGCGAAGCAGGCGTCGAAGCGCAGAAGAACGGCGAAAAGGTCACCGTAAAGCTGAACCCCAAGCCCGACCTCTACAAGTAGGCCGCTATAAGTAGGCTGCGGGAAAGGGGGAGGAGTTGGCCATCCTCTGACACCCGGTCCCCGGCGACGTGGATGTGATTCCAGACGCGTTCCCTGGGAACTGGAACGAGATCGCCGTCCCGGGCGGGCAGAATACTGGGATGGTGTCCAGCGTCTGTGCCGAAAACGAGAATAGAGCCAAGGTCCTCCGCTACCAGCCGGAGGCCGGAAAATGGTGCGTCCAATGAGGACGCCCGTGACCTCGCTTCACGGTGGGACGGCAGGAAGGGAGCCGGGGAACCACAAGTGGGCACTGCGGACTGCCACCGTCACCGCCACCCTGGGCGGCCTGCTCTTCGGCTACGACACCGGCGTGATCAACGGGGCGCTGCCTTATATGCAGGAGGACCTGGGCCTGACACCACTGACCGAGGGCCTGGTCACCTCGTCCCTGTTGTTTGGTGCCGCCTTCGGCGCCCTGTTCGGCGGCCGCCTGGCGGACCGTCACGGTCGCCGTCGGATGCTCATGGTGCTGGCTCTCATCTTCCTCGCGGGCACTATGGGCTGCACCTTTGCACCCAGCACGGAAGTGATGATCGCCGCCCGGTTCATCCTGGGGCTCGCCGTGGGCGGGGCATCGGTGACTGTTCCGGTGTACCTGGCCGAGGTATCGCCCAGCAACCGGCGCGGACGCATTGTCACCCAAAACGAACTCATGATCGTTACGGGGCAGTTGCTGGCATTTATCTTCAACGCCTACCTCGGCAACTCGTTCGGTGAGTCCCACGGCGTCTGGCGCTGGATGCTGGTCATCGCCACCCTCCCGGCCGTCGCGCTGTGGATCGGGATGAATTACATGCCCGAAAGCCCCCGTTGGCTGGCTTCCATGGGCAGCTTCGAGGCGACGCTCAGCGTCCTGAAGCGCATCCGGTCACAGGCAGAGGCGCGGAGGGAGTTCGAGGAAGTCAAGGCCATGGCCGTGGAGGACTACAAGTCCAAGATGGGGTCCTGGAAGGACCTTGGCATCCCGTGGCTTCGCCGGATTTTCTTCGTGGGCCTTGGCCTGGCGGTGATCCAGCAGATCACCGGCGTGAACTCGATCATGTACTACGGGACCCAGATCCTCTCCCAGTCCGGTTTTGGCCGTGAAGCGGCGCTGACGGCCAACATCGCCAACGGTGTCATCTCAGTGGTTGCCACGTTCGTGGGAATTTGGCTGCTGGGCAAGGTGGGCCGGCGCAGGATGCTGATTACGGGCCAGGTGGGAACCACCACGGCGCTGCTGCTGATTGGCCTCTTCTCCCTGATCCTGCCGGAAGGCACAGCCCGCGGCTTCGTCATCCTGGCGCTCACCGTCACGTTCCTGGCGTTCCAGCAGGGCGCCATCTCACCGGTGACCTGGCTGATGCTCTCGGAAATATTCCCGCTGAAGATCCGTGGCCTGGGCGTGGGGGCGTCGGCCTTCCTGTTGTGGATCGTGAACTTCCTGATCGGGTTCGGCTTCCCGCAGCTGCTGGCGGCGATCGGCATCTCCAACACGTTCTTCGTGTTCGCAGTCCTCGGCGTCGCCGCCATTGCCTTCGCCGCGAAGTACGTTCCCGAGACCAAGGACAAGAGCCTCGAGGACTTGGAGCACTACTTCAAGAACGTGGCGCGCAGCAAGGCCCCAACCACCGAAGCCCAGCTCTCCTAACCCAAACGGGCACACCTGTTCCACGCCGCAACGGCCCCGCACCGCCCCCCCCGAGGGAATCCCCAGGGGCGTTTCGGCGCGTGCGGCGGGCCCTAGGTGCTGGCGTGCAACCGGGGCAGGGCATCCACCAGCGGCGCCAGTTCCGGGATGGCCATGGCCTCATCGAGGGCACGTTCCAGGGTGGCGTCGTGCACCGGCCGCGCTTCCGCGAGCAAACTGCTCCCGCTGGAAGTCAACTCGGTGTAGATCCCGCGCCGGTCGTCGTCGCACAAAATCCTGGTGAGCAGGCCGCGGTCCTCCAGCCGGTTGACCAGTCGGGTGGTGGCGCTGGGGCTTAATGCCGTGGCACGGGCCAGTTGCTGCATGCGCATGTGCCATCCATCCTGCCGGCTGAGGGCATCCAGCACCGTGTACTCCACCACTGAGAGTTTCGACTCTGCCTGCAGCGAGCGCTCCAGTTCGGTTTCAATCAGCCCGTGCAGGGCTGCAAGGGTTCGCCAGCCCTGGGCGCGGACCTCGACGGCGTCGTCCTTGATGCCCATGCTTTTACTCCTTACAAGAGGGTCGGCAACCCGACCACTAGCGGCGGTCGAAGATAGTTGCTTGCGCGGTATATTTGCATGTGCAACAATAAATACCGCGTCTGCAACTATCTTAGGCGCTATCCCGTCAAGGGAACAACCACACCTATAGCTCAAAGGAGCATTCGCATGCCTGTTGGCTTGATAGCACTCGCCCTCGGCGGGTTTGGCATTGGACTTACCGAGTTCGTCATTGCCGGGCTCCTTCCGCAGGTCGCGGCGGACTTCGGCGTCAGTGAGGCCTCGGCCGGTTGGTTCATCTCCGGCTACGCGCTGGCCGTGGTAGTGGGCGCCTTGGGTCTGACTGCTGCCGTCACGCGCTTCCAGCGTAAGCCGGTCCTGGCCGCACTGCTGGTGCTGTTTATCGCAGGAAACCTGCTCTCGGCCACTGCGGAGGGATACTGGCCCATGATGTTGGGCCGCGTCATTGCCGCCCTCTCACATGGCGCCTTCTTTGGCATCGGCGCTGTGGTGGCGGCAGGCATGGTCCCGCCCAGCAAGAAGGCCGGTGCGATCGCGCTGATGTTCACCGGCCTCACCGCGGCCAATGTCCTGGGTGTGCCGTTTGGAACGCTGCTGGGCCAGGCCGCAGGGTGGCGTGCCACGTTCTGGGCCATCACGGCAATTGGCGTGGCCGCGCTCGCCGGGATCCTGGCGCTGGTCCCCAAATCGGCAGGTGCGGCAGAGCAAGCCGGCAGCCTTCGCTCCGAACTTCGAGCCTTCCGGTCCGGTCAGGTATGGCTGTCCATCGTTGTTACCATCCTCGGTTACGGCGGCATGTTCGGCGCGTTCACCTACATCGCCTACACGCTCACGGAGGTCTCCGGCTTCGCGGTGTCAACCGTGCCGTGGCTGCTCATCGTCTTCGGGGTGGGTCTTTTCGTGGGAAACACTGTGGGCGGCAAGGCCGCAGACCGGAACGTGGACCGCACGCTCCTGGTAGTGCTCGCCGCGCTGACCGCGGTTCTCGTGGCCTTCGCCCTGGCAGCCGCCGACCCGGTCCTCACCGTCATTTCCCTGGTGCTGATGGGAGGCTTCGGCTTTGCCACCGTACCGGGCCTGCAGATGCGCGTGATGAAGTACGCCTCCGGGGCTCCCACGCTGGCCTCCGGCGCCAATATCGGTGCCTTCAA
Source organism: Arthrobacter sp. E44 (assembly GCF_041877125.1). Lineage (NCBI taxonomy): Bacteria > Bacillati > Actinomycetota > Actinomycetes > Micrococcales > Micrococcaceae > Arthrobacter > Arthrobacter sp. E44. The sequence continues at coordinate 116,463 of NZ_JBHDJA010000005.1, forward strand.
TGTGGGCAACGCCCTGGGCGCCTGGCTGGGCGGCGTCACCATCACCGCCGGGCTCGGCTACACCTCGCCCATCTGGGCCGGCGCAGTGATTACCTTTGCGGGCCTTGCCGTCATGGCCTTCGCTGCGGCCGGCGCCAAGCGGAGCGAGAAGCAGCACAAGGTAGTGGCGGCATCCACTGACATGCCTGGGCTTGTCCGGTCCTAGCCAGGCTCAGGGGCGGAACGGCAGACGCGGATCGATGTCCTGGTTCTCCCAGGTTTGCCGGACCCAGCCGTGGTGCGGGTCGTCACTGATCAGCCACTCCCGCACCGGACCGGGTCCCGCCATGACGTTCAGGTAGTAAAGGTCGTATCCGGGAGCTGCCATGGCCGGGCCATGCCAGCCGTAGGGGACCAGGACGACGTCGCCGGTGCGCACCTCGGCCGTCACGTCGATGGGCCGCTCGTCGGAGGCGTAGACACGCTGGTAGCCGATTGCGTCGGTGTCGGAGGGAGCGCCTGATCCGGCCGCCACCTGCGTCTCGAAGTAATAGATCTCCTCGAGGGAGGTCTCGCCGTCCTTCTCCTCATCGTGCTTGTGGGGAGGGTAGGAGGACCAGTTGCCGGCGGGGGTGAGGACCTCGCACACGATGAAGCGGTCGGCTTCCAGCGCTGCCGGCGTGCCGAAATTGTGGACCTGGCGCGAGCAGTTGCCGGCGCCGCGCAGTTCGACGGGGGTTTCGGCTGCAGATACCAGTCGGGTGGGATAGGACGCCTTGGCCGGCGCGGTGGCCACGGCAACCCTGCCGCCGTCGGAGGAGTTGATGCTTACCGCACGTCCGGTGCCCGAGTAGAGCACGTCGCTTGGGCCTGCGAAGACCGACGCCCGGCCTGCCAGCGGGTAGTCCCTGCCGTCAACGCTAACCGTGAAGGACCCGGTAAGGGGCACCACGATGCGTTCCTCGTCTGCGGCGGGAAGTTCGACGGCGGCGCCCGCGGCCAGGGTGGCCACCTTCAGTCCGGTGTGTGCCCAGCCGTTCACGGTAAGGGAGGAATCGGGGGTTCCGATCGAAATGTCCCATTTGCCATGGCCGGCAGTGCCCAGGGGGTAGACCCAGTTGGTCATGGAGTTGGCTCCTTGGATTAGCGCTGGACGAGTGTCATTTCGAAGCTGTAGGAATCGGCGCGGTACACGTGGTGGCCCGTTTCAACCCTGCGGCCGGTATCGTCCACGGCGGTGCGCTCCATCGTGACCAGCGCAGACCCGGCCGCGGTGTCCAGCATGGAGGCCTGGTAATCATCGGCGGTTTTGGCGCCGATACGCTGCGTTGCCAGCCGGAAGTTCACACCGCCGCGGCGCAGGATGGAGTAGAGCCCCTCGGCCCGCAGCATGGCCTCATCTATGTCAGCGATATCGTCGCGCACCCAGTTCTCCATGAGGGCCAGCGGCTTGCCGCCCACTTTACGGAGCCGGGTGAAGTGGTACACCTTGGAGCCTGCCGGCAGCTGCAGCGTGGCGATGGTGGCGTCATCCGCCTCCACATGCGAGAAACTCAGGACGTCGGTGGTGGGCTTCTTGCCGTTGTTGGTGAGGTCGTCATAGAGGCTGGAGAGTTCCAGCGGGCGGCGGACCTGGCTGGAGACCACCTGGGTTCCTACACCGCGCTTGCGCACCAGGAGGCCGGAACGGACCAGTTCGTCCATGGCCTTGCGCATGGTGGGCCGGGACAGGTTGAGCTGGGCCGCCAGGTCGATTTCGTTGTCCAGTCGGCTGCCGGGTTCCAGTGCGCCGCTGTAGATGGCCGCTTCAATACCCTGGACCACCTGGTGGTACAGGGGCACGGGGGAGGAGCGGTCGATGGTGAGTCCCAGATTGTTCGCCACGATGCGTCCCTTGTGTCGGTTGGATGCAGCGCCGCCCGGTCGGGACAGGCGCGCTGGGGGCACTTTGCCGCCATATGTTCTCTTGATAGGACATAGACCCTTCTCGATCGTAGCAGTCGCACCGGGACGGTCAAGGGTGCTCCACGGCTGCTGTGATACAGGGGCGGAGGGTTGTCCTGTTGTAGGGACGCATGGGAGAAGGACGCCTCCTCCCGCCCCGCGTTTGCGTTGGGTGGCTAGGCTGGCTCCATGATGTGGGCCGCAGGACAACAATCATGAATTTTGCCGGTAGCCTTGGTCCCCGCCCGCGCACCCTCGAGGTCCAGGACTTGGCCAGCTTCGACCGCCTGGTGGCCGGCGGCGCCGTCAACCTGCACGGCTGGCATGCGCAGTCGCTGGACCTGCGGGGCCGGTCGGCAGCACTGAAAAGCGTGACCGTCGAGGGTGCGATGTTCCTGGGCTGCCTCTTCGATGACGGCATGGAGGGCTACCTCCGGAGCCGCGGAGCCCTGATCTTCCCCAGGCTGGAAGGTGTCCCGTTCGATCCCTACCGGGCGGCCCTGTATTCCCCGGCTGAGCTGTACGCCGGACTGGCCACGTCCCCGTATGAGGAGGTGCCGGACGCGCGCATCTACCACTGGAGCATCCAGCCGGGCCAGCGGCACCGGGTTGATTCAACCCTGGCCTCTGCCCTGCATGACCATGCCATCGGGGATGCGCTGGACGAGCTGACCCGCTCCGGGACCTGGACCCGACGGTCCATCGTCGGCGTCATGGGCGGCCACGCGGCGCCGCGCGGCAGTCGGGAGTTCGCGGAGGCGGCGCGGCTGGGGAGGCTGCTGGCCCTCGACGGCCATTCGGTGGCTACCGGCGGTGGGCCGGGTGCCATGGAGGCGGCGAACCTGGGCGCCTACCTGAGCCAGGCGTCCGACGGCGACGTGCAGGCAGCGCTGGCCACGCTCGCCGTTGTTCCCGGGTTCCGCCCCTCGGTGTCGGCGTGGGCACGTGCGGCCGCCGCCGTCGTCGAACGCCATCCGGACGGGACGCCCTCGCTTGGCATCCCCACCTGGTTCTACGGGCACGAGCCGCCCAACTACTTTGCCACGCACATCGCCAAATACTTTGCCAACGCCATCCGGGAGGCAATCCTGCTGGAACTGTGCCACGGCGGGATTGTCTTCCTGCCCGGCGCCGCCGGCACAGTGCAGGAGATCTTCCAGGACGCCTGCGAGAACTACTACGGCGCCCGCGAAAAGGTGGCGCCCATGGTGCTGGTGGGGCGGCGCCATTGGGAGCAGGAATACCCGGCCTGGCCCATGCTGCGCAGCCTCGCGGCCGGCCGGGCCATGGCGGATTACATTTTCCTGGTGGACACGGTGGACGAAGCAGTGGAGGTCCTCCGGGAACGCTGAACGTTGCCGAAGGACCTCCATGAAAAGCCGCTGCTGGCTGCTAGCCCACCGCCGTGCCGAACAGCATGCCCAGCAGGTACGTGATGGCGGCCGCGCCCAGGCCGATGGCCAGCTGCCGCAGCCCGCGGGTCAGCGGGGACGTGCCGGACAGCAGGCCGACGGCGGCGCCGGTCGCCAGGAGGGAAATGCCCACCAGGGCCCCTGCCACGACGAGGGCTGCGACGCCGGTCATGCCAAACACGAAGGGCAGGATGGGGATGACCGCGCCGGAGGCGAAGAAGCAGAAACTGGACAATGCGGCTCCCCACGCCGTGCCCACTGCCTCGTGCCGGTCGTCTTCCTCCGCGAGCTCCGGCTGCAGGGACAGGCTGGGATCGCAGTCGCAGGACAACTGGCCCGTGCGCTCGGCAACCCGGTGTTCCGCCGCTTCCCGGGACATCCCGCGGGCCAGGTACACCAGGAGCAGTTCGTTGTTCTCGAGGTCCAGTTTGGGCGCCGCCGCCAGGGTGATCTGCGTTGGACGGGTGGCGGCCAGCAATTCGCGCTGGGACCGGACGGAGATGAATTCACCTGCGCCCATGGACATGGCGCCGGCCAGGAGCCCGGCGATGCCGCTGAGCAGCACCACGCTGCTGGCCACACCGGATGCGGCCATGCCCATCACCAGGGACAAATTGCTGACCAAACCGTCATTGGCCCCGAAGACGGCCGCGCGGAACGTACCGGCCAGGCGGTTGCGGCCGCGCGTTGCCAGGCCTCGGACCACTTCCTCATGGATCTGCTCATCGGCGGCCATGGCCGGGGTGGCGTTGGGGTCCTTGGCGTAAGGGGAGCGGCCCTCGGCGCGCTGGGCTAGGGCCAGCACGAACACGGAGCCGAAGTGCCGGGCCAGGAACCCAAGGAACCGGCTTCGTGTGGAGGCCCTCCTGGGTTTGCCGGCGTGCTTACCGAGCAGTGCCAGCCAGTGTGCCTCGTGCCGGCCTTCTGCCTCGGCCAGGGCCAGGAGGATGGCGCGCTCTTCCCCCTCGCGGTTCTGGGCCAGGTCACGGTAGACGGCGGCTTCGGCGCGCTCATCGGCCAGGTACTGGCGCCACCGCTTGATGTTCGACGGCGAGGGCTGGGGTTGCACGGTGTGCGGGGCCTCCTGGGGTATGGCATGCGGATTGGATTGGGCGTGCTGCGACACTGATACTCCTGGGCTGGAAAGGGCATGTTTTCGCGCCTTTGCCCTGCCAGCCTACTGCGGATTTCCGCGGTTTTTTGGCTGGCAAACCTCGCTGCAAAGTTTCGGTTTGCCTTAAACCAAGGGCCCCTGGCGCTTGCGTTCCCGGCCTTCTTCCCGGGCTCCGGCGGCTATTGACCCGTCCGCCCGGCCGGTGCTGTGATGAAGGTGTGGCGCAGGCTGCGCCCTCCCGAAAGAGCACGTCAGGCGAACCTACGGAGGTTGAATCATGAGCACCACCGGACAGCACCCGGACATGCCGCACCTGGACGCCGTGGAAGCGGACCCCGCTTACGATTACGCCGAGGATGCACCGGTAGACGATGCGGACTGGGACGCGGAGGACGCGTTGATTGATGAGGAGGAGCCGGTGGTCCAGTCGCCGCCGGTGGTCATCGATGCCGAGGACCGCGAGGTCCCGCTGGATGACGACGAGCCCCGCGACACTGAGAGCTAGGACATAGGGGAGTAGGACTTACGACGGCGGCACCTCCTTTCGCGGTAAAGCGAAAGGAGGTGCCGCCGTCGTGCGTTATATCTTTGCCGGGGATTCTATTTGTCAGCGGCCGGCGAGGACTTCCTCCGGGGCGTCCTCGGGTTCCTGCCCGGAAACCCGGCGCTGCCACGCCTGCATAACTGCGGGGTCCGTGGGCCGGGTGAGCAGTGACGCCGCAATGTAGACAACGGCGGAGGCAATCAGGCCGTAGTAGATGGGCTCGTTGGCGTAAATTCCGTCCAGGGGCGCCTTGGCGTTGATTTCGAGGATGATCATGGTGCCCAGGGTCACGACGGAGCCGACGGCCATGGAGGCCGCGGCGGCCAGGCCGGTGCCGCGCTTCCACACGAGTCCGCCCAGGATGGCCACCAGGAGCCCGCCCACCAGGATGTCGTAGGCGATGGTCAGGGCCGCCACCACGTCCTTGGTGATGATGGCGATGACGATGGCCACAATGCCCAGGGCAAGAACCCAGATGCGGTTGGCCTTGACGTCATGCTCCGGGTTCTCGGTGTCCCCGGTGTTGACCGTCTTGCCGAACCAGCCGGCTACGAACGGCAGGACGTCGGCGCGGGCAACGGTGGCAGCGGCAATGAGGGCGCCGGAAGCGGTGGACATCATGGCGGCGACGGCGGCTGCCAGGACCAGCCCGCCGATGCCGACCGGGAGCAGGTTCTGGGCTACCTCTGCGTAAACGTCGTCCTTGGCGGCGATCTTGACGTTGGACAGGGCCACGCTGGCGGCCATGCCGATCAGGGCCCCGGCCACGCCGTAGAGGATGCAGTAGATGCCGGCCGTGGCGCCGCCCCACCGGGCCACCTTGGGCGTCTTGGCGGTGAACACGCGCTGCCAGATGTCCTGGCCGATCAGCAGGCCAAGGGTGTAGACCACGAAGTAGGTGATGATCGTCTGGACGCCGATGCCGTCCATCTGGAAGAAGCTGGCGTCCACACGGCTGCGGATCCCGTCCAGGCCACCGGCGGCGTTCAGGGTGAACGGGAGCATGAGGAAGAAGATGCCCACGGTCTTGATGACGAACTGCACCTGGTCCGCCAAGGTGATGGACCACATGCCGCCGATGGTGGAGTACACCAGCACGATGGCGCCGCCGATGGCGATGGCCAGCGCCCGATCCAGGCCGAACAGCACCACGAAGATGGTGGCGTAGGCGCCGGTGGAGGTGGCGCAAAGCATCAGCGTGTAGGCCAGCATGACGATGCCCGAGGCTTCGGTTGCCCTGCTCCCGTAGCGGAGGGAGAGCATCTGGGACACCGTGTAGATCTTCAGCTTCTGGATGGTGCCAGCGAAGAGGAGGCTCAGCAGCAGGACGCCCGCGCCAATGGCCACCACCAGCCACATGCCGGAGATGCCGAACTTGTAGCCGAGCCCCACGCCGCCAACGGTGGAGGCTCCGCCGAGGACGACGGCGGCCATGGTTCCGGTGTAGAGGAACGGGCCAAGGCGGCGGCCTGCCACCAGGAAGTCACTGTTGTTTTTGGTACGGGACTTGCCCCACCAGCCGAAGGCCAGCATTGCGAGAAGGTACACCACCACGATGGCGATGTTGATGGCACGTGCATCCATAGATGGCTCCTTGGAGCAGTTGGGCGCCGGGTGTGGGACCGGGGGCGACGGCGCCCGGAACCGCCGCGGACGAACGGAAACGGCTCCTGGAATTGCCCTATAGGCAACAGGAGTTTCCACAGACTAGAGTGTGACGGCTGCAACAGTCAAGGGGCGCCAGTGGCTGGGGATTGCCCGTGTGGCATCCGCGCGTCACATAAGCGGCGGCCATTAGTATGGCTCGAGAGTGGAGCCGGGCTGCCGGCCATGAAAGGTTCGTAGATGAAGGCACTGCCAGTTGAGCCCAGCAACGTCCCGGTTGCCATCGGCTCCAGGATCCGGGCCGCCCGGCAGTCCCAGCGGCTCACCATCGAGCAGGTAGCCGACGCCACCGGGCTGACCAAGGGTTTCCTGAGCCGGGTGGAGCGGGACCTGACCTCGCCCTCCGTTGCTTCCCTGGTGACGCTGTGCCAAGTGCTGTCCATTTCCATTGGCGACCTCTTTGCCGCGCCTGAAACCCACCTGACCAAGCGGAACGACGGCCCGCGGATTTCGCTGGGCGGCCAGGGCATCGTGGAACGCCTCCTGACTGCCCGCTCGGAACGCCGGGTCCAGATCATCCAGGCCGTCATCGAACCGCACGGCCGTGGCGAGTCCGAGCTCTACGCCGTGGACTGCGACGTGGATGTGCTGCACGTGATCAAGGGGTCCATCAAGTTGATCCTGACCAACGAGGAATACGACCTCAGCACCGGCGACACGGTTACCTTCCCCGGCCGCGAACCCCACACCTGGGTCAACCCCACGGATAAGCCGGTCGAGGTGCTCTGGGTCCTGGTCCCCGCGGCCAGCCGCTGATCTCTGTGCACTCCTGCCCGGTTGCCGCCGTGCCTCCGCAGTAGTGCTGCCCGGTTTCTGCGGAATGCCCTGATGCGCAGGGCCATGGGGCGGGGTAACTGGGCTGGACTGCCCCCTTATCGGCGCGGGCTCCGCTGGCCTCCCGCCAGTACCGTCCTGATTTCCCTGACGACCGAGCCGGGATCAAACCAGATGTGCTCCGGCATGAAGCGAAGGACGGCGTAACCGCTGACGGCTGCGGCATTATTGCGCTTCCGGTCCCGAAGCATATCGGTGCGTTTGGAGTGGAAGGCAAAGCCGTCAATCTCCACAATCAGAAACCCTGCGATCAGGAAGTCCACGCGACCGATCCCCGGGAGGAAGACCTGTGGTTCGTAGTCGATGCCCTGGCTGCGGAACAGGTGTTGGGCATCGACCTCAACAATGGATTCTGCCCGCAGATCCAGCCCGCGCAGGATGCGGCGGGCGGTTCCGGAGCGGTCTGCCTGCAGCTGGGACGCCAGCAGTTCGCGGGGCACTCCGTGCAGCCTGATCGCTGAGGTTGCCAGCGCGGTGGACGCCGGTGGCGCCAGGCACGTCAGGGCATGCAGGGCTACGTCCTCGATGGCTGCAACGGGGAGTAAACGGTTGCCCTGGAACCTGACCGTGCGATGCCGGATGAAGCCGCTGCCGTGTCCGTGATTGCACGCCAGATGCGGGCGTTCGGGTGGGTTGCGCAGCCACAGGCCGTAATGGGCGGCGGCGCTGGCACAGCTCAGCCTGGCATTGTGCATGACGGCCACCAGGAGATGGGGGTCGCAGCCCGGCAGGGCGAATACGCCCCTCTTGGGCTGGGCAACGCCGAGATCATTGAGTTTCAGCAGGTCCCGGCGCGGGAATCCTGCCGCCAGGAATTGGCCGGACCTGGCCACACCGCCGCACTTGTGCAGGTATTCGATGATGTCCACCAGGCTATTTGAGGCGCGTGGGAGGACATCTGGAACCCGCCGCCGTCCCTATGTGGGCAACCCCGTGCGGTGCCGGGTGCGTTCCCGCCCACTTACTTTCTCCGCCTGCCTGGCTCCAGCGTCGGACGTGCTGGAAACTCGCGGAGCGCGAATTCCAAGGTGGCGCGGCGCCGGAAGCAACTGGGGAGGAAGGTACGATCGGAACCTCTTCGCGCCGCCAGGAGGTAAACACCTGATGCTCACAGGGAAACAGGGGTGTATGATGGCAGTCACACCAGTCCCCTCAACTCCTCGAAGGAGAGGCCTCCATTGGAAGAGCTGCGCATTGAAGCCAACGGCAACCTTGGCCCCATCGATTCATCCCGGATTCCCCGCTACGCCGGAGCTGCCACGTATGCCCGCCTTCCGCGCCTGGACCAGGTGGACAAAGCCGACGTCACGGTAGTGGGCGTCCCCTTTGACTCAGGCGTTTCCTACCGTCCGGGAGCCCGCTTCGGCGCCAATCATGTCCGCGAGGCGAGCCGCCTGCTGCGTCCCTACAACCCCGCCTGGGATGTGAGCCCGTTCGAAAACATCCAGGTGGCCGATGCCGGGGATATGGCGGTCAACCCGTTCAACATCAACGACGCCATCGAGACCATCCAGCAGAACGCGCTGGACCTGACCGCCGCGGGGAGCAAGCTGCTGACCCTGGGCGGGGACCACACCATCGCCCTGCCGCTGCTGCGCGCCGCCGCCGAGCGTGCGGGTGGACCCATTGCCATGCTCCACTTTGATGCCCACCTGGACACCTGGGACACCTACTTCGGCGCCGAATACACGCACGGCACGCCGTTCCGCCGGGCGGTGGAGGAAGGCATCCTGGACACCGAGGCCATCAGCCACATCGGCACCCGCGGCCCGCTTTATGGCAAAAAGGACCTCGACGACGACCACCGCTTTGGGTTCGGCATCGTCACCTCCGCGGACGTCTACTACCAGGGCGTACTGGAGACGGTGGCCAAGGTCCGGGACCGGATCGGCAACCGCCCGCTCTATATCTCCGTGGACATCGACGTCCTGGACCCCGCCCACGCTCCGGGTACCGGCACTCCCGAGGCCGGCGGCATCACCAGCCGCGAACTCCTGGAGATCATCCGGGGCTTCCGCGGCATGAACCTGGTGGGTGCCGACGTCGTCGAAGTCTCTCCTGCCTATGACCACGCGGAGATCACCGGCGTTGCCGCCAGCCACGTCGCCTACGAACTGGTGACCCTCATGGCGGACAACGCCGCTCCCGGAAGCCGTATTGGCGCGGAAAACGGATACGCGGCGCAGGCTCTTGGCCAGGAAGCCCGCCGCCCCGCCGGCTTCGCGGCCGCCACCAAGGAGTAGGGCCGTGACGGCATGGGACGGGCCCGCCCCGGCACAGGGGAGCGGCGTCCGCAATGGCGGGGACCTCGTCGTCGAGACCCTCGAAGCGCTGGGAGCCAAGACGGTCTTCGGCATCCCGGGCCAACACGCCCTGGGCCTTTTCGACGCCATGGGCCGCGGCAACCTGCATTTCGTCTCCTCCCGGGTGGAAAACAACAGTGCCTTTGCCGCAGACGGGTACTCCCGCGCCACCGGCGAAGTGGGCGTGCTGTTCCTCTCCACCGGCCCCGGCGCGCTGACCTCGCTCGCCGGCCTGCAGGAGGCCTACGCCACGGGTGTGCCCATGGTGGTGGTGGCCAGCCAGATTCCTTTGGAGGGCCTGGGCGCGCGGCGCAAGGGCATGCTGCACCAGCTGGACGACCAGAAAGCCTCCGCGGCAAACGTCACCAAGAGCCAGCGGCTCATCCAGCACGCATCCGGCATCCCCTCCGCGATCCAGGACGCCTGGACCGAGGCCATCTCCTCGCCCCAGGGGCCGGTGTGGCTGGAGATCCCCCAGAATGTGCTCCTGGATCCGATCATGGTTCCGCCGGTGGAGGATGCCCTTGCCGAAGCGGCGGACAACCCGCCCCGCATCGAACTGGTGCGCGAGGCCGTGAAGTGGCTGGAAGCAGCAAAACGCCCGGCCATCATCGCCGGCGGCGGGACCCGCCGCGGGAGGGCGGAGAAGTCGCTGCTCTCGATCGCAGAGAAGCTGCGCGCACCGGTCATCTGCACCCCAGGCGGCAACGGCGCTTTCCCTTGGAACCATGAGCTGTCCCTGCAATCCTGGATTGAGGACCGCTACATGACCGACGTCCTGGAGGACGCCGATGTCCTGGTGGTGATCGGCTCGTCCCTTGGCGAGGTCACCTCCAACTACTTCACCTTCGAGCCCCGGGGCAGGATCATCCAGATCGACGCTGAGCCCCGCGTGCTGGAGTCCAACAGGCCGGGGCTGGGTATTCGGGCCGACGCCGGCCAGGCGCTCGCGGCCCTCGATGAGGCGCTGCAGCCCGGAGGGACTGCAGTGCCGGACTGGCATGGCAGTACCCCGGAAGAACTAATCAGGGAATCCCTCGCTAAGGTCCGCGCACGGCTGGAATCGCAGGACCTGGCCAAGGAACTGAAGTTCATGGCCGATATCCGTGAGGCCGTTCCGGCGGACATGCAGACCTTCTGGGACATGACCATCGCCGCGTACTGGGGCTGGTCCTGCTGGGACGCGCGGCAGGGGCAGTTCCATTCCGCGCAGGGTGCCGGCGGGCTGGGCTTCGCGTTCCCCGGTGCCATTGGCGCGGCCGTGGGGCTGGAAACACTGGGCAAGCCAGCACGGGTGCTTGCCGTCTCCGGGGACGGTTCGTCCATGTATTCCATCGCGGAACTGGCGACGGCAAGGCAGCACAATGCCCCGGTCACCTGGCTGATAGTGGACGACGGCGGCTACGGCATCCTGCGCGAGTACATGGTGGGCGCGTTCGGCAAAGCCACTGCCACCGAACTCGCCCGGCCGGACTTCGTGAAGCTCGCTGAATCCTTTGGCGTGCCGGCCACGCGGGTGGCGCCGGAGGGTGTAGGGGACGCGCTGAAGGCGGGATTCGCTGCCGACGGGCCCAACGTCGTCGTGGTTGAAACCCTGCTGAAGATGTTTGGTCCCACCCACCTGGGCGGCTGACCGCAACCCTTTCGTACTGGAGCTCCCCCACTTCCTGCTGGAAGTGGGGGAGTTTCTGCTTCTACCTGCCTCCTGACAAGTTCGTTTCCCTAAGCAACCTTTTCCTGATACAGTTGCTTGCAGCAACTAATCCTTTAGGGAGGATCATGTCTGTCGCACCGGCCACTGCAGCCGACCTTGTCAGCCACATCTATGACCTGCAGCGCGCGCTGCGCTGCGTCACTATGATCAACGCCAAAGGCCAGGACACCGGCATCGCCCTCCAGGGCGTGCTCAGGTTCATCGGCGAAGGGGAGACCCGGGCCGCGCACCTTGCAGAGCGCCTGGGGGTCAGTGCGCCGGTGCTCAGCCGGCACGTTGCCGAGCTGGCGGATGCGGGCCTGGTGGTCCGCACCCCGGATCCGGAGGATGGCCGGGCACAGCTGCTGGCACTCTCCCCGCAGGGGAAAGCGAAGCTGGCAGAGCTGGTGCAGCACCGGGCGGAGACGCTGCAGGCATACCTCGCCGACTGGAACGAGGACGACGCCACTGCAACAGCCGCGATGCTGAACAAGCTCACCGCATCCCTGAAGAATTCCATCCGGGCAAGGGCGGCCGGAACCACCACTGAACATGAAAAGCAGGAGTCCATTAATGGCTAACGTCACCGCCGCCGCGGACCAGGAGCAGGAGCGCCAGCGCCAGCGGACCGCTAAACAGGAGTCGCGGCAATCCAAACGCCACGAACCCGGCGCGCCCATGAACCACCGGCAGATCATGGAGGCCCTGACCGGCCTTCTGGCTGCCTTCTTCACCGCGATCCTCAGCAGCACCATCGTGGCCAACGCGCTGCCGACCATCATGTCCGAGCTCAAGGGCACCCAGACGGACTTCGCGTGGGTCATCACGGCCGCGCTGCTGGCGAACGCCGCCACCACCCCCATCTGGGGCAAGCTCGCCGACCTCTTTGACAAGAAGGTCCTGGTCCAGCTCAGCATCGTGATCTTCGTGGCCGGCTCGGTCATGGCCGGCTTCTCCGAGAGCATCCCGTTCCTGCTCACCGCCCGTGTGATCCAGGGCATCGCCATGGGTGGCCTCACCGCCCTGGCACAGGCCATCATCGGCTCCATCATTCCGCCGCGTGAACGCGGCAAGTACTCCGGCTACATGGGCGCGGTCATGGCGGTCGGCACTGCCGGCGGCCCGCTGCTGGGCGGCTTCATCGTGGACAGCTCCCTTGGCTGGCGGTGGACCTTCTTTGTCTGCGTCCCGCTCGCCGTCGTCGCCCTGATCCTGCTCCAGGTGACGCTGAAGGTTCCGCACGTCAAGCGGCCCGCCAAGATCGACTGGCTCGGTGCCATCCTGCTCACCTCCGGCGTCAGCCTGCTCCTGATCTGGGTTTCCTTCGCCGGTAAGGCCGACTACTACGACTGGTGGTCCTGGCAGACCGCAGTGATGGTGGGCGGCGGCGTCCTCCTGCTCGCACTGCTGGTGCTGGTTGAGTCCAAGGTGTCCCAGCCGATCATCCCGCTGAAGATCATCTCCGAACGCACCACCGCCCTGGCCATCGTGGCTTCCGTTGCCGTCGGCGTGGCGATGTTCGGTTCCTCCACCTTCCTGGGCCAGTACTACCAGGTGGCTCGCGGCGCCACGCCCACCGAAGCCGGCCTGCTGACCCTGCCCATGATCGCCGGCAACCTCATCGGTTCGGTCGTCTCCGGCCAGCTGATCAGCCGCTATGGCAAGTGGAAGCGATTCCTGGTCGGCGGCACCGTCCTGCTGATCGGCGGCCTGGCACTCGCCGGCACCATGGACCACACCACCGAACTCTGGCAGACCGGCCTCTACACGGGCATTTTCGGCATCGGACTGGGCATGCTCATGCAGAACCTGGTCCTGGCCGTCCAGAACACCGTACAGGCCAAGGACATCGGCTCCGCCAGCGCCTCCGTGGCCTTCTTCCGCTCCGTGGGCGGTGCCATCGGCGTGTCCGTCCTGGGCGCGGTCATGGCCAACCACGTGAAGGACCTGGCCACGGACGGCCTCGCGAAACTCGGCATTCAGGCTTCCGGAAACAGCGGTGCAACGCTGGACCTCAAGGACCTGCCCGCCCCGATCGCTGACATCATGCGCGCCGCCTACGGTGACGCCACGGCAGGCATTTTCATGATCTCCGCCGCGGTCAGTGTGGTTGCCCTCATCGCCGTCATCTTCATCAAGGAAGTGCCGCTGCGCAAGACCGTTGACATCACCCCTGAAAAGGCGCTTGAAGCCAACGCCGCCGGTGAAGCAGGCATGACCGCGACCATGACCGGCCAGCTGCCCATGGTCTCCGCGGACGCTCCGAACGGGGATGCCCCCGCCGGTGACGCCCTCGCCGGTGACGCCCTCGCCGGGACCGGAATGGCCACGCGCAGTGCATCACGTGCCGCAGTGCCCGCTGCGGCGGCCAAGAGGTACGACGGCGGTGCTGCCGCTGCGGCAGCAGCGTCCGGCCGGGTAGCCACGGAGGACTTCGAGGAAGTCTTCGCCCGGAGCTTCAGTTCGGACGGACTGGACCTGCGGTCTGCGGATAACGCGGATAAAATCGCCGATGCCGTTGCCAGCGCCGCTGCCACCCTGCAGAAACTGCAGGAAACCCAGCACCTGCTGGCCCGCCAGCAGGTGGAACTGGGCGGCCTGGTCCTGGACATCCAGGAGCAGCTTCGCTCCCAGCAGGACGTTGCCGCCAAGCAGGCCGCCACTGCGGCGGAGCTCAGCAGGCTGCAGCGCAAGCTCCTGAAGGAACGCAAGATCCAGGCAGCAGCCGCGCTGTACCTGGCCGGGCGTGGCAAGCACAGCGCCGCCACCCCGCCGGATGCGCCGTCTGCCGGTGCCGGTTCTGAGCCGGGCCAAGGACAGTAAGGCCAGGACAGCAGTTCCTCCCCGCCATGGTTGGAGCCATGGCAACGCCAAAGCCGCAGCCCGCACCCGGAAGACCTCCGGGAGCGGGCGGCGGCTTTGCTGCATGTGATGTCTTCCTCTGCCTGGTGCCGCCCTCCCCGTAAACCCGGTTTCGGCCGGCTGTTCACCGGCGGAAAAGATGCCGGCGAGGGACCAAATGTCGGTGCCCATCACTAGAGTTGAGTCCATGCTCCTCACCCTCATACGGCGCTACTCCAAACCGTATTCGCCGTACATCCTGGCTGTCGTCATTTTCCAGCTCGCGGCCACCATCGCTGCGCTGTACCTGCCCAGCCTGAACGCGCAAATCATTGACGAGGGCGTGGCACGCGGCGACACCGATTTCATCTGGCGCACCGGCGCGGTGATGCTCCTGGTGGCCTTCGCCCAGGTGGCAGCGGCCATCGCCGGCGTCTACTTCGGCTCGAGGACGGCCATGGCGGTGGGCCGGGACCTGCGCCATGCGGTGTTCCGCAAGGTCACCAGCTTCTCCGCCAAGGATGTCAACGCGTTCGGCGCGCCCACACTGATTACCCGGGGCACCAACGATGTCCAGCAGGTGCAGATGCTCCTCCTCATGGGGCTGAACTTCATGGTGGCCACCCCCATCATGTGCATCGGCGGCATCATCATGGCGCTGCGCGAGGACATTAATCTGTCCTGGCTGGTCTGGGTCTCCGTTCCCCTGCTGGCCGTGGTGGTGGGCTACCTGGTGGTCCGGCTCATGCCGCTGTTCCGGTCCATGCAGCGGAAGATCGACCGCATCAACGCCGTGCTGCGCGAGCAGATCATCGGTATCCGGGTGGTCCGGGCCTTCGTGCGTGAGCCGTTCGAGACCGAACGCTTCGGCGGGGCCAATAAGGAACTGACGGACGTCTCGCTCCGCATCGGAGCCCTGTTCGTCCTGATGTTTCCGGCCATCAGCATGATCCTGCACCTGTCCACGGCGGCAGTGCTCTGGTTTGGCGGGCAGCGGGTGGATGCCGGCGCCATGCAGGTGGGCTCGCTCACCGCGTTCCTGCAGTACCTGCTGCAAATCCTGATGGCGGTCATGATGGGCACCTTCATGGCCATGATGATCCCGCGCGCCTCCGTTTGTGCTGACCGCATCGGCGAGGTGCTCGGCGTCGAGCCCTCCATCCACGATCCCCAGCAGCCTCAGGCTCCGGCCACTCTCACCGGAGCGGTGGAATACCGAAACGTCACGTTCGCCTACCCGGGCGCCGAGTCTCCGGTGCTCAGCAACATCAGCTTCACCGCCCACCCGGGGCAGACCATCGCCATCATCGGGTCCACGGGCGCCGGGAAAACCTCCCTGTTGTCCCTCCTGCCGCGGCTGTATGACCCCGTGGAAGGGCAGGTGCTGCTGGACGGTGTCCCGGTGGACAGGCTGGACCGCGCCGAGATCACCAAGAGGGTTGCGTTGGTGCCGCAGCGTCCATACCTGTTCTCCGGCACCATCGAACACAACCTCCGGTTCGGCAAGACCGAGGCGACGGACCAGGAACTCTGGGATGCCCTTCGGGTAGCCCAAGGCGAGTCCTTTGTCCGCGAGAAGAAGAACGGGCTGGACGCAAGGATTTCGCAGGGCGGCACCAACGTCTCCGGCGGACAGCGCCAGCGCCTGTGCATTGCGCGTGCGCTCGTGACCAAACCCCGCGTCTACCTCTTTGACGACTCGTTCTCGGCCCTGGACGTGGCCACTGACGCCCGGCTCCGGGCCGCCCTCAAGGCCATTACCAGGGATGCCACCGTCATCATCGTGGCCCAGCGGATCTCCACCATCACCGAGGCCGACCAGATCCTGGTGCTGGACAACGGACGCATCGTGGACCGTGGCACGCACGAGGAACTCCTGGAAACCTCGCCCACGTACCAGGAAATTGTCGAATCCCAGCTGAGTGTGGAGGAAGTGGCATGAGCCCCCGCAAGAAGGACTCCGCCCCCGTGGAAGAGGCCGCCCCCGAATCCGCGGTGGCTGCCGGCGCCGGGCATGAAGACGACGACTTCCTCGAGGAGGAGTTCACCCCCTCCGAAGCGGACGGGGACATGTTCGGCGGCATGCCCGCCAAGAAAGCCGAGCACTTCTGGCCATCTGCGAAACGGCTGATGGGCCTGCTGAAGCCCGAAGCCCTGGGTATCTACGCGGTGGTGGGCCTGGTGGTGGTCTCCGTGGTCCTCAACGTCATTGCGCCCAAGATCCTGGGCCAGGCCATGGATGTCATCTTCGCCGGGGTAGTGGGAAAGCAGCTGCCCGCCGGAGCCAGCAAGGAGCAGTTCGTTGCCGGGCTGCGCCAACAGGGCCAGGACAACTTCGCCGACATGGTGGCCCGCATGGAGCTGGTGCCCGGCACGGGCATCAACTTCGACAAGCTCACCATGCTCATCGCCATTGTCCTGCTGATGTACTTCGTCGCGAATATCTTCATGTGGCTGCAGGGCTACGTCCTGAACCGCATCGTCATGAAGGTCATCCGCCGCCTGCGTGACGATACCGAGAACAAGCTCAACCGCCTGCCGCTGAACTACTTCGATACCCGGCAGCGCGGCGATGTGCTGTCCCGGGTGACCAACGACGTCGACAACATCCAGCAGGCACTCCAACAGGCTTTCGCCCAGCTGGTCAACTCCGTGCTGACCGTCCTGGGCATCGTGATCATGATGTTCATCGTCTCCTGGCAGCTTGCCCTGATTGCCCTGATCGCCCTCCCGTTGTCCGGCGTGGCCGCCGGCCTGATCGGAGCCCGGAGCCAAAAACTGTTCGCCGCCCAATGGAAGAACACCGGGTCGCTGAACGGCCAGATCGAGGAGTCCTTCTCCGGGCACGACCTGGTGCGCGTCTTCGGCCGGGATGCGGACATGCTGGCACGGTTCGAAGAACGCAACGAAGCCCTCTACAAGGCAAGCTTCGGCGCGCAGTTCGTCTCCGGGATCATCTTCCCCGTCATGCAGTTCGTGTCCTACCTCAGCTACGTGGGCATCGCGGTGGTGGGCGGACTCCGCGTGGCCTCCGGCGCCATGTCCCTGGGCGATGCCACCGCATTCATCCAGTACTCCCGCGAGTTCACCCAGCCGCTGGGCCAGATGGCCGGCATGGCCAACATGCTCCAGTCCGGGGTGGCGTCCTCGGAGCGTGTCTTCGAGTTCCTTGACGCCGACGAACAGGACGCCGAAACCGCCACCGAACACCTGCCGGCCAAGACCGACGGACACGTGGACATCAAGAACGTTACCTTCAGCTACACCCCGGACAAGCCGCTCATCGAGAACCTCTCCTTCACGGCAGAGCCGGGCAACACGGTGGCGATCGTGGGCCCCACAGGAGCCGGAAAGACCACCCTGGTGAACCTGGTGATGCGCTTCTACGAGCTCAACTCCGGCTCCATCATGCTGGACGGCGTGGATGTCACCCACCTCAGCCGCTCCGAGCTACGCTCCAAGGTGGGCATGGTGCTGCAGGATGCCTGGCTCTTCGGCGGGTCCATTTACGACAACATCCGCTACGGCAACCTCAACGCCACAGAGGAGCAGGTCATCGCAGCTGCCAGGGCCACCTTCGTGGACCGCTTCGTCCGCGCCCTGCCGGAAGGCTACGACACCGTGATCGATGAAGAAGGCAACAACGTCAGCGCGGGCGAAAAGCAGCTGATCACCATCGCCCGCGCCTTCGTGGCCAACCCCTCGCTGCTGATCCTGGATGAGGCCACCAGTTCCGTGGACACCCGCACCGAACTGCTGGTGCAGAAGGCCATGGCGGCGCTGCGCTCCGACCGGACCAGCTTTGTGATCGCGCACCGGCTCTCCACCATCCGCGATGCAGATACGATCCTGGTCATGGAAAACGGACGAATCGTGGAACAGGGCAACCACCAGGTGCTGCTCGCAGCCGGCGGCGCCTACCACCGCCTCTACATGTCACAGTTCGCGGGTGCGGACGCCGGGGAAATGCTGTTGGATGATTCGACGGCGGTGCGCAGCTGAGCGCGCACGGTGGCCAGCGCATCGAGGTCCTTGTCCCGATGCGCTGGGGCGACATGGACGCCTACGGCCACATCAACAACGTCCAGATCGTGCGGATGCTGGAGGAAGCGCGGATCGCAGCCTTTGGGCCACCGCGGGGTACGGGTCGTCCCGGTATCGAGCCCCCGGTGTCGCTGTTCAACGATGTCCCGGAGGGCACGCTTGCTTTGATCGTTGACCACAAGATCCGCTATGTCCGGACCCTGGAGTACCGCAACGTTCCGGCCCTGGTCCAGGTCTGGATCGGCGCCGTCAAGGGAGCCAGCTTTGACATCCATTACGTGGTCCAGGACCCCGTGACCGGGGAGGACTGCGTGAAGGCGAGCAGCCACCTGGCCTTCGTTGATGAAGCCACGGGTCGCGTGCAACGGCTCACCCAGGAGCAAAAAGAACGGATGGCTCCCTACAGGCACTAAGACTCTGGTCAGGACTGCCCGGAAACCAGTGGACTGGAAACACTGAACTGGACCATTACCTACAGCGAAAGGAAGCCCGATGGCCAAGAACAAGACCCGCGCCTCAGGGAAGAAGAAGACCTGGAAGGAGATGTCGCCGGGCAGGAAGGTGGGCACCATCCTCACCGCGATCGTCCAGGTATCCCTGCTGGTTGCGGCCCAGCGGGACATTTCCCACCGCCCTGCCGACCAGATCAACGGGCCGAAGGCTGCGTGGCGGGCAGCGTCCTTCGTTAACTTCATCGGGCCCATGGGCTACTTCATCTTCGGAAGGAAGCACTCCGCCACCGGAAAATAGCCGGCCTGGCGGTGCCCGGTTCAGCCACCGTGGAGCGTGCGCCCAGCCAGACCCTGTAAATTTGGGGGCATGACCCCCACTGCCACTGTTGCCATGACCCGCGCCCTCGGCATCTCCAAGGAGATCGAGGATGCGGCGTGGTTCGTGCTGGGGCCGGGCCTGCAGGGCAAGGCGTCACCCCTGGACGGCCGCACCAGGACGTGGTCCGTTCCGGCTGCCGCCGAGCTGCTTGACCGGCTGGAACGGGGCATCGTTGACTCCAAGGCGCCGATGATGACCAACCTCCGCGAGAACCTGGAGGGTGCCACCCGCGGGGCCAAGCAGTTGGCCGTGGAGCTGCTCTTCCTGCAGTCCCTTCCGCTGGCACACGAGGTGAAGTCGCTGAAGGTCAAGCGCGCCCGGGTGGCGGAGGCCGCAGGCTGGCTGGAGCCACCGCTGGAACTACCCGAAGAGCTGTACGCCGGGATGACGGACCACGGTGTCATCCGCGACCGCACCGCCGAATTCAACTGGACCATCTGGGACCACCTCAGGTGGTTGTGCCGGTTCGTCCGGAACGTCGCGCAGCGGCCGGCCAGCGTAGTGCAGGCAGCCCTCAAGGACCCGCTGCAGTTCCACCGCCTCGCCGCATCCACGCCGGATGACCAGCCGGCCATCCGGCGCAGCATCGAGTTCCTGGCCTGGCCCAGCTACTTCGAGCCGGTGGTGGCGGACGTGGAACGGCAGGAAATCCGGGATGCCTTTGCGTCGCTCGTGGGCGGCGCCAGGGGAGACAGCGAAGAGGACATAACCGCCGATATCCACCGTATCCGGCTGCACCTGGACGAACAGGCGGGCCAGCGCATCGACTGGTACTCCCGCCAACTGGTCAGCCAGTGGCGCAAGGTGGGCGACCCCGGGCGGCGTGCCTGGCTGCTCCGGACGCACAGCGACAACGCCGAGCTGCTTACCGCCTGGCATGGCGAGGAGAAGGTGACGCTCGACGTCGAACACCTCCGCCTGCTGGAGCCCGGCGTCACCGCCGGCGTGGTGCAGCACGCCGTTGACGAGGACTACAAGCACCTCGGCTACGTGGAGCGAGAGGACACCAAGACCGCCGTGTTTGCGTTCCTGACCGTCATGAAGCCCGGCGACCTGGTGCTCTACCAGCACGCCGGAACGGTGCGGCTGGGCGGGGTGCTGGGGGAGCCCGAGTACAACGACGACAACCGCCGGCTGCGGCGCAAGGTGCGCTGGTTCGACGACGGGCACGCCACCACCAGCCTTCCCCGGCACGTCCAGCGGCAGCTGGCCACCCCCGGCATCGTGGTTGACGCCACCCGGGTGGTGCAGGCACTGCAGGCACTGCTCCCCGCCGAGGCGGAAACCGAGCCCGACGGCGATACCGACGCTGCCGCCGTCGTCCTCCCTGTGCAGGAGGGCTTCCGTCCGCTGACGCAGGAATTCGCCGCGTCGCTGCACATGGAGCTGGAACCTCTGCAGGAGATCGCCGATCTGCTGGAGGAGAACCGGCAGCTGGTCCTTTACGGCCCGCCCGGCACCGGCAAGACCTACCTGGCCAAGCACCTGGCGGCCGAGCTGGCGGACGACACCACGGACGAACGCGTCAAGCTGGTCCAGTTCCATCCGTCCTACGCCTACGAGGATTTCTTCGAGGGCTACCGGCCGGACAAGACCGACGACGGGCAGGTGTCCTTCAAACTGGTGGCGGGTCCGCTGCGGCGGCTGGCTGAGGAAGCCGCCAAGCCCGGGAACGAGAAAAAGCCGTACTTCCTGATCATCGATGAGATGAACCGCGCCAACCTGGCCAAGGTGTTCGGCGAGCTGTACTTCCTGCTGGAGTACCGGGATGACCGGATCTACCTGCAGTACAGCCCCAACGAGCCGTTCACGCTGCCGGACAACCTGTACATCATCGGCACCATGAACACGGCGGACCGGTCCATCGCCATGATGGACGCCGCCATCCGCCGCCGGTTCTCCTTCATCGAACTGCATCCGCAGACGGAACCGGTGAAGGGGTCGCTGCTGAGGTTCCTTGAGGCCCGCCAGCTGGACACCGCCCCGGCGCTGCTGCTGGACGCGCTGAACGGGGCCATCGATGAGTGGGACCGGGACCTGATGATCGGGCCGTCGTACTTCATGAAGCCCGCGGCCCAGACCCCTGCCGGGCTGCGACGGATCTTCAAGTACGAGCTGATGCCGCTGCTGGAGGAGCACTACCACGGCCAGCTGACGCGCGCGCAGCTGGAAGAACGGTTCGGGCTGGACCAGCTGCTGGGACGCATTGCAGCGCGCTGATCCGCGGGCGGCCGGCATTTCAACCGGTGCGGTGCGCCACCTGGTCCTCGATGAGCTGTCCAGCGGCCTGGTGGAACGGCTGGACGCACCAAGCGCTTCCGTCCTGAACTCCAGCGGCCTGGCCAAAACTTCCCCGATGGGCATGGGGTTGTACCGGATCGAGCCGGTGGGCAAGGTGGGCTCCGTTCGCACTGCCACGGTCCAGCTCGACGTCCGGCCCAAGGACCGGCTGGGACTGAGCCGGCTCCTGTTCCTGCTCAGTTACGCGGGGGAGCAGGGCTTCCGGCCGGATTTGGTGGCGGCAACCGAGGACCGGGACCTGTGGAGCGCGCTGGCCGAGTCGCTGGCGCAGCTGGCTGAACGCGCCCTGGGTCGCGGCCTCCTGCAGGGCTACCTCACTGTGGATGAGTCCCTGCGGACCGTGAAGGGGCGGATCCGGATTTCGGACCAGATCTCCCGGCGCCCGGGCATGCTGGTTCCCTTGGAGGTCTCCTATGACGAGTTCACCGAGGACATCGCCGAAAACCGGATCCTGCGCGCCGCGCTTGAGCGGATGGGGCAGGTGCCGGGGGTGCGGCCCGAAGTGCTGGGCCGGCTGCGCCAGCTGAAGGGAAAGCTCGACGGCGTCACGCGCCTTCCAGCCGGCGCCCCGGTGCCGCCGTGGAAGCCAACAAGGATGAACCTGCGCTATCACGCCGTGCTGCGCCTGGCCGACCTGATCCTGCGCAACGCGTCCGCGGAAGCCGGTGAGGGCAGGCAGCGGACGGCTTCGTTCGTGGTGGACATGGCGCAGGTGTTCGAGGACTTCGTGGGAACCGCACTGCGCAGCGCCATGGCGGCCTACCCTGGTGAGCTCCGGCTGCGCTACAACACCCTCCTCAGCGAGGCAGTGCGCGATTCCGACCGGCTCTCCGTGAGACCGGATGCGGTCCACCTGCTGGGCGGGCGCCCCGTGGTGGCCTACAACACGAAGTACCGGGCGGCATCTGATGCAGGGGCGTCGCTGACGGCCGACCATTACCAGATGCTGGCCCACTGCACCGCGCTGGCCGTGCCCACCGCCTGGCTGATCTATGCAGGCAAGGGCGAAGTGAAACTCCGCCGCATCCTGAACACCGACATCGACATCGTGGAGTTCCCGCTGGACCTCAGCCAGCCGCCGTCGGGCATCCTTGCCTCAGTCCAGGAACTCGCCCGCCAGTCATGGGGCGAAGTGGTCCGCCAAGCCCGGAACGGCTGATGCGCCCGGCAGTCCGCCGTCGGTCGGCCCACGCCTGCCGGGCTCCCTGGCCGAGCCTGCGAGGTTAGGGTGCAGGCGGGGATCAGACCGGCACGCGGAACGTAAAGGTTGTTCCCTTGCCCAGGGTGCTCTCCACGTCGATGGTGCCGCCGTGTGCCTCGACGATCGCCTTGCTGATGGGCAGCCCCAGGCCCACGCCGGGGATGGCGGTGCGCCGGACGCTGCTGGTGCGGAAGAACTTGGCAAACACCTCGGAGGCGTCCTCCGGGGTCATTCCCATACCGGTGTCCGCGACGCGGCAGGCCAGGTGCCCGTCCTCCCGCGCCAGCGACACCACCACTTTGCCGCCGTCCGGGGAGTACTTGATGGCGTTGGACACCAAGTTGTCCAGGACCTGCGAGATGCGCGCGCTGTCCACGTGGGCCTCCAGCTGCTCCGGGGTTTCGGCCCGCAGTTCGACGCCGGCCGCTGCCGCCCGGGGCATTGCCGAGGACACGCTGTTCCGGACGAGGTCGGCGACATCCACGGCGTGCGGCGTGACGATCAGCTGGCCGTTCCGGCTGGACAGCAGGTCCGAAACCAGGGTCAGGAGCCGCTCGGAATTGCGGCGGATGATTTCCAGCATTTCGCGCTGCGGTTCCTCCGGTTCGTCGGCGAGCAGAATCTCCACATAGCCAAGGATGGAGGTCAGCGGGGTGCGGAATTCATGGGAGACGCTGGAGACAAAGTCATCCTTGGCGGTGAGCGCGTTGACCAGGTCAGTTACGTCGCTGAAGACGATCACTGAGCCGGTGAACTTGCCGTCGGAGTCCCTCATGGCGCGTGCCGTGGTTACCAGTGCCCGCTGGTCGTTCCCTTCGCCGAGCCAGACCAGGAAATCGGTGAAGGTCTCTCCCAGGACGGCGCGCCGTACCGGACGCTCCTGGACGGGGATCAGGGTTTTTCGGTCTGCCCCAAAGACCAAGAGCTGCGACTCGTTGGGATCCGCGATGTTCTTTGGCCGGGCCAGTTCGTGATTGGCGCGCTGCTTGCGGTTCATCAGGATGTCATGGCCGTCGGCGTCAACCGCCAGGACGCCCAGGTGCACGGTGTCCAGGATGGTGTTCAGCAGCGATTCCTGGCGCTTGCTGGTGCGCAGGCTGGCCCGAAGTTGCTCGTCCTTGTCCTCCAGCTCCTGCTGCTGGCGCATCATGCTCAAGGTCAGGACGCTGACCGACACTCCGATGCCCAGCATCATGACGGGCAGGAGCAGGGAGCGGGCAAAGTCCTGCGGGGTGTAGTCGCCTTTCAGGAGCAACGGAACCCAGATGATGGCCAGCGGCCCCAGGAAGGACAGCCACAAGGAAGCCCGAGGGTAGTATCCGGAGGCGCAGAGCCAAATCACCGGAAACACCGCCAGCAGACTGATCCCCGTGAGGCTTTCCTGGCCGCCCTCCCTGCCCGCCGCGATGGAAACGAAGTCCAGCAGTGGGATGGCCAGGAAGCTGGTGTAGGGCAGCCGTTCCCATGGAATGACGTAGCAAAGCGCCATGATGGCCAGCTGCGAGATGAGGAACGCGACGAACAAGGGGTTGTTCATGGTGACCGGGAAGAACGCCCACACCAGCAGGGCGGTCAGGATCGTGGTCACGAACAGCGGCATTTGGCTCAGGGCCACCCGGTCGGACAGCCGGTATTCATGGAAGGGCCGCTTGAAAAAACGCAGCCGTCCGGAAGACCAGGCCGTGGGGTTGCTCATGGCGCGGAAGACGCGGACGTCGGGCTGTGCGAGACCATACCAGCAGGATATCCGCAGCCAGCTATACTTCTGACGTTGGCACTGAGGGGGCTCTATGAGTGAGGCACGTGTGGGTCTGGTCATCGAGGATGACCACGACATTCGGGAGCTGGTTCGCACTGTGCTGACCCAGGCTGGATTTGACGTCACTGTCGCCAGTGGCGGCGCCGAGGGCGTCCTGATGGCCAAAAGCTTGAATCCTGATGTCATCACCCTGGACCTGGGCTTGCCGGACATCGACGGTTTTGAGGTGTCCCGGCAGATCCGCGAGTTTTCGGACGCCTACATCGTGATGCTCACGGCGCGGACCGAGGAACTGGACACCCTCATCGGGCTGGAATCAGGCGCGGACGACTACCTCACCAAGCCGTTCCGCCCGCGGGAACTGCGGGCCCGGGTTGCGGCCATGATGCGCCGTCCGCGGTCTGTTCCCGACCCCGGCGACGTTGCCGTTGATGCTTCCCCGGACAGCGCGGCCCACCCGGAGCGTGGAAACTTCAGCCACAATGGCCTGGAGCTCAGCTACGCCTCGCGGACCGTCGCCGTCGACGGCAAAGAGATGAACCTGACGCGCACCGAGTTCGAACTGCTGTACGCGCTGCTGGAAGCGGGCCGGACAGTCCGCACCAAATCGGACCTGGTGCGGCGGCTCCGGGATGAGGATTACGACGTCGGCAGCTACATCAGCGAGGCCGACGAACGGTCCGTGGAGGTCCACATGGGAAACCTGCGCAAGAAGCTGGGTGACTCGCCGCAGCAGCCGCGGTGGCTGCAGACGGTCCGCGGGGTGGGCTACCGTTTGGCGCCGGGACAGCACTGAGCCTGCAACCGATGCATGGTTTGCCTGCTGCACTGGGTGATGGGTCGCAAGTAGGTGGCGGCCAGCCTGGGCAACGCCACCGCCATGTCAGCGTGGCGGGCTTCGGCGCGGATCTCGTTCTCGAGTTCCAGGGCCAGGCCGGCCAAGCGCTCGGCGCCCACCATTTGGCTTGAGGTCTTAAGGCTCAGGACTGCGTCCATGGAGCCGTCCAGGTCGCCGGTAGTCAGGGCAAGCCGCAACCGGCCCAGCCGTTGCGGCAGGAACTCGATGAAATTCCCAACGAAGATCCGGCTGTAGCCTTCTTCCTCCTCGAGTTCTTCCCGTAGCCGGTCCAGGACGGACTGGTCCACCAGCGGCCTTGGCGCATCATCCGACGTGCTCACGACACTCCTTTCTGCTGGATTTGGGGACCCGAAAACAGGGTGTTTAGGCGGGGGATCTTGTTCTGTTTCAGGTTAGGACCGTTCCCGCAACCTCGCAGAAGACTCGGGAAGAATTGTGGTTTTCTTGATGGGACTGCGGTTTTTGGGCCATAGGATCGATGCCAGTGCTTTTTCGCATTGACGTCATCAGCGGCCATAGCCGCCTTTTCAATCTGGGGATAGATTGCCGTGTTCCGAACACTTAGGACCTTATTTGTCGCGCTCATAATCGGGGCCGGGCTGGCTTTGTCCATCGTCCAGCCGGCCAGCGCAGCGACCACACCGCAAATCACGCTCAATCCGGCGTCCGGTCCCGCCGGTTCCGCCGTCACTGTCACCGGAACCGGGTTCAAAGCCGCCACCACGGGCACAGTGATCGTGGGTTCCACCACTTTCGCGTTCCAAACCACATCGACCGGCGCTTTCAGCACCGGCATCACCATTCCGGCCGCATCCACCGGAAACCTCACCATTACTGCCAAGACATCGTCCATCAAGGCGTCAGCAACGTTTGTGGTGCAGGCGGCTCCCGCTCCAGCGGCCGCACCTGCGCCAACCATCAGTTCAGCCCCTCTGCGCTTCGGGGTGGCAACGCCGGGAGGACCGCTGGCCAGTACTGAGCTGGACGAGGTGGCCAGCCTGGCAGGGGAAATCCCTTCCGTGGTGATGAGCTACAAGGATTTCCTGCAGGCCCCGCCGATCACTGAGTTGGATGCCGTCCGCTCGCGCGGAGCCACACCCTTGGTCACTTGGGAGCCGTGGGCATGGGGAGGCGGAGTGGATCAGCCCGCCTACTCGTTGGCACGGATTACCGCAGGGGACTTTGATGCGTACATCAGCCAGTGGGGCCAGTCCCTGGCGGGCTGGGGCAAGCCGGTCATGCTGCGTTTCGCGCACGAAATGAATGGCAACTGGTATCCGTGGGCCGAAGGCGTCAATGGCAACCAGGCGGGAGAGTACGTGGCTGCATGGCGGCATGTTCACGATGTTGTTGCCGCTACGGGTGCCAGTAACGTCCAGTGGGTGTGGTCGCCGAACGTGCCCTACTGGGGCTCGACTGACCTGGCCGGCCTGTACCCGGGCGCAGGCTACGTGGACATTGTGGCCCTGGACGGCTACAACTGGGGCACCTCGCAAACCTGGAGCAGCTGGGTTTCCCCAGTGGATCTCCTTGCCCCCGGCATCTCCCAGCTCCGCAGCCTGGCACCGGGCAAGCCGGTCCTGATTGCCGAGACGGCCTCCAGCGAGCTGGGTGGTTCCAAGGCCTCCTGGAACACGGACCTGGTGTCCTATCTGGCTGCCCAGCCGGACGTGATGGGCTTCGTCTGGTTCCATATGCAGAAGGAAACAGACTGGCGCATCAACAGCAGCGACTCGTCGGCGTCCGCCTTCAAGTCCGCACTGCTGGCCCGGAGAAGCTAGGGGATAGGGGATAGCTGCTCCGAAACCGCCAGTGTGGGCTGCCTGATCGCGGCAACCCGTCCATCCTGCCTGTCCAGGATCAAGGACGGTGACGGAAACAGCTAAAGATTGGCTCAAGATCCAGCCGTCAGGCGCCATTCAACTGTCAGGCTCCGCCAGCTATCTGTCAGGCGCCGGCTTCGAGGAAGTGCACCAACTGGGACTCGAGGGCTGAACGATCCTTCAGCTCACACTCCCAGACGGTCAACACTTCCCAGCCGGCGTCTTCCAGTTGCCGGCGCTGGCCGGCGTCGCGCTCGCGGGTCCGGGTCCGCTTTGCATCCCAGAACTCCGCGTTGGCTTTCGGTGCGTGCAGGCCCACCCGGCAGTCGTGGAAATGCCAGAAGCAGCCGTTCACGAAGATCACCTTGTGCCGCCCGGCGAAGACAAGGTCCGGGTTGCCCGGCAGTTTGGTGCCGCCGGACCTGCCGTGCAGGCGATACCGGTAGCCCTTGGCATGCAGGATCCCGCGCACCAGTAGTTCGGGCTTGGTGTTCTTGCCCCGGATCCGGGACATGTTCCAGCTGCGCTGCTCGGGGGTGAGCTTGTCTGCAGTGGGCTTGTCCGCCATTCCTCCAGTCTAGGAGTCCCTAGATATCCCGTTCCGGTTGTTCGCCGAACACGAAGTGGCGGCCGCTGACGGACTTCGGCTCAATCTCCACGTAAAAGTCCTTCAGGGTGGGAACCCAGGTCTTCAGGCCGAGTTCCTCGATGGCCGCAAGCTCAGCCGAGTTGCTGAGCACCCGTGCGGTCCCGCGGAGGATCACGGACCATGCCTCCTGCGACAGGATGCCGTCAGTTTCGAACAGCACCTTGGAGTTGATGGTCAGCTGCGCGAGCTTGTTCCCGGGGGCGGTCCGCAAATAGACCTTCCGGTTCGAGGTCACGTAGTTCACGGGGAAGATGTCGGGTTCCCCCGCTACAGAGACCACCAGCCGCCCGTGCTGCGTCGCAGCCAGAAGACGCCACGATTGCTCATCATCGAGTTCCAGGACGGGATTGCCGTCCGCGTGTTCAAACATCATGCGGCCATTGTTCTACCTCAAGTAGAAATGCGCCAGAGGCTTTGGACCCGCAATTCCCGCCCCTTTGTGACACCTCCGTCAAGGCTTAACACTTCGGAAACAGGCCTGTGACCGCGTTGTCTTTCCGGCTGGATAGCGTCGCATGCAGAGTCATCACGGCTGAATGCGAAAGAAAGCGACGCACCCAATGGGCAACGACACAGAAACAACGCAACTGCTGGAACCTGCGGCACCTGCTGATGCCGCCGTCGTCGGACGTTCTCCGGCAACCCCGACAGCGGGCAATAGCGCGGCACTGAACGCCACCAAGGAAAGCCTTGAGGATTACACGCTGCGGTTCGCGCCGCGCTCCTACCGCAAATGGAGCGCCGGGGTGGTGGCCACCAGCGCGCTGGGCGGCATCGCCTACCTGGCGGACTTCTCCATCGGAGCCAACATCGGCATCTCCTACGGCACGGTCAACGCGCTGCTGGGAATCCTGGTGGCCGCCGTCGTCATCTTCGCAACAGGCTTTCCCTTGGCTTACTACGCGGCCCGCTACAACATCGACCTGGACCTGATCACCCGCGGCTCCGGCTTCGGCTACTACGGATCGGTGGTCACCAACGTCATCTTTGCCACCTTCACCTTCATCTTCTTCGCGCTGGAAGGCTCCATCATGGCGCAGGGGCTGGAGCTGGGACTGGGGATTCCGCAGTGGCTGGGGTACGCCGCGTCCACCGTCATCATCATTCCGCTGGTGATCTACGGGATGAACACCCTGGCCAAACTGCAGGTCTGGACCACTCCGCTGTGGCTGCTCCTGATGGTGGTGCCCGTGGGTTACCTGCTGATCTCGCACCCCGAGAGCATCAACAGCTTCTTTGCCTACACCGGCGAGTCCGGTGACAGCGGCCCCAACCTTGCATCCGTGATGCTGGCCGCCGGCGTGTGCCTGTCCCTGATGGCGCAGATCGCCGAGCAGATCGACTACCTCCGGTTCATGCCGCCGCGCACCGCCGCCAACCGGGGCGCCTGGTGGCGGGCCGTAATCCTGGCCGGGCCGGGCTGGGTGATTTTCGGGGCCATCAAGCAGATCGTGGGCCTGTTCATCGCCATCTACCTGATCGCTTCCCTGGATCCCGCCGCCTCGGCCACCGCCAACGAGCCGGTGCACCAGTTCCTGGGCGTGTATCAGGAGATGATGCCGGCGTGGCTGGCCATGACGCTGGCGGTGGTGCTGGTGGTCATCTCCCAGATCAAGATCAACGTCACCAACGCGTACTCCGGTTCGCTGGCGTGGACCAACTCCTTTACGCGCATCACCAAGACGTACCCGGGGCGGATGGTGTTCGTGGTGGTGAATCTGCTGATCGCACTGGTTCTGATGGAAGCCAACATGTTCGACTTCCTGAACACCATCCTCGGGTTCTACGCCAACTGCGCCATGGCCTGGGTGGTCACGGTGGCGTCCGATATCGCCATCAACAAGTACCTGCTCAAGATTTCGCCCAAGGTGCCGGAGTTCCGCCGCGGCATGCTGTATGCCGTGAACCCGGTGGGGTTTGTGTCCATGCTGGTGTCCGCAGGCGTTTCCATCGCGGTGTTCTTCGGGGCGTTCGGTGCCGCCATCCAGCCCTACTCGCCGATCTTCGCGGTGGGCCTGGCGCTCGTGCTGCCGCCGGTCCTGGCCGTGCTGACCCGCGGGCGGTTCTACCTGCGGCGTGTTGACGACGGGATCGACCTGCCAATGTTCGACGCCGACGGGAACCCCAGCGACGGCAAACTCCTGTGCCACGTAACCGGCCTGGAGTTCGAGCGTCCGGACATGGTGCGTTCCGCACAAGACGCGTCCGACGGCGGCGCGCAGTATGTTTCTTCGCTCGCCTTGTCGACTGATAAGACGGGGGAGCTGGTGCTTCCCGCCCAGAAGTAGAAGTTTATTGATTGGGAGCCGGCGCACCTTTGTGCGCCGGCTTCCTTTATGACTTCTTTTGTCGTGTTCCGGATGGTAGACAATGCATCGGGGGGCCTTCTGCCTGTGGATAACTTCCTCAGCGAATTATGACGTGGGCTACCCTTAACTCACTGTCCGGAGCAAGCCGTCTTGAAACTACTGGGGGAATAGCGGCCCATGACATCGCAGAACTTCTTTTCGTCCCGCGCTCTCGTTTCGCCACGCACGGTGCAGTCCGGTGCGGCCGCCCTCGTTGTTGGACTTGCTCTGGCTTTGTCTGGCTGCAACTCGGGCGGTTCTCCTGGTCCGGGCGGCACTTCTTCCCCCGTGGCCGCCGAGACACCCACCGCCACGCCCACTCCCACCCCGACATCGAGTGCTGTCTACAAGCCGGCCGACGCATCCGGCCCAGCCCAGAACGTCCCGGTTCCCGTCCTGCCCGAGGTGGCTAAGACGGAGACGAAGGAAGGGGCGGAAGCGTTTATGAAGCATTGGTTCTCGGTCCTGAGCTACGCATACGAGACGGGAGACACTGCTGCACTTTCAAAGCTTTCGAAAACTGAGTGCACCTTTTGTCAAGGTCTCGTCGCTGACATTGAAGCCGCTTGGGGTGAGGGCAAGTGGATTTCTGGCGGCCAAATAGAAATTCCGGTCGCGACCGCAAAACCTTCTACTGACGGCAGCACGCAGGTGGTTCTTCAGGTACTGCAGAAGGAACTGGTAATTCATAATCCAGACGGAAGCCCGTATCAAGAGAAGACGGCAGCTACGAATTCCGGCAGCGTGGCGATGGTGAGATTTGCCGACTCGGGATGGGTGGTCAATGATCTAGGGCTGATCCGGTAATCGTGGCTTACTTAGGTAGGGTCCTCGGAATCCTCGCCTGCTGTCTGGTGTTTTTGACAGCGTCTCTCCTGTCGGCCTCTGCCGAAGATGGGTCAAAACCGAAGCCGCGTATCGGTGGCGGATTTGTGGACTCCGGCCTCAAAATGGGAGCTGATGATTGGGTACCTGGTGAGTCGGGCCAATTTGTTCGTGCTGAGCCCGGCACCGTAAGCACGGACCCCAACGAGTACAAGTACGAACTTCAATGCCACCTCGGCGGGGGCGACTTCGACACCCCTTGCCTTGCCCGCCAGCTCGACTGCAAGGACCGGGAAGACGGCGCCAAGGGCATACCCGTGATGTGGCTGTCCCGGCCACGAGGCGTGCCGGGTGCGGTCTGGGCACACCATTCCGGCCCAACCTGCCTTTACGATCCGAAGCCCGAGGACCTCCTGCCTCGCATCGCCGCGGATATCCAGTGGCAGTTCCAGAACCTTCCGGTAAACGCCGGGAAAGTTACGGCGCAGCCGAGCCCGAACACCATCCGCGGCGCCGAGACAAACTTCTACGCGGAGGCGGTGGAGCAGCAGTTCGACATCACCATGTTCGCCCAAAAAGTCCACGTGGTGGCTACGCCCGTGCAGTACACGTGGAACTACGGTGACGGCACTGTCTTCGGCCCTCAACCGTCCATGGGAGGGCCCTTGCCGCAGGACCGCTGGGGTGAAAAGACCCGGACCAGCCACGCCTACGCATCCACCGGGGATTTCCAGGTGGTCATGACTACCACCTTCCAGGGCACCTATTCGGTGAACTCCGGCCCGCCGTTGCCCATTCCAGGGCAAGGGCAGTTCAGTGCACCGCCGCAAACCATCAGCGTTTGGCGCTCGCTCACCCGCAACTACGCGGACGACTGCAACACCAATCCACAGGGGCAGGGTTGCCCGGGTGCCGGCACCCGGTAAGGCCGGACCCAGGTTAAGGCAGGATTGTGATCCCCGTCGCATTCGGTGCTGTGCCGGAATAGTTGCATGCGCCCCACAGTTGGCAGAGGCAGTACGTCTTCAGCCTTCGAAAGGAACTGCGCATGCTGTTTTCCCCGCTCACCCTCGGCGAACTTGAACTTCCCAACCGTCTGGTGATGGCACCGCTGACCCGCCTCCGCGCGGGTGAGAAGGGCATTCCGGGACCGCTCCTCGTCGAGCACTACCGCCAGCGCGCTTCCCTGGGCCTCATCGTCAGCGAGGGCACCTACCCCACCCCCGTCGGGCAGGCTTACCCGGGACAGCCCGGGATCGTCACTCCGGAACAGGTCGCCGGGTGGAAGAAGGTTACTGACGCAGTGCACGCCGAAGGCGGGCGCATGTTTGCCCAGATCATGCATGGCGGCAGGGTTTCCCACCCTGACATCACCGGTGGCCTGCCCATCGTCGGGCCCAGTGCCGTAGCCATTGACGGCATTGTCAGGACGCCTGCCGGCAAGCAGCCGTACCCGGTCCCGCACGCCCTGACCACCGACGAGCTCCCCCTGGTCATCCAGGAAATCGTCAACGCTTCGCTGAACGCCATCGAGGCAGGGTTCGACGGCGTGGAGTTGCACTCGGCCAACGGCTACCTCCTGCACGAATTCCTGGCGCCGAACTCCAACATCCGGACGGACAGCTACGGCGGGTCCCCCGAAAACCGCGCACGCTTCGTGATCGAAACCGTCAACGCAGTGGTGGCAGCCCTCGGCGCGAACCGCGTGGGCCTGCGGATTTCCCCCGAGCACAACGTCCAGGGCATCGCCGAGACCGACGCCGCTGACGTCCGCGCCACCTACGAAGTCCTCGTGGACAGCATCGCGCCGCTCAGCCTCGCCTACCTGAGCATCCTGCACCACGAACCCACGGGTGAACTCGTCCAGGACCTCCGCACGCGCTTCGGCGGCACCTTCCTGGTCAACACCGGCTTCGGCGTCATCACCACCCGGGAAGAAGCCGTGAACCTCGTGGCCGAGGGCCACGCCGACGCGGTGGTTGTGGGCCGGCCTGCGATCGCCAACCCGGATCTTGCCCGCCGCTGGAAGGAAAGCCTCCCGCTCAACGAGCCTGATGCGTCCACGTTCTACGCAGAAGGCGCCACTGGCTACACGGATTACCCGATGTACCAGGGCTAAAGCACCTGACCGGCCAGCCCGGAAAAACGACGACGGCGGCACCCAAGTTGGGTGCCGCCGTCGTTGGCTGTCTGGGGTGCTGGTCCCGGGCAGCGTCGCCGTAAGGCCATCCGACGACCTCCGGCTGACGACTTATGTGGCCCGCCGGACTCCATCGGGAAGCCGGCGGTGATCAGATGCTACTCCAACGAATGGACTCTTACCAGAGCCAGTTTTGCAACCGACAACCGCGCCAAGGCAAGGCTGCCAAACCCGCTAAAGTACTGCCTCCCGGCCCGTGCCTTCCCGCATCCGCAGCCGTCCGTCCTCGATAGAGACCAGCACGCTTTTGGGTTTGCCGCTGACCTTGGTGATCGCCTTGAGCCCCCGGTTGGTCACCTCCACTCCCACCTGCGCCCCCTTGGCCGGCAGATCCACGGACACCTCCGACGCGATGCCGAGCAGTGGATTGGTGGAGACACCCAGTTCCCTGCGCACCTCCTTGCCGTTCACGGTCACGGTGATGTTGGCCTCGTCGAACCCCTCCTGGAAAACAACAAGCAGTTCCCGCATGATGGCCTCTTCCTCAAGCATCGGCGCCACTAACGGCATGTCCACTACAGCACTTCGTCGGCTCCAACGGAATACCCTCTGCAAACCCCGATATCCACATGAAGACGCCCTCCGGTGGAGCCCGGCAGGTCGGTAAGGCAAGATGTTCTGGTGACCCAACTGCCTGCGCCTTCCCCGATTCCCGCACCCTCCCACGCGTCAGGGGAGGACGCGGTCTTTGCCCAAATTGCCGCCGAGCTGGGGGTCAAGGCGTGGCAGGTGAAGGCGGCCGTCGACCTGCTCGACGGCGGCTCCACCGTTCCGTTCATCGCAAGGTACCGCAAGGAAGCCACCGGGACGCTGGACGACACCCAGCTCCGGAACCTCGACGAGCGGCTCCGCTACCTCCGCGAGCTGGCGGACCGCCGTCGTTCCGTCCTCGAAGCGATTGAAGCGCAAGGGCAGCTGACGCCGGAACTGCGCAAGGCAGTCCTGGCTGCCGATACCAAGTCACGGCTCGAAGACATCTACCTGCCGTTCAAGTCCAAGCGCCGGACCAAGGCCCAGATGGCGCGTGAGGCGGGCCTGGAGCCGCTCGCGGACGTGCTGCTGAAGCGGCCGGACCTGGACCCCGAACGCGAAGCCGCAAAGTACCTCAACAACGAGCACTCCGTAGCCGACGCCGCCACGGCGTTGGCCGGTGCCCGGGCCATCCTGGTGGAGCGGGTGGCTCAGGATCCCGACCTCGCAGCCAACCTGCGGGACCGGATGTGGACGCAGGGCCGGATGGTCTCACGCGTCAAGAAGGGCAAGGAGGCTGAAGGGCAGAAGTTCGCCGACTACTTCGAGTTCGCGCAGGCGCCGGAACGGATGCCGTCGCACCGCGTGCTGGCGCTGTTCCGCGGGGAGAAGGACGGCATTCTTGAGTTGGATCTTGCAGAAGCAGATCCAGCGGACGACGCCGCCCTTACCGCCGCCCGCGCCCGCTACGAGTCCGCGGTGGCCAGGTTCCTCGGCGTCGCCGACCGCGGCCGTCCCGCCGACGCATGGCTGATGCAGACAGCCCAGGTTGCTTGGCGCTCCCGCGTGCTGGCCCGCCTTACTTCTGACCTTCGCGCCAGGCTGTTTGCGGCGGCGGAGGACGAAGCGGTCCGGGTGTTCGCCGCCAACCTTCGCGACGTGCTGCTGGCCGCACCGGCCGGAAATCGCGCCACCCTTGGCCTCGACCCCGGGCTGCGCACCGGGGTGAAGGTCGCAGTGGTGGACGGCACCGGGAAGGTCGTAGCCACTGACACTGTCTACCCGCACGCTCCCGCCCGCAAGTGGGACGAAGCCCTGGCCACCCTGGTGCGTTTGGCGCGGCAGCACGCCGTCGAACTTGTGGCGATTGGCAACGGGACGGCATCGCGTGAGACGGATAAGTTGGCTGCCGAATTGATCAAACTGCTGCCGGAGGTGGACCGGAAACCGCAGAAACTGGTGGTGTCCGAGGCCGGCGCCTCCGTCTACTCCGCCTCGGCGCTCGCCGCCGCCGAACTGCCGGGAATGGACGTTTCGCTTCGCGGTGCCGTCTCCATTGCGCGCCGCCTGCAGGATCCGCTCGCCGAACTCGTCAAGATCGATCCCAAGTCCATCGGCGTGGGCCAGTACCAGCACGACGTCACGGCCTCGAAACTGGATCGGAGCCTTGATGCAGTGGTGGAGGATTGCGTAAACGCCGTGGGAGTGGATGTGAACACCGCATC
The DNA here is from genome assembly GCF_041877125.1 of Arthrobacter sp. E44. Lineage (NCBI taxonomy): Bacteria > Bacillati > Actinomycetota > Actinomycetes > Micrococcales > Micrococcaceae > Arthrobacter > Arthrobacter sp. E44. The sequence goes on from NZ_JBHDJA010000005.1 coordinate 151,827, forward strand.
GCCCGCACTGTTGAGTCGGGTGGCCGGTGTCGGGCCCCTGCTGAGCGAAAACATTGTGGCCTATCGGAACGAACATGGCCCCTTCAACAAGCGGACCGACCTCAAGAAGGTGCCGCGGCTGGGCGCCAAGGCATTCGAGCAGTGCGCCGGCTTCCTTCGAATCACCGGGGGAGCGGAGCCCCTTGATGCATCCAGCGTCCACCCGGAGGCGTACGCGGTGGCCAGGAAGATCCGGGCGGCTGCCGGGTCGGCGCCGGCATCGTCCTTGGACCCGCAAAAGTTCGTGGATGACACGTTCGGCCTGCCAACGGTCCAGGACATCCTCATAGAGCTGGACAAACCAGGCCGAGACCCCCGGCCCGCCTTTGCTGCCGCCACCTTCTCGGAGGGGATCGAAAAGATCTCGGACCTGCGGCCGGGCATGATCCTTGAGGGAACGGTGACCAACGTTGCCGCTTTCGGTGCCTTCGTGGATGTGGGCGTCCACCAGGACGGGCTGGTGCATGTCTCTGCCCTGGCCAACCGCTTTGTGTCCGATCCGCGCGAGGTGGTGAAGTCTGGCCAGGTGGTCCGTGTGAAGGTCGTGGAGGCTGATCCGGAGCGGAAACGCATTTCGTTGACGTTGAGGCTCGACGACGAACCAGCCGGCGGCGGCGCAGGTTCCGGGCGGCGCAAGGGAGATGGCAGCGGTGGACAGGGCGGTGCAGGACGTGGCGGTGCGGGACAAGAAGGGCGAGGCAACCGCGGGGGAGCAGGCGGCCAAAAGGTTGATCGCGGCGGACGCCAGGACCGGCAACAGCAAGGCAGGCAGTCCCCGCGTGCAGCAGGCGGTAATAACCGTGCGACCCCGAAGCCGCAGCCCATTGACACTGCAATGGCCGAGGCTTTGAGGAAGGCCGGGTTGGGCAAGTAGCTTCTGAGGGACTTTGGCAGGGGTGGCTTTTCTGCAAGGGTGGGGTATGACCTATTTCCTGGAGTACACCGTTCCTGCCGCCCCCGGCGATGACGAGTTCGAGTTCCCTCACGACGAGATCAATTCCGGCGACACGGTCCCGCTGACCCAGACGAAGGCCGAAGTGGTGCACACACCGGATCTTCCGGCCCGCACCGGCATCATCGGCGCAACGGTGCCCGAGGCGAAGCTGGAAGCTGAGCAGTTGATCACCCACAGCCGGGCATCGGAAGCATCCCTCTACTTCGACCCGTCCAACTCCCTGCAGGCGGGCGTCGGTACCTTGGTGAGCACGTTTACCGAAGGCCAAGGTTGGCAGGACGCCCAGGGAGCGCCGGATCCCCAGGACGCAACCTTCTAGCCGCCGGCGCCCAGCAGGCGGGGTCGTCCAAACCGTGTCCTGACTCCCGGCGAGTAGAGGACCGATTCCGGCGGCCCGTTCACGTTGATGCCGGCTGCCGCAACCAATCCATCGCTGAGCTGGTGGATGTCTGCCTCAAAAAGCGGCCAATCGTGGTGGCTGTTCGGAACGTATATGGATTTGCCGCGGAAGCGGCCGTGCATGCCGAACCTTGCAGTCAGGAAGATCGATAGTGGATCGCTGGCTGCGACGTGCAGCTTTGGGACGACCCCGAAGTCGCTTTGTGCAGCGCTGCTGCCAAACCGGTGGACGGAGTATCCGATAGGAAGTTCACCTGTGCTGCCGGCATCGGTCCTGGAGCCGTCATGCTGGCGCCTGTTATCGCTGCCCGGAAAGGCTGGCCATTGCCGGATCTGCGACCACACGTAGGGAATTCCGGCCGTCCGCGTCGCGACAACGACTGGGAGGCGGTTCGCGTCCAGGCTCAGGAACACCACCCCACGGGTCCCGTCCGGCTCGCGGGAGTAGAGCCGGACGTTGACCTCATTGAAGCTTCCCAGGTAGGGAATGCCGGGGCCGTGGCCGAGTCCCGCCTGCACCATGCGAAATCCAATGAGCCCAACCCAGGAACTGCCGTCGAATATATCCGGTTGAACCCCACATGGCATGAACTTGGCCGCCACTGCCTCCGGAATTCGCCAGTGGAGGAACACGGCATCAAGCCACCGCTGGTCGGAGAATACCGGCCTTGGTAATTCTGTCGGGCGCGGCCACAGTTCTGCGGCGCTCAAGTTCTCCGTCAAGGTTCCACCACTCCTTCCTCCAATCAGCCGCTGGCGCTTGAAGTTCGATGGCTGCGGTTTCAGCTAGTTCAAAGGCCGCGTGTCCTCGGGAAGCTGGCCACCTGCGAGGAGCTCTGCGGCTGCGTCGGCGAGGGCTGTCAGGGCCACTCTCTGTGTCCATGGACCGTACGAGATGCGCGCAACGCCCAGTTCCTGCAGCTTGGCCGGCGGAAGCGAACCCGGGACGTTGATGACCGAGATCTTGTTCCAGCCGATGCCTTCTACCAGCGCTGTGATCGTTGGCTGGTCCAGCAGCCCCGGGACAAAGACCGTGGTGGCGCCTACGTCCAGGAACGCCCTGCCGCGTTCGATGGCATCCAAAAGTACATCTTCAGGCGCACGGTCCTTGCCCTTCAGGAACGCGTCGGTCCGCGCATTCAGGACGAAATCGATTCCTTCTGCAGCACCGGCATGAACAACGGCTGCCATCTGGTTCACGGCCTCCGTCAGCGGCCGCATCTGGTCCTCGATGTTGGCCCCGACAATTCCGACGCCAATTGCCTTGCGCGTGGTCTCGCCCGGATTGCCGTAACCGGATTCAAGGTCGGCGCTCACGGGCAGATGGGTGGCCGCAGCTATGCGGCCGACGAAGCTGATCATTTCGTCGACGGGAATGTTCTCACCGTCCTCGTAGCCAAGGGTGGCGGCGATGGAGTGGCTGGCCGTTGCAAGGGCAGTGGTTCCCGGAACCTCCGTAATGACTTTGGCAGTGATGGCATCCCACACATTGACCATTTGAAGAATTTCCGGGGCTTGGTGCAGACGGAGCAGTTCGGTGGCTTTGGCGCTGCTGGTTTCAGTCATGGGTGAAGCCTAACCCGACTGCTTTGGGCAGGTTTCATTTGTGTGGGTGGGGTGGTGGTGGTTTGAAGTAGTGGTTTTGTTGGGGTGTTTGGTGGGGGTCGAGGTGGGGTGGGGGGATGAAGGTGGGTGTGTGGTGGGTGGTGGTGATGGTCCATTGTTCTTTGTGGATGAGGTGGTGGTGGTGGCTGCAGAGCAGGACGCCGTTGTTGGTGGTGGTGGGTCCTTCGTGTGACCAGTAGGTGATGTGGTGGGCTTCGCACCAGGGGGCGGGGATGGTGCAGTTGGGGAAGGCGCAGCCTTGGTCGCGGGCGGTGAGGGCCAGGCGTTGGGCGGGGGTGAAGAGGCGGGTTTTGCGGCCGAGGTCGAGGATTTCGCTGTTGGTGCCCAGGAGGGCGGGGATGATGTCGGCGTCGCATGCGGTTTTGCGCAGGGTGGCGGCGGCGACGGGCCCGGTGAACATGAACGTGCCGGTCCCGGTTCCTGTCCCGGCGCCTGTACGTGGCGCTGTCCTGGTGGTTGTGTTCGTTCCGGGTTCTGCTGTTGTCGGTCCTGATTTTCCGGCGGGGGTGGTGGCGTTGGCTGGGAATAGGTCTTGGTAGTGGATCGTGGCGATGATTTGGGGGCGGTTGCCGCCGGTGGTGGGCAGGGTGTTGGTGGTGAGGGCGGCTTTGGCGGCGGTGACCAGGCCGTCGAGTTGTTTTTGGGCGCGGGTGCGCCGGTCCAGGTCCGGCAGGTTGGTGTGCCATGTTGCGCTGCCCGTTGCCGTGCTCCCCTCGGTGCCTGTGCCCGTGCCTGTGCAGCCTTCAGTTCCCGTGCCCGCCCTGTCGGCTGTGTCATTCCCTGTGCTTGGGCTGGTGTTGCCGGTGGTGGTGCGGGGGTTGGTGGCGGTGTTCATGACGGTGAGGAGGTGTTCGTATTGGTCGGTGGTGGCGAAGATTTCGAGGTGGTGCAGGCCGTGGCGGGGTTTGCGGATGAAGGCGCCTTGGGTGTGGCGGAGGGCTTCTTCGGTGGGTTCGGTGCCGTCGGCGTCGATGGTGTCGGTCCAGCGTTGGGCCAGGCGGGTGAGGAAGTCGGGGTCGGTGGTTGTGGCGGCTGTGGTGAGGTGGTGTTCGATCCGGTCCAGGGTCTCTTCGGTGGTGTGGTGGCGGAGCCGGTCCAGGGTGGCGGTGATGATGGTCGCTGCGTGCGAGGACACCGCCGGTCCCGGCCCGGTTTCGATGGTGGTCCCCTCGACGGTGGTTGCGGTTTCGGTGTTGTTCCCGGTGGTGGTGTTCCCGTTGGTGGGGGTGAGGGCGGCGGCGAGGTGTGGCCGGGTTGGTGGGAGTGGTTCGCCGGTGATGCTGGTGCCGGGCAGGACGTGGTGGGCGAGGGTGAGGCGGCGGCGGGCTTCGCGGATGGGGATCTGCAGGCGCAGGCGGAGGAACTCTGCGGTGTTCCGGCACCCGTCATCGGCAGGGGAGGTGTGCGGGGTTTCGGTGGTGTTGAGGGTTCCAACACTGTTGGCGTCCCACCCGGTGATCCAGCCCGTGGACCGGCCTGCGGAGGACGAGGCTGCGCGGGACTGGGCTGCGCGGGACCGGCCTGCCCGGGTTTTGGCGGCTGCGGCGTCGTTGATGGCTTGGGTTCGGGTGCGGTCCACAGCCCCGGCTGCGAGGAGTTGGAGGTACTCGATGGAGCGGGCAAGGCCCTCGACCCGGGCGGCGAAATCTGCAGCTTCGGCATGGCTGGCGGTTGCCAGCAGGCCGGGGGCGGCCAAGGCGGCGGCTGCCAGCTGTGCGCCGAGCCCGTCCAACACGTCCTGCTGGCCGGGCCCCGAGTCTGATGGCTGTAAAGGTTCCTCGCTGGGGACCGGGTGAAGGTGGGCCGGGCGCGGCAGCCGGCTGCCGGCGTCGTACGCCCTCCCAAGATCTTCCCCAATGGCCTCCATGACCCCACTCTGCCAGCCACCACCGACAATCAAGAGACCCCAAAACCCCTATGTGGAAAACCCAGTCAAGAGCCTTAGGTTGCTGTTGCGGTGGAGTCGGAACGGGCTGGCGGTGCTTCCTTTTGCCATGGCCACCGCCCCGTAATTTCCAGCTCCAATGAGAAGCTGAGGAACGTCCGGATCAGCACGATGATGGCCAGCACCCCGACGCTGGAGAAGGTGGGCGTTACGGCAACGGTACGGATGATGTCGGCAGCCACGAGTAGTTCAAGGCCCAGCAGGATGGACCGGCCCAGCAGCTGTCGATAGGAGCGGTAGAAGCTCAGTTTCTCCGCCCCCGCTGGAAGCCGCCGCGGCTGGTGGCCGCGGATTGCCATCGGGAGGGAGGCCACCGCCCCGATCACCATGACCGCAACGCCTGCGAAGTCGACCAGCTGCCCAACCGTCTCAATAATTTGCCGAAATTCCATGCCCTGCCTCAACTCAGGCCAGGTGTCCCCATGGCCAGCCTGGCATCGATCAAAAGAACGGCGGACTTACTCACGGATGGCGTACGCCGTTCCCCGCTATAACATCCCTGTACCCTTCCCTGAATGTGGGAAACGTGAAGGCAAAGCCCGTGCTGCGAAGGAGATGGTTACCGCAGCGTTTGTTTCCCCCGCGGGCAGGTCCGGCGTCACCCAGGCGGGGTGAAGGAAGGCCGAGTTCGTCCGCCAGGAAGCGCAACACCGTTCCCAGATCGGCTGGTTCGTTGTCCACACCCACGTATACGGGCGCTGGCGCGGCATCCATTGTTGCCAAATGCACCAGGGCCGCCGCGGCGTCGTCCCGGTGGATCCGATTGGTGTAGCGCACGTCTTCAGGAATGACAGCCGACCCCGACTTCACCTGGTCGATCAGCCGAGCCCGTCCCGGCCCATAGATGCCACCCAGCCTGAGCGAGATGCCGGCAGTGGTGGTTCCGGCAAGCCTGGCCTGCAGAAGGTCTTCGGCCTCCACCAGCACCCGGCCGGAGAAACCACCGGGGTTGGGTGGCGTGGACTCGTCCACCCAGCCACCATCCGCATCACCGTAGACCGCGGTGGAGGAGACGAAGATGATGCGGCGAGGTGCCACTCCGTCGCGTTCGAGTGCATCCAGGACGTTTGCTATTCCGCGTACATACGCAGAGCGGTATGCCTCTTCCGTCGGGGAGTCGGCCGCCACGGCAATGACGACGGCGGAGGTGTCTGCGGGGACGGCCGGCAGTTGCGTAGACGCGAGGTCAGCCGCGGCACCTTCGATGGCTGCCGGCAGTTTTGCAGGGGAACGGCGCCACCCCACAACGCGGTGGCCCAAAGCCGCGAACCGCAAACCCGCCTCGGTGCCCAGGTCGCCGCATCCTGCCAGGAGAATCGTCATGGCCTACGGGGCCTCCACCGGGAAGAACACGCGGGGGTCCTGCAGCAGGGCCGGGTATGTAAACGCGGAGCGGTCGATGATTTCCGTGACCTCGAAATTCCTGCCGAAGCGGCCGTCGTCGAGGGTGATGGGCCGGCCCACCACCTGTCCCACCGCGAACCTGGCCCCGTTCTCGAACGGAACCGCTACCGGCGTCTTTCCCGGGAGGGTCCGGAACGCTTCCTCCTGTGCCAGCCGTTTGCGGGTGGGCTTCTTCGCCTGGGGCTTGGGCGGGGCCTTCTTGGGCGTGCGGGACGGACGGCGGGAGCCGTCGTCCACGTAAACGGGGGAGTAGCCGTGGTCGTCCGCGGACATGGCGGCCGCGGCAGCAGCGGCTCGGTTCACCGGAGGAAGTGCCACCGTGGTGAGGGACTGCGGATCCACGTCCTCATACGGTTCCCGCAGGATCCACAGGATGTCCCCTTCCGGCTCCTCCGGCAGGAATTCGTGCCGGGGTTCCGGCCAGACGTAGTCCATGTCCGGAATGGCGTCCGGGAACACTGAGGAGTAAAACTTCGGTTCCTTGTGGACCAGCTTGGAACGGTGGCTTAGGTGGAAGTCCGGATCACCGAGCCACGGCGGCATGATGATCTTCGCGGCATAGTCCGGGTGGGCTGCCTGCGGTGCGAACTCGGCAATGTTGGCGCGGGTGTTGTCCGGGTGGCCGCGCTCAATCCATTCGTCCACCATCGCCAGTCCGTACATGGTGAGGGCAGGCACGTGGCCCATCCACATCCGGATCGCCGGGTGGGTCTGCCAGCCGTAGCCCGGAATCACCAGGGCGCGGAGGGTTTGCAGCGCTTCGACCCGCTGCTTGCCCAACCGCGCGGTGTCCAGGGCTGCGGCGCTTTGGCGGAAGTCAGGGTACGGGAGAAAGGTTTGCATCCATTCAGTCTGACGGTCCCAGCCGGAAGTGCCAATTGGAGTGCCGGCGGCCACAGGCAGAGAGTGCATGTGTCCAAATAATGGACGGCTGCATACGTGTCCCAGGTTAAACCACTAAGATCACCGCAACCACCCCCGCGTTTTGGAAGCCCTCTCATGACATTTACACCTGACAAAGCCGTCACCCCTGCCCCCGCTGCCCTTCCCCGCTATGGACAAATGCTCGGTCCGGAAGCCCAGGGCATCCTGGTTCTGGACGAATTCATCATCGATCCCGCCGCTGCACGCAAAGACCAGCACCGCTTCCGCGACGGCATGGCCGCCGTCGCCCGGACGATGCGCCGCATTGCCGCCCTTCGCGTGGTCATCGCACTGGTAGCCATCGCCAACCTGCCCCTGTTCCTTCTCTCCAGCGGCTGGTGGATCTACGGCGTTTCGCTCGCGCTGGTAGTTGCAGTCCACACCGCAGTGACACTGCTCAACCGGCACGAGCCGCGACTCAAGCAGCAGTCCGCCTTGGAGCTTCACATGCACCGCGAGCGCAGCGCCAACTACCGCAAGGTGCGCGACGCCGTGAAGTACATGATCGATACCCCCAGCCGCATGAACGAGCACCTTTACCTGGAGTTGCTCGCCGTCAAGCGGGTCGCACTGAACCTGGCGCACGGCACCGTGGCGCTGCTGGACACCAGCGACGACTCCGCCTGGAAGGTGCGCATCGTCCGCGAGTTGCCCGCCAGCTGACCGCCAGCCGACGGCCGCCCATCACGGCAGCGGCTGAGGAATTAAAAGAACGACGCCGGCACATCCCTTGTGGGGGTGTGCCGGCGTCGTGGTTTGGTCAACGGAATTTGTCTATCGCCGACCTGTCTGTGTCGCCTTGGGAAGGCGGGGCGCCCAGGGGCGCTTGTGGTGCTGCGTCCGCTGTTAGGCGGGAAGCTGGATGACCTGGCCCGCGAACACGAGGTTCGGGTCTGCAATGGTGTCCAGGTTGGCGTCGGCAAGGTGCTGCCATCCGCCCTGGATGCCCAGCTTCTGGGCAACGATGCTCAGGGTATCTCCGGCCTGGAGGGTGTACGTCTCGCCGCTGAGGGCAACGGAGGTGGCGTGCCGCGGCGCCGGTGCTTGCTGGACCGTAGCGCTCTGGACCTGCGTGGCCTGGACGGGTGCACTCTGGACCGGGGCGCTCTGAACGGGAGCGCTTTGGACAGGTGCACTCTGGACCGGGGCTCCGCCGCCACCGCTCAGTCCGAGCTGGGACGAGCAGGACGGCCAGGCGCCCCAGCCCTGGGAAGCCTGGACCCGCTCGGCTACTGCTATCTGCTGTTCGCGGCTGGCGTTCTCGGGAGATCCCGTTCCGCCGTAGGCCGACCAGGTGCTGGAAGTGAACTGCAGGCCGCCGGAGAAACCGTTGCCCGTGTTGATAGACCAGTTACCGCCGCTCTCGCACTGGGCTAGCGCGTCCCAGGTGGAGGTGGGTGTGGCTGCGTTGGCCGCTGTGGCTGAAAGGGCCAAACCTGCCGCGGAGACGGCGGCCAAGGTGACTCCGCGGCGCGCGGCAGTACGGAATTTGGTGTTTTTCATGATGGTGATGCTCCTGAAGGCCACCAACGCTGGCTCCGTCCCCGGAGGTTATCGCGACACTGCCCACCCCTGACGATATCGAGGTCACTGTCGGTGGCTGCCGCTGGGCAGTTCTGGTGGAGGCAGCACCGGGCAATCAAAGAGCCCGCCAGGCGGGCATGTGTTTCACGCTAGGACATCGCCCGGCCGTTATCAAATCGAGATTGAAGCGGGCGTGTTGGCTGTGGCGCCAAGCACGTCGATGCTGTGCCTAACACCCGGTGCAAGCTTTCGCGCAGGCGCGAAAGCGGGACGGGCACTATCCTGACCGGATGGACAACTTTCCCGGTGGCAGCACCATGCCCGAAACCGAAACGGAACCCGCGGAATCCGCGGTCCCTGCCAAGCCCCTTCCGGTGGCCGAACTGCACCTGCACATCGAGGGCACGCTGCAGCCCGAGCTCATCTTTGCCCTGGCCGAACGCAACGGCATTTCCCTGCCCTACTCCGGACTGGATGAGCTGCGCCAGAAGTACGAGTTCACCGACCTGCAGTCCTTCCTGGACCTCTACTACGCCAACATGGCGGTGCTCCAAACCGAGCAGGACTTTGCGGACATGACGCGCGCCTACCTGGAGCGCGCCGCTGCCGCGGGCGTCCGGCACGCCGAAATCATGATGGACCCGCAGGCGCACCTCTCGCGCGGCATCCCCCTGGAGGCATGCGTCAACGGCGTGGCCTCGGTGCTGGCAACCTCCGAGGAGGAGTACGGGATCTCCACCATGCTCATCGCGGCCTTCCTGCGCGACCTGCCGGAGGACTCGGCACTGGAGGTCCTGGGTCGGCTGTTGGCCATGAACGCACCCATCGGTGCCATCGGCCTGGACTCGGCCGAAGTGGGAAACCCGCCGTCCAAGTTCGAGCGGCTGTACGCGAAGGCGCGTGAAGTGGGCCTGCGGTTGACGGCGCACGCGGGGGAGGAGGGCCCGGCGTCGTACATCACCGAAGCCCTGGACCTCCTGGGTGTGGAACGGATCGATCACGGCATCCGCTGCATGGACGACCCCGACCTCGTAGAGCGCCTCGTGGACGAGCGTATTCCCCTGACCGTTTGCCCCTTGTCCAACGTCCGGCTCCGCGCCGTTGACACCCTGGCGGACCATCCGTTGCCGGCCATGCTCGCGGCGGGACTCAATGTTTCGGTCAACTCGGACGATCCCGCCTACTTCGGCGGCTACGTGGATGACAACTTCGCGCAGCTGACCGCCGTGTTCGACCTCTCCGATTTTGACAAGGCGCGGTTGGCAGCGAACTCGATCCACTCCTCCTTTGCTTCCGACGAGCGTAAGGCGGAACTGCTGGCCGAACTTAACGGCAGGGAGCTGTCCGACTGACGGCTGCTGTGTCGGGCGCAACAGCCGGGCTTTCTGCCCGGTAAACTAGGTGCCGCAGGCGTGTCTGGGGAGTGCAAGGCAGCACCCATGTCGGCGCTTCAGGGTTATGCAGCCAGCCCTTACCCGAGACCTCCGCCTCACTTGCGGCACCATCCGCTTCACAGACGGTCACGACACGCAGAGTTAACCAATTAAAGTCGCGCGATTTAATGGGTAGTTGGCAAGATGCCTAAGACCGATCGCTTTTATATAAGGGGAATCATGGCCAAGTCCACCGCAGAAAACACTTACCTTCGGCTCAAGACCGTGCTGGATGTCCTGACCGAAGGCGTGTGGTCCGGCGATGCACTGAATGCTGGCCAGGTCCTGGCGGAAGCAACCGCCCGCGTGCCGTTCAACGAGCATGAGGCCGAACTCCTCAGTGGCGGCATCCCGCGTGGCCACAAGACCCTCACCTCGGCAACCGCCAAGCTGGTCAAGGCGGGCTGGCTGATCAAGGGCCGCTCGGGCTGGACCATCACCGAGGATGGCATGCGGGCCACCGTTGCCTTCCCGGATGTGGACTCCTTTGCGGCAGCGCTCGACGCCGGCACTCCGGTCCCTGCGGACACTCCCGTTCCCACGGCTCCCGAGGGCTTTGTCCGCCCGGTTTCAGCCGCTGCGGCAACGTTGGAGGTTCCGGCCAAGGAGGAAGCTCCCAAGAAGGCCGCCAAGAAGGCACCGGCGAAGAAGGCAGCTTCCGCTGTGGGCAAGGCAGCCAAGGCACTCGAAGAGGCCGTGGAGCCCGTGGTGAAGGCCGTCCGCAAGGGCAAGTCTGCGCCCAAGGACAAGACCGAAGCTGTTGCTGCCCCTGCCGAAACCTCCACGGCGACCGGAGCGGCTGAGCCGTTCGAGGGCCCTGATGTTGAAACCCTGCCGCAGCCCGAGGCTGTCGCGGTGGCCGGTGACTTCAACACCATCTTGGGTGCGCCCGAGGACTGGGCACCGCAGTACGACGAAGCCCAGATGGAGTTCGACTTCCTGGACCAGCTGTGGAAGAAGAGCGCCGAGCTTCCCGCCGGTTACTACACCTTCAAAATTGCCCTCAACCGTTCGTGGGATGAGAACTACGGCGCCTTCGGCACGTTCGACGGCCCCAACCACGAACTGCACCACGCCGGTGGCACCGTAACCATCCGCTACAACCACGCCACCCGCGACATCACCATCAACTAAGCCTCGTGTGCCCAACCGGGCAGCGGTTACTGCCGATTCAAACGGCACCTGCCGCTGCCTGGTTGGGCACGCCGATGTTTCCATAGGAGGCCCGGCATGGGCAGGCACGAACGCACGCAGGACGGCCCAACGCAGGATAGCGTGCGGCTGGACGCCCGCGTGTTCGGCATGGTCCAAGGCGTGGGCTTCCGTTACTGGACGATGGGTACGGCGGAGGACCTTGGATTATCAGGTGAGGTAAAGAACCTCAACGACGGTTCGGTATCCGTGGTTGCCGAGGGTCCCCGGCCACAAGTCCACAAACTGCTGGACTGGCTGAACTCGGGCCGGACTCCCGGCCGGGTGGAGCGGGTGGATGATGCCATCTCCGAAGCCAAGGGGAATTTCCGCGGCTTCCGGGTGGGCTGACTGAACCGGCCTCGCTCCAACAAGGCGGCTCGCTCAACCTTGGTCCCGCCAATTCCGTGCCCTTGCCGAGCGCTCGTCGATGGGCCCACGGGACTCCGATGGCTATTCCCGCGGGCTCAGGCCGATGAACGCTCCCAGCTCCTCCACGGCCGCAGGCTTGTGCGGCATGTAGCTGGTGAGCTCCGGGGACCGGACGATGACTGCCCGCCACTGGCCACGGGATACAGCCACGTTCATGCGGTTCCGGTTCAGCAGGAATTCTGCGCCCCGAGGTGCCTCGGCCACCGCCGAGCAGGCCATCGAAACCAACACCACGGGTGCCTCTTGGCCCTGGAACTTGTCCACGGTGCCCACCCGAACCTCCGGCAGTGCGGCCTCTGCCAGGTGCCTTCGGATTAGGTGAACCTGGGCGTTGTACGCGGCCACCACCAGCAGGTCCTGCTGCTCCAGGGGGCGGGCCTCGCTGCCGGCACCGGCAGTCCACTTGAGGCCGAGATGGCGTTGGACCTGCCGCACCACTTCGTCGGCCTCTTCCTTGGACGCCGCGGTGTTGCCGGTGTGGTTGGCGAAGACGGTCTCCACCCCCGGTGCCATCCCCTCCAGTTCGCGGTGGGCCGCGGCCGGAGCCGACTTCAGCTTTCCCTCGTAGCTGAGGATGGACACGGCGCGGCACAGCTCCGGGTGCATGCGCCAGCTGTCGGCGAGGAAGTAGCCCAGGGCCGCGGGAAGGGTGGCGTGCCCGGCGGCGAGCCAGCCGAGGGCGGACTCATCCACGGGTTCGGGGTGGGCTCCTTGGGAAACCTGCGGGAGCTGCTGGGGGTCACCCAGCAGGAGCAGTCGATTACCCGCGCGGCTGACCGCAAGTGTGTTGGCCAACGAGAACTGGCCGGCCTCATCAATGACCAGGAGATCGAGCGAGCCGGCGGGGACCTCCTTGCCGGTCATGGTCCATGCGGTGCCACCCACCAAACATCCGCCAGGTGACGACAGCAGGCGGGCTACGTCGCCTTCGGAGGTGAGCGTCCAGGGAACATCGTGGGGGGACGCCAGTTTCTTGGCCACCACGTGAGGATCCACTCCGCCGGTCTCGATGGAGCGGCACAGAAGGTTTTCCACGACGTTGTGTGACTGGGCAACGACGCCGATCTTCCAGCCTTCAGCGATGAGCCTGCCGATCACATGGGCCCCGACGAAGGTCTTGCCCGTCCCCGGCGGCCCCTGTACCGCCAGGTAGGAGTTGTCCAGGTCCCGCAGGGATTCAGTAATGGCCCCCGCGTAATCGGCCGCACCATCACTGCCATGCAGTACGTCGGCCGGTCCCTTGAGGGAGCGGAACCGCGGCGGGAGCTTGCGCAGGATATCCAGTCCCGGCTGCGCGGGGAGGGACGGGACTGAGGAGCCGACGGCGCGCGCAATTTCCGCGATGGCGGCCTCGATGTTGTCCGTGGCGATGGGTTTGTCCTCGGTGAGGGCCACTGGAAGGTGCGCGTAGGCAGCAACTTTTCCGGTCTCACGCTCGGCGATGGTGATCAGGGTGTGCCCGGGATTGTCAGGCGCGGCCTCCAGCTCATGGATCCTGGTTCCGAAGGTGTAGGCCCTGGTGCCGGGAAGCGCATCGGGGGCAAGCATTCCGTCGGGCCCCGGCGGGTCGTACAGCCGGCACCAGTTGGAGTCGGCGCGGAAATCAGAGCCCTCGGTCATGGTGCCGCGCAGCTTCAGAAGCCGGGTGCGCATCCGTTCCCTTGGCTTTGCCAGGGCCCAGTCCGAAACGACTTCGGCAGAATCAACCACGAAGACGTTCCGTTGGTCGGACCAGTTATCCATCGGTGCCTCGACCCGGTCGAAGTGCTGCCACCAGAACTGCTTGCGTTCGCGCCGGTGGTACCCCGTGGCGGCGGCCACCATGGCAATGGCACGTTCGTCATTAGTCCAGGGGCGATTGTCCGGCAGGGCAGCCAGGTATGCACGCAGCTTGCCCTCCTCCGGTGTCTCCTCAACCGGCGTAGCGTCACCCTCCGCATTACCGGCAATGCCCGCTAGTTCGGCCGGACCGGCTTCGGGACCACTGGCGCCTGCACCAAGCTCGCCTTTATCCACCGCTCCTGCCGTCCGGCCGCGCTTCAGGGAAGCAGCACCGGCTTCCTCTCCCAGCTGGAGCAGCCAGTCCCGCAGCCGCAGTGTGGAGAGGCAGTCGTACTGGTTGTAGTCGGAGATGGAAGCCAGGATGGCGGCCGCATCGTCCTGGCGCCCTTCTTCACGGGCGGCGCAATAGGCGGCGTAGGCAACCACCGAGGCTCCAGCGTCCTTGACGTCCCCCGAGCGCAGGTTGTCTCCCATGTAAAGCGGCTCAAGCTTCTTGATGGAATACGACGCCTCCGAGATTCGGATGGAATGCCGCACCGTGGCGTAGAGGTCCACCAGCAGCCCCTGCCGCAGCCAGTCATCCACCGTCTCCTCGCCGGCCTGGTGGGCGAGGGAAAGGTTCCTTAGCGCAGTCTTTTCGTACGGGGCGTAGTGGTACACGTGCATGTCCGGGTAGGTGGCGCGGCGTTTCTCCACATACTCCAGGAAGTCGAGGAAGGCGCGGCGTTCGCCGGAGCGGGAGTGCGCCCAAAACGGACGGAACACTGGATGGTCTTCAGCCCCCGCTACCGGGGCCTCGATGACGCCAAAGAGGTACTCGATGCCCCAGGCGCCGGTGGCAGGATCCTGCCACAGCGGATCGCCTTCGAAGTCGAAGAAGATGTCGCCGGCGCTTGGTGTCGGAAGGGACCCGATCACATTCTCCTGAAGAACGGTGTAGGAGACCGTGTGCGGTTCACCATCCTTAACGTAGGTGCGGGACCCCGCCGGCTCATCCAGGCCCAGCTGCATCCGGGCCTGGGCGCGGAGCCGGACCACGGAGTTCTTTGCGTCCGCGGCCGGCATGGCCGCCAGTTCATCGACGGTGCTGACGTTGGCTTCGTGAAGTTTCCGCCGCTGGACAACGGACATGCCTGCCACCATCAGCAGGTCCCTGTGCAGCTTGACCTGCTCGGCGCAGTAGTCGCAGCGTCCGCAGTGCACGATGCCGGGCTGCTGCCACTGCACCGGGGTATCGCCCGCGCGGTGGTCTGAGGTGAGCTGGCGGAAGCGCCGGCGCCGCTCCCGGAACAGCGGCAGCAGGTCGGGCAGTGAGTGGCTGCTGCGCAGCCAGTCGTCGCCCACCCGGGTGCCCAGGACGAGGGTGACCACCGGCGACGGTTCCAGCCCCATGCCCAGGAGTTGGGCGCCGTACGCGGCAAGCTGAAGGAGGGCCCCTGCCTTGGCGTGCCGGGCGAGTTTGGTGTCCCAGACCTCGTACCGCCCAGGGTTTCCCGTTCCGGCGGCCTCGTTGACCAGGAAGTCTGCGTACCCCAGGAATTCGCCGTCGAAGAAGGTGGCCTGGAACACCACGTCCGCACCGGACCGGAGCGCCAGTTCGGTTTCCGCGTGCTTTGCCTGCAGCTCGCCGCGGAGGTTTTCGCCGCGCTCCAGCGAGTAGACGCCCGAGCCCCGGCTGGCGTCCCACTCGCCGTACTTCGCCACCAGGCTGGCAAGCACCGTCTGCTCGTGCCGGTCGCCCAGCTCACCCGCGCGCTTTTGCATCTCGTCAACGGCGAACTCTGCCTTGGGTGCACGGCCCAGTTTTTCGTCCAGGATCCGGAGCGTGCGGTACTCACACTCGGAGGCAGCCACCAAGTCACTGGCCGAAAAGACCAGGTCCGGTGGCGAACCGGAGTCAGTTTCAACACCGGCAGCGTGGAGCAGAAACACGGGGCCTCCCCAATGACAGCCGGACCCGGAGACGGTTTCCGTGGCCCTGTTTTCGTGGCTGGAACAAACGTAGCAAGAGGGACTGACAAAGACCGGGCAGGCCCTCAACAACAACGGACCCGGGCGTGAACGCCAGGCCCGTCTTGGCAAAAGCCGGCAGGTCAGCTTTCAGCTGCGGCTGCCCGGACCTGGGCCTTGTCATGTTCCGCGTGGGCCTTGCGGATCAAGTCCATGAACTCGGTCTCGTTGCGGACCAGGCGCTTGTACTTTTCCGGGAGCTTGCGGATCTGGGTCTCCTCCCGGCACATCCTGGCGAAGATCTTGTCGCGTTCGGCCATGTCTGTTTCGTAATTGAGGTCCAGGTATTCGGTGGCGTGCCGCCTGGCCCCGGATACGGCGTTCTTGGCCTTGCCCTTGGGGCTGAAGATGGACGCGAGGATGGTCACCACCAGGACACCCAGGATGACGCCCAGGGAGACTCCGGTGCTGACTTCCACCACGTTGACGTGTTCGCCGTCGTTGATGAACGGGAGGGTGTTTTCGTGCAGGGCGTGCAGGATGAGCTTCACGCCAATAAAGCCGAGGATGACCGCCAGCCCGTAGGAGAGGAAGATCAGCCGGTCCAGCAGGCCGTCGATCAGGAAGAACAGTTGGCGCAGGCCCATCAGCGAGAACGCCGTGGCGGTGAAGACGACGAACACGTTCTGGGTGAGGCCGAAGATCGCCGGAATGGAGTCCAGGGCGAACAGGATGTCCGTGCCGCCGATGGCCACCATCACCAAGAGCATCGGAGTCAGGACCCGCTTGCCGTTCTCCACAGTGAAGAGCTTGTCGCCGTCGTAGTGCTGCGACGCCGGCAGGAACTTCCGGGCGAGCCGGACCACCAGGCCTTCGGAGTCGTCGTCGTCGTGGCTGTCCGGCTTGAGCAGGTTGCCCGCAGTTACCAGCAGGATGAGCCCGAAGATGTAGAACACCCAGGCGAAGCTGTTGATCAGTGCCGCACCCAGGAAGATGAACGCCGTGCGCGCGATCAGGGAGAACACAATGCCGAACAGCAGCACCTTTTGCTGGTCGGCCCGCGGTACTTTGAAGCTGGCCATGATGATGAGGAAAACGAAGAGGTTGTCCACGGACAACGCCTTCTCCGTGACATAGCCGGCAAAGTACTCGGTGCCCATGTCGGGGCCGCCAAACAGCAGTACCCCCAGCCCGAACAGCACGGCAATTCCCACATAGATCGCCGACCAGGTGGCCGATTCCTTGATAGTGGGGGTGTGGGCCTTCCGGACGTGGAAGAAGAAGTCGAAGGCCAGCAGCCCCACGATTCCCGCAATGGTCAGGGTCCAGGCAAACGCAGGTACTTCCACGCGGGGGGCCTTTCGTTGGAGGGTCCCCCCAGCCTACCTAAGCGGGCTTCAGGAGTTGGTTTTCCACGACGGCGGACCGGGACAGGGTCTTGTACCCTTCCTGCTCGAAGAGCACGGTGATCACATCGTCCTCGTGCCGCATGACCAGGCCTGGCCCCCATTCCTTGTGGACCACTGCTGACTGGAGCGGGAACGGCTCATCGCCGGCACCGGAAGCCGGTGCGCCGCCGTCGGACGCTGCGCCCTGCTGTTTCCTGCCGGCCTTCTTGTTCGCCTGCTTCTTGTCCGGCTTGCCTTCCTTCGCTGCGTCAACGGGAGCGGCGGCAGCGGCAGCGCAGCCGTCACAGTTGCCGCAGGGCTCGGGCAGGTCCTCGCCGAAGTAGCCCAGCAGGAACTGCCGGCGGCAGCCGTCCGTCTCCGCGTACGCGCGCATCATGGTGAGGCGGGACTGGTCCACCCGCTGGCGGGCTTCGGCGAGTTCGACGGCGTCACTCACCAAGGTGGGCAGCTTGGCTTTGGACGTCAGCCGGACGCCGCGCTTGCCAACAGCCACCGCACCGATCTCCTCCAGCTGGTTCACCAGGCCCGTGACGCGGCGGGGCTTGAACCCCGTCAGCTCCGCGAGGGAGGACTTTGGCGTGGCGGCGTGCGCAGCCTTGAGTGCCTTCAGCACCGCGAGGAGGGAGTCGGGGTCGGGGGAGTGGGTGCCGAAGAATTTGCGCAGCCCCAGGTCCTCAGAGCGGTAGTGCAGGACGGCGGAGGCAGGCTCGCCGTCCCTGCCTGCCCGGCCGATCTCCTGGTAGTAGGAATCCAGCGATTCCGGGATGTCGGCGTGGACCACAAAGCGGACGTTCGGTTTGTCGATACCCATCCCGAAGGCAGTGGTGGCCACCACCACGTCCAGCTTGTCGTCCAGGAACAGCTCGTGGATGTGTTCGCGGTCCCCGGCCGAACGGCCCGCGTGGTAGGCCTCGGCGCGGAGCCCCTCCTTGGCCAGCTTGGCGGCGTACTTCTCCGTGTCCTTGCGGGTGGCGGCGTACAGCAGCCCCTGTCCTTTCCTGGCCAGGTCCGCAACCTCCTCCAGCACCGCTTTGCGCTTGCCCTTGTCCTCGTGGTGCCGGACAACGTCAAGGCGGATGTTGGGCCGGTCGAAGCCGCGGACCAGGACCAGCGGGTCCTTCATCCCCAGCCTCTCCACGATCTCGTCCCGCACCGGCGGGGAAGCCGTGGCGGTCAGGGCTGCCACGGGCGGGTTACCCAGTTGCTCGCGGACATTGCCCAGGGCAAGGTAGTCCGGTCGGAAGTCATGGCCCCAGGACGAAACACAATGCGCTTCGTCCACCACGAACAGCGAAATGTCCAGGGCCTTGATCCGGTCCACAGTTGATTGTTTAGCCAGCTGCTCCGGGGCAAGGAACACGAACACGGCCTTGCCGTCCTCAACGGCGTTCCACGAAGCTTCGACGTCGGCGTCGCTGTGCGAGGAGTTGATTGCCACTGCCGCATCGGTGCCCAGATCTTGGGACAGCCCGTCCAGCTGGTCTTCCTGTAGGGCAATCAGCGGTGAAACCACGACGGCGGGACGTCCGGTCTGCTGGTGCAGGTGCAGTGCCGCGACCTGGTAGATCGCGGATTTCCCGTAGCCGGTGGGCATCACAGCCAGGACATCGCGGCCGTCCACGAGGGCCGCCATGCCGGTCAATTGGCCGTCCCGGAGGTGGGGGAGGGAGAAGGCTGATTCAGCAAGGGCCCGGAGGGCAGGTTTGTCGGACATGAAACGGGCTCCGCAGGCAAGAAGAGAGAGCGGCCGCTTGCTTCAGCCGTAGCAACCACCCTACGCCAGCCCCGCCCCGCCGTCGTAAATTCCCGCCAGTGGCGCCCTTCCAGTGTGGGCGGCCCGGACCCGCATAATCGTTGCCGGCCTTCAAAGGGGATGCGGGTCCGGGCCGCCAGCAGCGGGGTCCTGGATGGTTACGTGTCGATGGTGGACATGTTCGGGTAGCGGGCACCGGCCGTTGCCCCTGCGGGCGCCAGTTGGTCCAGCAACTGGAGGTCCTCCACACCAAGTTCGACGTCCACGGCGCCAAGGTTTTCGCGCAACCGTTCCCGTTTCTTCGTGCCGGGGATCGGGACCACGTGCTCGCCCTGCGCCAGCAGCCAGGCGAGCGCAAGCTGGCCCGGTGTACAGCCCTTCCGGTCGGCCAGCTCCTTGACCCGGTCCACCAGCTCCAGGTTGCGGGTGAAGTTTTCGCCCTGGAAGCGCGGGGAGTGTTTGCGGAAGTCGTCCTCGGCAAAGTCATCCACGCTGCGGATCTGCCCCGTGAGGAAGCCGCGGCCCAACGGGCTGTAGGGGACGAAACCGATGCCGAGCTCCGCGAGCACGGGAAAGACCTTGGTCTCCGGCTCACGCTCCCACAGTGAATACTCGGTTTGCAGTGCCGTGATGGGGTGCACCGCGTGGGCCCGGCGGATGGTCTCTGCCGACGCTTCGGACAAGCCCAGGTGCCGGACCTTTCCGGCCTGGACCAGTTCCGCCATGGCGCCCACCGTGTCCTCGATGGGAACGGTCTTGTCCACCCGGTGCTGGTAATAGAGGTCGATGTGGTCCACCCCCAGCCGCTGGAGGCTGGCATCGCATGCTGCCCGGACGTATTCGGGGCGGCCGTTGATGCCCACCCACGAGCCGTCCTCGCGGCGCTCATTGCCGAATTTGGTGGCCAGCACAACACTTTCGCGGCGCCCGGCGATGGCACGGCCCACCAGCTTTTCGTTGGTGAAGGGGCCGTACATGTCGGCGGTGTCCAGCAGCGACCCGCCGGCGTCCAGGAACTCGTGGATGGTGGCGATCGATTCCTGCTCGTCGCCGTCGCCGTAGAACTCGCTCATGCCCATGCAGCCAAGGCCCAGGGCGGAAACTGTCAGTTGTCCAATGGTGCGTGTTTTCATGCCGTTCTCCTCAAGGTGGAACTTGCTTGGGAACCGGCCAGCCGGCGTTCTTGGAGGCCGGTTGGTGCAGCGAAGGCCACTATAGGCACTTCCCCTGTGAATACTCCGGTAAACAAGAGGCTTCCTACCCCTAGACCGGTTAGGGGGCCGTGCCTAGACTGGGCGAATCCCCACCCGGGAACCGGTATCTGACCACGCCAAGGATCAGTAAGCACCAACGGGCCAGGGCTGTTTCCCCGAGGGGTGTCCCACCTACCCAGATCATGGCCGTCCCACCGGACGCCTGACTATAGGAGTGATAGATGACAGGGAACAAAGCCGTTGCCTACAAAGAAGCGGGCAAGGTAGAAGTAATCGACATTGACTACCCAACGTTCGAGCTCAAGGACGGGCCAGGGGTCAACCCCGCGAACGTGGGACGCCCGGTGAACCACGGGGTGATCCTGAAGACGGTGGCCACCAACATCTGCGGCTCGGACCAGCACATGGTCCGCGGCCGCACCACGGCCCCGCCCAATCTGGTGCTCGGCCATGAAATCACTGGCGAAGTGGTGGAAGTGGGCCGGGACGTCGAGTTCATCAAGGTGGGCGACCTGTGCTCGGTGCCGTTCAACATCGCCTGCGGCCGCTGCCGGAACTGCAAGGAACGCAAAACCGGCATCTGCCTGAACGTGAACCCGGACCGCCCGGGCAGCGCCTACGGCTACGTGGACATGGGCGGCTGGGTGGGCGGCCAGGCCAACTACGTCCTGGTGCCCTACGCGGACTGGAACCTGCTGAAGTTCCCGGACAAGGACCGTGCCATGGAGAAAATCATGGACCTGGCCATGCTCTCGGACATCTTCCCCACCGGGTTCCATGGTGCAACCACGGCCGGGGTGGGCGTTGGCTCCACCGTGTACATCGCCGGCGCTGGTCCAGTGGGCCTCGCAGCGGCCACCAGCGCACACCTGCTGGGCGCCGCCGTCGTGATTGTGGGCGACATGAACGAGGGCCGGCTGGCACAGGCGCGCAGCTTCGGCTGCGAAACCGTGGACCTCACCCAGGGCGAGCCGAAGGACCAGATCGAACAGATCCTGGGCGTGCCGGAAGTCGACTGCGCCGTTGACGCGGTGGGCTTCGAAGCCCGCGGCCATGGCAAGGGCGCGCAGGAAGCACCTGCAACCGTGCTGAACACCCTGATGGACATCACGGCGGCGGGCGGTGCGCTGGGCATTCCCGGCCTGTACGTCACGGGCGATCCGGGCGGCATCGACGAGGCAGCCAAGAAGGGCTCCCTGAGCCTGAGCCTCGGCACCGGCTGGGCGAAGTCGCTGAGCTTCACCACGGGCCAGTGCCCGGTGATGAAGTACAACCGTCAGCTGATGATGGCCATCCTGAATGACAAGGTCAACATCGCCAAGAACGTCAACGCGAAGGCGATCCCGCTGGAGGATGCACCCAGGGGCTACGCAGAGTTCGACGCCGGCGCAGCCACCAAGTACGTCCTCAATCCGAACGGCTACTTGAGCTGATCCGGCGGTAGTGCCTTCAGGGAACACCGCTTGCGGAAATAGGTGCTGCCCGTGCAGGGTTAGGCTTTGCACGGGCAGCACCACCCGCAAACAAAGGAGTTCCCTTGAGCGACATCACCATCCGCCACAGCCCCGAGCGCGAGCGCTTCGAGCTCCTGGACGCCGGCAACGTCATTGGCAAGGCGGCGTACAAGGAGTACGACGGCGGGGAGTCGCCGCAGCGGATTTTCTACCACACGGTGGTCAACGAGGAATACGGCGGGCAGGGACTGGCCGGCCGCCTGGCCACGGCTGCCCTGGACAGCACCGTGGAGTCGGGCATCGCCGTCGTTCCCGTGTGCCCGTTCATCAAGAAGTTCCTGGCCAAGCACCCTGAATACCTGGGCAGCGTGGCTGCGGTTACCCCGGCGCACCTGGAGTTCCTGGAGACAGCGCTCGCTGCCCGCACCCGCGGATAGCCGGATTTCGGCGCGCAAAGCCGCAATCGACGCGCATCTTCCCTGGCGCGCCCACAATTTGGTGCGCGCAGAGTAACTGGCGCGTCGACATGGATTTCGCCCGTCGCTGAGGATTCCTCTGGGTCTCAGCAAGGTGGCGCGGAACACCTGCAGGCCTTCAGGAAGCTCCCAACCTCCGGTGATTTAATCGGCAACGTCAGCGCGGCTCATGGCCGCGCTGACGTTGTTTGTATTTATCGAGGCGGGACAGGAGCCCTTGTATGTCCGAGCACCCCTTGGTGCCCACACCAGGCCGCGATGCTCCGCCGCCCGCACCGCGCAAACCCGGTCCCGGCAAGCCCGGTTCCAGCAAGGCCCAGGGCAACCGACGGCTGCTGATCCTGGCGCTCATCGTGGTCCTGGTGATCGTCGGCACCATCACCCTGGCGGTGGTCCGGTCGGAACCGCGGTCGGGTGCAGTGCTCCCCACCCCGCCGGCCGTGCCCGCGGCGCCGGTGGCGGCAGCCCCGCCCTCGTTGCAGGACAGCGTGGACAACATCCTCAGTGAAGCGGACGAATACAGGATCGGGCTGGCGCTCGCCGACGTGTCCGGCGGCGCAGAACGGACATTCGGGGATCAAAGCACCTTCACGGCAGCCAGCACGGCGAAGATCCTGACCGCCGCCGCCTTTTACCACCTGGTGGAGGAAGGGCAGGCCAGCCTGGACGCACCCATGGGCGACTACGACGCCGCTTTCCAGCTCAAGGCCATGGTCAATGACAGCAACAACGATTCCTGGCTGCTGCTGATGGACGCCGTGGGTTACCCGCAGCTGATCGCCTACGCGGACTCCATCGGTGTCACGTATGACCCCGAACAAAACCTCCTCACCGCCGCGGACATGGCGTTGATCCTGAAGAAGCTGTACGCGGGGGAGCTGCTGGACAAGGACAACACGGACCAGTTGCTGAGCTACATGCAGGACACCAATGACGAAGACCTCATTCCCGCTGGTTCACGGGCGGGAGTGGACGTCCACCACAAGTACGGGGAGGTGTCCGGCGAACTGCATGACGCAGCCCTGCTCAGTTACGGCGGGTCCACATTCGCGCTGGTGATCTACACGGAGAACCCGGACGGCGTGGCGGATGAGGACCAGGCGGAGGTCATCCGCGACCTGACCCGGGCGGTGGAGGACGCGCTGTTCCCGGTGGGCCTGGCCG
Organism: Arthrobacter sp. E44; assembly: GCF_041877125.1. NCBI lineage: Bacteria > Bacillati > Actinomycetota > Actinomycetes > Micrococcales > Micrococcaceae > Arthrobacter > Arthrobacter sp. E44. The sequence goes on from NZ_JBHDJA010000005.1 coordinate 174,901, forward strand.
GCAAGTAGCGAACGCCACACCGCGCCGGGAGGCCGCCGAGTCGTCCCCGGCGGGCGCTGTGGGCCAGACTGTTACCGTGAGCAACAAACCCCGGACTGCCCTGGCCGTCGCCGGCCTCAGCCTGGGTACGGCACTGAACCCGCTCAATTCGTCCATGATCGCTGTCGCCCTGGTGGTGCTGCGCGCGGACTTCGGGCTCGACGTTGCTGCCGTTACCTGGGTTATTACCTCCTTCTACCTGGCCTCCGCCGCCGGCCAGCCGGTCATGGGCAGGCTGGCAGACCGGTTCGGCCCGCGCCGGATGTTCATGCTGGGCATGGCGCTGGTGGCTATCACGTGTGCCCTGGCTCCGCTGGCCCCGAACTTCGCGCTGCTCTGCGTCGCGCGGGCGGTCATGGCGCTGGGCACCGCCACGGCCTATCCCAGCGCCGTGGTGATGGTGGGGGCGCTGGCCCACGAGGCAAAGGTTGATACGGCACGTCCGCTGGGCCGGCTGCAAATGGCCAACACGTCCGCAGCCGCGGTGGGTCCGGTCGTCGGCGGCCTGCTGGTGGGCTTCGTGGGCTGGGAATCGCTGTTCCTCATCAACGTTCCGCTGGCACTGGCAGCGCTGCTGATCGTGCGGAAGGCCGCGCCACCCGACAAGGTCCGGGAGCACGGCAGCGTGGCAGAGCTGGTGCGGGACTCGGACGTTCCCGGCATCGCTGGCTTCATCGGTGCCCTGCTGCTGGTCATGATGGCGGCACTGAACGTGGCGCCGGACTATCGCTGGCTGATGCTGGCCGCCGGAACCGTCCTCGCGGCACTGTTTGCCTGGCGGGAGTTGCGCTTTGCCAAGCCGTTCCTGGACCTGCGGCTGCTGGGCCGGAACCGGCCTTTGATGCTGATCTACCTGGCCTTCGCCGTGTTCAGCAGCGTCTACTACTTTGTCTTCTTCGGCCTGCCCCAGCTGCTGCAGGAAGCCGGCGGCTACGATCCCGGCGTCGTGGGCCTGCTGATGTTGCCGCTGGCGGGCATGTCCGTGATCGCCACCCCGTGGGCCGTCTCCGCGATGGGAAGGTTCGGGGTTCGGCGGGTGCTGCTGGCCGGCGTCGTCCTTTTGACCGTGGTGGCGGCGCTGATGTGGCTGCTGACCGGGACACTGGCGATCCCGTTCGTGGTGGTCCTGACCGCGCTGATGGGCGTGCCCTACGGCACCGTGAGCATCGCCTCCAACCAGGGCATGTTCCTATCCACCCGGCCCCAGGACCGCGGCGTCGCTGCCGGCATCTACCAGACCTGCCGCTACGTGGGCGCGATTACCGCCACGGTGATGATCGGCGTGTTCGCCGCCGGCGGGGTGCACCAGGAGAGTTGGATGCGAATGGTGCTGGCCATGCTGGTGCTCTGCGCCCTGACGTTCGGGATCTCCGTGTTCTGGCGGCAGCAGAAGGCGTAGCCCTATCCCTGGGAAGGGGCCGGGGCCCCTAGGAAGCGCCCGGGGGAGGGTGCCATGCTGGGATGCTTCTATATTCGTCAAGCAGCGGCTGGATTCCATCCGAGGAGTCCCAACGCGCAGGGGAAGGACCGGAACGTGCGCCCAGCACCCCGTGCATCCTGTGGAGCTAGGCTTGGGCTTCGAGCAGTCAAAGGAACTGCGGCCAAACAATAGGGGGACGGGCTTGGGAAGCGGGCAGCATGAAGGCATTGGTTTCCGTGAGGTGAGCAATGGGGACGGTACGGTACCGGCGACCATGACCGCGGCAGCGGCCGAAGAGATCGGGCCTTCGCCCCGGACAAAAAATCCTTTCATCATCATCCTGTGGGCGTTGTCAGGAGTATTGATCCTGGGCGGATTGTTGGCACTTCTGAATGGCTCTTTGGAGGTGAGCATGACCCAGCGGGTCAGTATGGCCGACATCCTCTTCACCTTCGCACCGCAAAGTGTCTTCATCGGCGTCACTACCGTTATCGCACTCATGTTCTGGCACGCTTGGCGGTGGCAACGAGGACAAGGTTAGTGGGGCCTGGCCTCTAGATATCGGCAGGTGATCAAGCAGCCCTGCGCGGGGGAAACCAGGCTCGCATTCCAAAGTATTCAGATCGAACACGGCGAGGGCAGACCGACCACGAGGCGAAGTTCCTTGCTCAATAACAATCCCGAAATGCCAAGAAAAGGGACGAAATCCCTCTTGACTTAAGGTGTTCTACCGATAGGCTTTTATCACTTCGCAGGACAAACCCTTCAAAGGGCTCCGATATAGGTCTCATTTTTTGACGGAGAAGTCTTACGGACAAAAACTCATTGCCATATCGGTGAACAACCCTGGGGGGAATCATGAGAAATGCAATCACGCGCGCCGCTGCCATAGTCACGATTATAGGAGGGTCCGCGTTCTCCGGTATGGCAGTCGCCAGCGCCGCTTCGCCTTCCCCTGATGTGGTAGGGGTTCTCCAAACCGAAAGATTCAGGGCCGAGCGCAATTGTCAGGATCGGTACCAGCAGTTGCTCAACAATTACGCGGTGATCGTCACGCCCTGTACCCATGTGGGCGGTGCCTTCGGAGAGTATTACCTGCAGTTCCGGATGACGTAGCCCGAGGAGGATCCATGGTTGGGGGCCGCCTGCCGCGTGGCTCCCAACTTGGCTTCTGTCAGCCCTTTCCGCGGCTAGGGGAGTGGAGAACTTGGGCCAGTCCGATGTGCGACAAACCCGCGGACAGTCCCAGGTAAACCTAGATTTCTCGTCCATTGGGGGCTAAGATCTATTTACTAAATAGGGGGAGAAATGCTAAGTCGAATTAACCTTTTGCCTGTTTGGGCGAAGATTCTATGTCTTTCCTGCCTTGCATGTGGCGTCATCTTTATTATAGTCACATTGGTGGCGCTTGGTCGCGGTTCGGAGGTTACTGAATTACTTTTTAATCTACTGCTGATCGCCGCTTTCGTTGGGCTTGCAGCTGCGGTCGCTTCGAAGGCTAAGCCGCCGGCTTCAAGTCGAGACGGACACAACTCAGGAAAGCGGCGAGGACCCCTTTTCTTTTAGACCTTTAGCAGATCTAAGAGACTCCCTGCCGCGGGCATCCCGCTGCAGGTAAGGATTCCTGTGCGGCATTTAGGGTTCGATAGATTTGCCGCGTTATGTAGCGCTTGAGGCTTCGGATGATTTCCTTCTTAGTTCTGCCTTGGCTTGTTCGCTTCGTCACGTAACCTCTGGTGGCAGGGTCCCGGTTCATTCTGATGAGGGCGATAGTGTAGATCGCTTTGTTGAGTTGGCGGTCGCCGCTGCGGTTTAGTCGGAATCGTGTGGTGCCGCCTGATGAGGCCGGGACCGGGCAGGTGCCGGCAAGAGCTGCGAATGCGGCTTCGGAGCGCACTCTTCCGGTGTGTGACCAGGCTGTGAGGATGATTGCGGCCAGGACCGGACCAACGCCGTAGACATCGAGGAGACACGGCTGGACTTGCTTCACAAGGATCTCAAGTTCTGCGTGATTCCTGGTCATTTGCTCCTGCAGTGTGAGGATCTGCTTTGCGAGGCGTATTGCTTCGCGGCGGCAGGTTTGGACTCCGAATTCTTCGTCTCTTTCCCGCCATCCTGCGATGGTACGGGTCTGGGTGACGGTCAATGGTTTCCGGGCGTCCATGCCGAGGTCTACGACGCGTAGGAGAGCCGTGAGTGCGTTGATGGCTGCGGTGCGTTCTCGTGCCATGGTGCGGCGTGCGTTGGAGAGGATCCGTAGTGCCATGTGGTTCTGCCCGGACCGGGGTTCTCGGAGGCGGTCCATAGGTATGCTCAGCGTCCCTCGTGCTGCCCGCGCTGCGTCGATGGAATCGGATTTTCCCTGATATCTCCCGAGCCGTTGGTTCGGGACGGGCGCTTCGGTGACTTGAAATCCGGCGTCTGTGGCCTGCTGCCGGAGTTTGGCACCGTACGAACCCGTTCCCTCCATAGAGAGTAGAACCTGTCCAGGAGAAGCTTCGGTGCGGCGCAGGACCCAGGACAGTGCGCGACTGCCTGCGGCTGCGGTGGCCGGGAATGTTTCGTTCGCGACTTCTCCACCGCTGCCGGTTTCGATGATGGCGAATGTATGCGTTTTGGCGTGGGTATCGATGCCGACGACGAAACCGAAGTGCTCTGCCACAATCATCTTTTCCTCCTGAGTTCCGAGAATGGAAACGCGTCGGTGGGTTACGGCGTGGCAGGTCTGTAATGGGCCACACCCGGTGCACGGGTGGGCATGCTTCTAATCAGGCCAGCGCTGTAGACACAACCGATGCTGGGCCCGGCCAGGGCGGACATATCCAAGAAAGCGCACTCCGAAATACTGAGCTCGGAGGCAAACCCATGGGTGAGTCACACCCCAGCCCGGCCACAGCACCAGCCTGCCAGCCGCTCACTGAGCAACCGGGTAAAGACTTACAGCCCATGGGAAACATGATGACTCTTGGCAACGCCGAAACCTCGGTCCAGGCGTACGTCAGTGAACCGGCCGGGACGCCCAAGGGCGGGCTGGTGGTGGTCCACGAAGTGTGGGGCCTGGTGGGGCACACCAGGGACGTGGCAGACCGTTTTGCTGCGGAAGGCTACCTGGCGGTCGCCCCGGACCTGCTGTCCGGAGCCGGGGGTGTGCCGGATCTCAGCGGGGAACTGCAGGAGGCCGCCTTTGATCCCCAACAACGCAGCAATGCCCAGCCGCGCCTGCGCAAGCACATGGCGCCCATCCGTTCCCCTGAGTACGCCAAGCACGCCGTCGCTGCGCTGCACGTGTGTTTCGACCACCTGGAAGGCGTGGCCGGACTGACCGGCCGCGTCGCCGCAACGGGCTTCTGCCTGGGTGGGACGTACACGTTCTCGTTGGCCGTTGCCGAACCCCGGCTGCGCGCCGCCGTCCCCTTCTACGGGCACGCCGAATTCAAGGACGCAGAGCTGCGCGCGATCAACTGCCCCGTCCTGGCCTTTTACGGGCAGCAGGATGCAGCCCTCATGGAGGAGCTGCCCGGGCTGAAAGTACGGATGCGGGCAGCCGGGGTGGACTTCGAAGCGGTGGTGTACCCGGGCGCCGGCCACGCCTTCTTCAAGGACACCAACAAATACACCTACAACGCGGAAGCCGCCGCCGACTCCTGGACCCGCACGCTCGCTTTCCTGGAGCGGAGCCTGGAGGAGTAGGAGCGGCGGCTGCTTGCGCTGACGCCCGGCCACGAGCCCTACCAGCAGGGTTTGCCGAAACCCGGATCAGTGGCAGTGGTGTGCCTCACGGTCGTATTGGACCTTGTCACCTGTCTGGTGGGAGTCCTCCCGTTCCCAGCACTGCCGGCTACCGTCCGTGGTCTGCTCCCGGTAGTGCTGGCCCCTCTCGATGAGCTGCCCGTCCCGTACGAGTGTGTGCGAGTGCGTCTGGGTCCTGATGGCGGTGAGAACAGTTCCGCCGTTGGTGGCGGTCAGGGTGTCCGTGTAGTTGCTGGCGGACGAGGTGGACTGGATGCCGCTGCGGGTCGAAACCTGGTGGGTGAGCGCGGTCCCAGTGCGGCAGTCCTGGTAGCTGCCGTAGACCGTGCACTCGTTGAACTTGGTGACGTCCGCGCCGTTGCTGCCCGCGGCCTGCGCGGGGGCTGCGAAGGCCGCAGCGCCAAGGGCCAGGGCGGCGCCGATGAGGGTGGTACGTTTCGTGAACATGGCCATGTGTCCTGCCGGGGTAAGGGAGCACGTGCCCTGTGCCCCGATGGTGCAGCGGAAACAGGCCCCCAGCCGCTCCTGGCCCCAACGGCCAGCCGCCCCTTAACTGTGGGTGCCGCCCGCTCCCGGCCGTAGGGCCATTGGTCCCATGAGGGAGCCGGTGCGGCTTAGGAGCGGCGGAGCCACCCCGGGCCGCTGGGAGCAAAAACCTTTGGGCCGCCGTCGTACTCCTTTCAACCAGTCAGCCGGACTGGTTTGGGGTTGGCGTGACGCGGACCCGGGCTATCCGCAGCCGGTCCATGCTGAGGACCGTCAGGACGTAGCCGGGGATCTGGACCCTGTCGCCTGCAGTGGGGAGGCGGCCCAGTCGGTCCATCATGAACCCGGCCACTGTCTCGTAGTGGCCCTCCGGCAGGGCAATGCCGGACGCCGCGGTGAACTCCTGGAGGATCAGGCCCCCGTCCACGTCGATGGTGCCGTTGGCCATGCTGACGCGGTCCTCATGCTCTGCGCCGGTGTCGTACTCGTCGTAAATTTCGCCGACCAGTTCCTCCACCAGGTCTTCGAGCGTCACCACGCCGTCCGTGCCGCCGTATTCGTCCACCACCAGCACGATGTGCTGGTTCGTCCTGCGCATCCGGGACAGCGACGGCAGTACCCGGTTGGTCCCCGGCATGGCAAGGATCTCCCGGACGATGTCGCGCACCGGCGCCTGGTCCTGCACTTCGCCGCCCGGCATCAAATCGCGGATGTGCACAAAGCCCAGGACGTCGTCGGGACTGCTGCCAATGACCGGGAATCGGGAATAGGGGCCGTCGCGTACCATTTTGCGGGCATCGGCGATGGTCATGGCGCCGTCGATGAAGATGACCTCCGTGCGGGGACGCATCACCTCCTGCAGGGTGCGGTCTCCGGCACCGAACACGTCGGCCAGGATGCGCCGGCTGCTCTCTTCGAGCATTTCGTTCTCTGCCACCATGTCCCACAGTTCCTCGGAAGTGATGCCCGGCCGCTTGGCGCGTGGGTCCCCGCCGAAGAGCCGGACGGCGGCGTCGGTGGAGACGGACAGGAGCCAGATGGCGGGCCGCATGATCCTTGAAAGGCTGATGAGCGGCGGGGCCAGGACCCTGGTGAAGGCGACGGGGCTTTGCAGCGCCAGCCGTTTGGGCGCCAGTTCGCCCAGCACCAGGGACAGGTAGGCCACCAGCAGGGTCATGCCGATGAAGGACACGGGCCCGGCCGCCGCACCCAGTCCCAGGGCTTCCAGGAGGGGGACGACGCCGGGTGCGATCGCCGAGGCGCCGTAGGCTGCCGAGAAGAACCCGGACAGGGTCACCCCGATCTGGACCGTGGAGAGGAACCGGTTGGGGTTGCGGGCCAGGGCTGCTGTCCGGGCCCCGGTGTCGCCCGACTTTTCGATGCGGCGCACCTGGCTTTCGCGCAGGGACACCAGGGCCATCTCCGCCGCGGCGAATACCCCGCCCAGCAACACGAAACCGAGAACCAACGCGATATTGACCAGGGCACCGCTGTCCATGACACGACCTTACCGAGCTACGGGCCCGGTGGCGCGTGCCTGTTGCCGTGCTGCTCAGGAAACGGCAGGGCGGGGCCGAAGCCGAAGTGCCTGCATCCCTCCGTCCACTGCCAGGTCAACTCCGGTGGTGGACCCGGAGAGCGGGCTGGCAAGGTAGACCACAGCTCCCGCGACTTCCTCCGGGGAGACCAGCCGGCCGTGCGGCTGGCGTGCTTCCAGCGCCGCCCGTTCCGCGGCGGGATCCGGTGCGCTGGCGAGGAGCCGTCCGATCCACGGAGTGTCCGCAGTCCCCGGGTTCACGCAGTTGACCCGGATGCCCTCCTGCAGGTGGTCGGCGGCCATGGCCAGGGTGAGTGACAACACGGCCCCCTTGGTTGCGCTGTAGAGGGCCCGCTGGGGGAGCCCGGCGGTGGCTGCAACAGAGCAGGTGTTGACGATCGCCGCGTGGCTGGACCGGCGCAGGTGCGGCAGGGCAGCCCTTGACACGCGGGCCATGCCCAGCACGTTAATGTCGAACACCCGGTGCCACTCGTCGTCGTCGTTGTCCTCGATGGTGCCCTGGGCACCCACCCCGGCATTGTTGGCCACGACGTCGATCCCGCCAAGCTGCTCCGCAGCCTCTTCGATGGCCCGGCGGACGGAGGCGTCGTCGGAGACGTCGCAGTGGATGGCTTTGACTCCCGCCGGTGCGTGGTCAGGGTTAAGGTCCAGTACCGCGACCTCAGCCCCGCGCTCCTGGAGCAGTTTGGCTGTGGCGGCCCCGATCCCCGACGCTCCGCCGGTGACGATTGCCTTGATTCCCGCAAACTCCATTGTTTGGTCCTTTCGTGATTAGCCCTGGAAGAATTCCTGGCGCTGGCGGCCCAGTCCAGCCACTTCAAGTTCGACGACGTCCCCAGCCTTTAGGTAAGGGAAACGTCCGGACAGGGCCACTCCCTCCGGGGTGCCGGTGCAGATGAGGTCCCCCGGCTCCAGGACCAGGAACTGGCTGAGGTCATAGATCACCTGCTCCACGCCGAAGATCAGGTCGCGGGTGGAGGAGTCCTGGCGGATTTCGCCGTTCACCCAGCTGCGAAGCCGCAGGTCGCGGGCATCCACCTCGTCGGGGGTCACCAGGTAAGGGCCCGTGGGGCAAAAACCCGCGCAGCTCTTTCCCTTGGACCACTGGCCGCCGGATACCTCCAGCTGGAACGTCCGCTCCGACAGGTCGTTGACGGTGACGAAGCCCGCGATGTAGTCGAGGGCCTGGGAGGGGGAGTCCAGGTAGGAGGCGCGCCGCCCGATGACCACGCCAAGTTCCACTTCCCAGTCGGTCTTGGTGGAACCGCGTGGAATGGCCACCGCATCGAACGGCCCGGCCACGGTGTTGGGGGCCTTGTGGAAGATGATGGGGACCGAAGGGGGTGCGGAGCCGGACTCCGCGGCGTGGGCTGCGTAGTTCATGCCCACACAGATCACCGAGGACGGCCTGGCGATCGGGGCACCGATCCGGGCTCCGTCAACGGCGAGTTCCGCCAGTTCACCGGCGGCCAGTGCTGCTGCCGCCCGTCCTGGCCCATCGGATTCCCAGAAGTCGGCGTCGATGTCGCGCGTCACGCGCTCCAGGGAGTAGTACTTCTTGTCGTGGAGCACGGCAGGGGTTTCCTTGCCGGTGGCACCTATGCGCGCAAATTGCATTCGTTTCTTCTTTTCTCGGTAGTACGTGATTGTGCTTTCAGGCGATCAGTCCGCGCTCGCGCAGGTCAGCCCACAACTCTGTCGGGACGCTTTGGGCGGCGAGGTCCAGGTTTTGCTTCACCTGCGCCGGCGTCCGCATGCCAAGGACGACGCTTGTCACGGCGGGGTGCTGGTACGGGTAGTGGAGGGCGGCCGCCGGCAGGGTGGTCCCGTGCGATTCGCAGATGTCCGCCAGCAGGTTCGCCCTGTCCAGCAGTTCCTGCGGGGCAGGTGCGTAGTTGTAGGTGGCGTTGGCGGCTGGGCGTTCCTTGGACAGCAGCCCGGAATTGAAGACGCCGACATTCACCACGCCGACGCCGCGTTCCACGCACGCCGGGAGCAGGTCCCGTGCCGCGCCTTGCTCCAGCAGTGTGTACCTTCCGGCAAGCATGATCACGTCGATGTCCGTCTCGGTGACGAACCGGTGGAGCATTTCGGACTGGTTCATGCCGGCACCCCAGGCGCCGATCACCCCTTCGTCGCGGAGCGCGGACAGGGCCGGGGCCGCGCCTTCAACGGCCTCGGTCCAGTAGTCGTCCGGGTCATGGATGTAAACGATGTCGATCCGGTCGGTGCCCAGCCGTTGCAGGCTTTCCTCTATAGAGCGCAGCACTCCGTCCCGTGAGTAATCGCGGACCCGGTGGACATTGTCAGGCACGTCGAAGCCCTCCGTGTCCTTGCCTCGGGGCGACGGGTTGGGCCGCAGCAGCCGCCCAATCTTCGTGCTGAGCACATAGCTGTCGCGGTCCTTCCCTGCCAGCGCGGCACCCAGGCGCCGTTCGGAAAGTCCCAGCCCGTAGTGCGGCGCGGTGTCGAAATAGCGCACCCCGCCCTCCCAAGCCGCGGTGACGGCGTCGACCGCTTCCTGTTCGGGTACCTCCCGGTAGAGATTGCCGATCGGTGCCCCGCCGAAGCCGAGCACCGGCAGCTGGACGTCAGTACCGGGAATGGTGCGGGTTTCTGCGCGCATGTCAGTCCTTCTCCTCTTCTGGGCTTGCCTGTTCTGCTGCCGTTTCCAGCCTGTAGACGCAGACTGCGGTCTCCTGCGCAACCTTGCTGCGTTCGCCCTCCGACGCGCCCGCCATCGCGTGCTCCACCGTGGTGATCCAGTCAAGGTAAGCACCGGGGTGTGACAGGGAGACAGGGAAGTCGCTGCCGACCATGCAGCGCTCCGCCCCGAAGAGAGCCAGCGTTTCCTGGATGAACGGCAGTGCCTGGGGAGCCAGGGCACGCTCCGGGTCAGCTTCTGCGCCGGCACCGGAGATTTTGACGACGACGTTGCCGCACCGGGCCAGCTCCTGCATGCCGTTGCGCCAGGCGGTGAGCTCTCCGCTGGCAATGGGCGGCTTGCCCATGTGGTCCAGCACGATCGCGAGGCCGGGCACGCGGCGGGCGAATTCGGCCAGCGCTGCAAGCTGCCACCAGCGGACACACGCGTCGAAAACCAGCCCGGCGCCGGCAACCTGCCGTGCTCCCGCCAAGGTGTCAGGGTGCAGCATAAAGGGTTCGTCCCGGTCCTGGAACAGCTGCCGCACGCCGCGGACCAGGGGCCGTTCCAGAAGTTGGCCAAGGTCCTTCTCCACGGCTTCGCCCTTGCTGATGGGGGCAAACGCCACGATCCCGGCCAGCTGGGGCCAGTCCGTCCGAATGCCCGACACCCAGTCCACTTCCTTCAGTGCCTGGTCATCACGGCAGTCGGCCTGCACGAAGACGGCGCCCCGCGTGTTGTAACCGTCGTACGGAAGATCCGTCGGCAGGAAAGGCTTGTTCAGGGCCGGAGCCTCGGCCAGCCAGGCGTAGTCCAGCACGGCCGGATCCCAGACGTGGACGTGTGAGTCAACCACCTGCAGTGAAGGCACCTTCATCAGGCCGTGCCGTCGGGCCGCACGCCGATGGTGAGCAGCAGATTGGCGTAGTGCCGGGTGTCGCCGCTGGCAATGACGACGGCGACGTTGGGCGAGCGTGCGGCGTCATAGAACTCGAAGCGCTGATGGGACGTGATGGGGACTTCCGTGCCCAACGTCCGTTCGTAGCCCTTGACGGCCTCCGTCCAGTTTCCGTCCGGCGGGGTCATCACTGCCGCGGCCTCCAGGGGGACGGCGTCGACCAGGACTTCGAGGATCTGGTCAATCGTCAGCAGGCCGGGCCGCAGGTTCAGGGCAATGCGACGGGCCGATGCGGCTGCTCCGGTGTTGTGCGGGTAGTTGGCGTCGGCAACAAGGATCTGCGAGCCGTGGCCGGATTTCGCGAGAGCGGCCAGCAGTCCCGGATGGGTCAGGGTGTAGTTGATCATGCCTGCGCCCCAAGCCGTGCACTTGCGAAGGCAACCTGGCCGGGTTGGTTGCCCGCCCGCCAGGCCTGTTCCGCCTGGCCGCTGTGGGTTCCTGACCAGTAGCTGCCATAGGGAAAGGCATATTCCTGCAGCGTCTCCTGCTTGAGTTCGGCCGAATATCCAGGATTTGCCGGCATCACGTAGGCGCCGTCCTTGATGATGCACGGGTCCACGAAATGCTCATGCAGATGATCGACGAACTCGGTCACCCGCCCCGTCAGGTCACCTGACACCGCGATGAAGTCGAAGATTGAGAGGTGCTGGACCAGCTCACACAGACCCACCCCGCCGGCGTGCGGGCACACCGGAATGCCGAACTTGGCCGCCATCAGCTGGACTGCGAGTACTTCGTTTACACTGGCGAGCCGACAGGCATCGAGCTGGCAGTAGTCAATCGCGCCGGCCTGGAAGAGCTGCTTGAAGAGCACGCGGTTCATGCCGTGTTCGCCCGTGGCCACTCCGATGGGCTGTACAGCCCTGCGGATCTCGGCGTGCCCCAGGACATCATCGGGACTGGTTGGCTCCTCGATCCACAGGGGGCTGAATTCGGCCAGTTGCTTCACCCAGTCGATAGCCTGCGGAACATCCCACACCTGGTTCGCATCGATCATCAGGTTGGCGTCGGGACCGATCACCTCCCGTGCAATTGCGAGGCGGCGGATGTCATCCTCCACGGATGCGCCCACTTTGAGCTTGATGTGGCGGTAGCCCTGGTCCACAGCCTCCTGGCACAGCCGTCGGAGCTTCTCGTCGGAGTAGCCCAGCCAGCCGGCGGACGTGGTGTAGCAGGGGTAGCCGGTTTCAGTCAGTTGCCGGAGGCGCTCGTCCCTGGTGGGGGCAAGGCGCGTCAAGAGGCCCAGCGCTTCTTCCCGGGTGAGGGCGTCCGAAAGGTAGCTCAGGTCGGCGGCGTCAACAATTTGCTCCGGGGTCATGTCCGCCAGGAACCGCCACAGGGGCTTCCCTGCCTGTCGTGCAGCGAGGTCCCAGACGGCGTTCATCACTGCGCCGAGGGCCAGATGCTCCACGCCCTTGTCTGGTCCCAGCCAGCGCAGCTGGGAATCGCGCTTGAGCTCCCGGTATGTCTCCCCGAGGTGGAGTCCGATCTGGTCGGCGTCACGTCCCATGAGGAGCCGGGCCCTCAGTTCGATGGCGGCGGCGCAGATTTCGTTGCCGCGGCCGATGGTGAACGTGAACCCGCAGCCGTACAGTGTGGGGTCGTCTGTCCTCAGCACGATGTAGGCGGCGGAATAGTCGGCATCATGGTTCATGGCATCCGAGCCGTCCGCCGACAGCGACGTGGGAAACCGTACGTCAAACACATCGAATCCGGTGATCTTTGGCAAGCGATTCCCTCCGGTCCAGAAAGTCCAGGTGACTTCCCCGCGGTCACCTTTACATCTGATGAATTTTGGTCTTTTCCGTGACACTATAGGACGCAGCCCGGTTTTCCAACCAATAGATCGGATGAAAGTGTATGAATGATAGATCCGCAGGAGGCGTCGGGGCAGTGGACCTCGTGTCCGGCGGCCCTATGTCGCAAACCGACGTCGTGATCACCGGTGTAAAGCACATGCTCTCTTCCGGTCGGCTGCGGCCGGGGGACCGGCTGCCCGTTGAAAAAGACCTTGCTGCGGAGTTGCAGGTGTCTCGTGGGTCCCTGCGTGAAGGGGTCCGTGCCCTGTCCACCATGGGGATCCTGGAAACCAGACAGGGTGCCGGTACTTTCGTCACCACCCTGGAGCCCTCTGCCCTACTGTCCGCCCTGGAATTCTGGGTGGGCCTACAGGATGGAGAACGGGCCAACCAGGTGCATACAGTGCGACGCGCGCTTGAGACCGAGGCCGCTGCTGCAGCCGCCGTTTCCATTACCGAGCAGCAACTGGAGCAGGCTGGGCACATCCTGGATCGGGCACACGCCGCCATTCATGCCAAACCCGTCGATCATGACGTAGCCATGCAATGCGATCTTGAGTTTCATCGGCTGATCGCGGAGTCATCCAGGAACCATGTGCTGTCCGCCCTAATTGAAACGGTCTCCACCACGACAGTCCGCGGACGGATGTGGCGGTCAATCCATGATGCTGCCGGACTGCGGACTACCCATGGCGAGCATCTGGGCATTTTGGAAGCACTGAGGCGGCACGATGCTGACCGTGCCCGGACCAGAATGGCTAACCATCTGTATGCCGTGGAGGACTACGTCACGGCCATCCCGGACCGCGAACTCCAGAATCCTGCCGTCACGACGAATGTCCACAGCACACCAAGAGTTGGAGTGAAAAATGACTGACAGCACGGCCACGCCTGAAGAGTGGGACAACCTATCCCGGCCAGTCCCGGAGTGGTTCCAGAATTCCCCCTTCGGCATCTTCATTCACTGGGGCGCCTACTCCGTCCCCGCCTGGGCGGAGCCGATCGGCGCCCTTGGCACCATAGATGATCACGAGTGGTTCAAGCACAACCCTTACGCCGAGTGGTACTACAACACCATCCGCATTCACGGCAGCCCTGCCCAGCAGCACCACCAGGAAGAGTTTGGGGGCGAGGACTATGACGCCTTCCTGGACCAGTGGAAGGCCGAACAGTTCGATCCGGCGGACTGGGTGGAGCTGTTCAAATCCGCCGGAGCTGATTACGTGGTTCCCACCACGAAGCACCACGATGGCATTGCCCTCTGGGACGCCCCGGGCACGGGGGAGCGGAACACGGTCCACCGTGGTCCCCGCAAGGACCTGATCGGCGAGATTGCCCGTGCCGTGGAGGACAAGGGGCTGAAGCTGGGCCTGTACTACTCCGGTGGCCTGGACTGGCACGTGCGCCCCTTCCCGCCGCACACCACCAGCGAAAGCGTCCACGATACGTCCCGCCCCAAGGACGCCGGCTACGCGGAGTACGCCTACAACCACGTAGTGGACCTGGTGGACAAGTACCGTCCCCACGTCCTGTGGAACGACATTGAATGGCCCGACGCCGGCAAGCACTTTGGCGAGCATGGGCTGGGAACGCTGTTTGAGCACTTCTACTCCGCTGTTCCGGACGGGGTCGTCAACGACCGTTGGGGCGCTACCCACCAGGATTACGGCACCAGCGAGTACGAAGCCGCCAGGGAAAACGAGTCCGAATCCGAGTGGGAGAACTGCAGGGGCATCGGATTCTCCTTCGGCTACAACCAGGTGGAAGGCCCGGAGCAGTCGTTGACGGGCCAACAGTTGGCCCGCCACCTGACGGACGTCGTATCCCGTGGCGGCCACTTCCTGTTGAATGTCGGTCCGCGGGCTGACGGCACCATCCCCGAAATCCAGCGCAATGCCCTGACCGACCTCGGAAAGTGGATGGCCACCGCCAAGCAGTACCTCGTGGGGGCCCGCCCGCTTCAGGACGGTCCGGGGGCAAGCGGCGGTGACTCCTGGATCCGCTGGGTGGACCGCGGAACGGAGGTGGTGGCCTTCGTTGACTCGCTGGACGACGGAACGGAAGCCGCCTTGAAGCTGGACGCGGGCGGGTTCGACGTGGCGCGGGCATCGGTGGAGGGGCCCGGCGGAACTGTCGAGGCCGCTGCAGATGGACTCAAAGTCACCCTGTCACCCGACCGGCCCGGCCCTGCCATCGTCCGCATTCCCCGGACGTAGTCCCGGAAGTACCTCCACGACGGCGGCCGTCCCACCTCGGGGCGGCCGCCGCCGTCGCGCCTTCCACGTATGCCCGTGCCTTTTACGTGTACATCAGCGAGCCGGGCGTGGTGAGCTTCTCGCCGGTCTCCAGCCACGTCTTCAGGCCGGACAGGATCATCGGCCAACCGCCGTAGAGCTGTTCGTTGGCGCCTTCTCGCAAGTCGCTGTGGGTGACGGTGAGGTGGCAGGAATCGCCCACCGGCTCGATTTCCCAGGTGATTTTGGACGTGCCCTCAGCCTTAACGTCCTCGCCCCATAGCGCCCGCATGGTCTGGACCAGTCGGCGGGGCGGGTCCACCTCAAGGTTCTCGCCTTCGCCCAGCGCTGCCCCTGCCTTCGGGTTGCCCATGACAAACCGGCCGCCGGGGGACCAGTCGGCCTCAAGGGTGTTGCCGAACTGGTACTTGCTGCGGATGTCGCTGTCCGTGATGGCTTCCCAGAGCCGTTCGGGCGTGGTCTTGATGTAAATCTCAAAGATCTTTTCCATGGGACTTTCCAATCTGGATTTGAGGTCGCTGAGGGCAGCGGCCCATGGTTCTGCATATTTGCTGACCCAGCGGTCGTGGACCAGCCGGATGGGAACCGGATTCAGGAAGTGCAGCTTCTCCCGTCCGCGACGACGGGTCACCACAAGCCCGGCGTCCTCCAGGATGCGGAGGTGCTTGGCGATCCCGAACCGGGTCATGTCGAACCGTGCCTCAAGTGCGCTCAGGGTCTGGCCGTCCTCGCGGAACAGCTCATCGAGCAGGTCCCGGCGGGTGGGGTCGGAGAGTGCCTTGAACACGTCGTCCATGGCAGCAATGATAGGTGACCAATTGGTCACCTATCAAGGGTTTTTCGAGGCGAACTCAGTTTCGGGAGGCCAGGTTCCTGTCGCGCTCCTCGAAGACCTCCTCACCCGGTCCGGAGAAGGCGCGCGACCGCTCCACCGCCTCAATGGAACCGGTGAACAGCTGCGACTCGTGCGGATCGGCTGCGCGGGAACCCGCGGCAGCGGGGGACCCCAGCCCGCGCAGTGGTGACCGGCGCCGGTTGCCCGTGCCGCCGTCGTCCGCTGGATTCCTGTCCGCTGCCTGCTCCCAGCGCTGGTGCGGCAGGGCCTCCGGGTGGTTCTGCTGGAGGAAGGTGACCATGGTTTCGCGCACCAGGCAGCGCAGGTCGAAGAGCGCGGCGCTGTCCCCGGCGCTCACCAGGATCCGGACGCGGACGAACCCGCCGGTGGCATCGGTAATCTGCAGGACTCCCACGCGTTCGTCCCACAGCTCGGTGCCGGCCAGGGCCCGGCGAAGCTCGGTGCGCATGTCCTCCACGGGGGGAGCCAGTCGAGGTCGAACTCCACGGTTCCCATCACCTCGGACTGGCGGCGGGTCCAGTTCTCGAACGGCGTGGTGGTGAAGTAGGTCGAGGGCAGGATCAGCCGGCGGTCATCCCAAAGATGCACCACCACGTAGGTGAGCGTGATTTCCTCGATCCGGCCCCATTCCTTCTGCACCACCACCACGTCGTCCACGCGGATGGCGTCGGTGAAGGCCAGCTGCATACCGGCGAAGACGTTCACCAGGGACGTCTGTGCGGCCAGGCCGGCGACGATGGAGATCACGCCGGCGGATGCCAGCAGTCCGGCACCGAGCGCCTGGATGGCGGGGAAGGTCAGCATGGTACTGCCGAGGGCGAGCACCACCACCAGCGCCACGGCAATCCGGCGGGCCAGGATCATCTGCGTGCGAAGCCGCCGCGCCCGCCGGTTGTCCGCCACGTCCACGCTGTGCCGGTTCAGCACCACGGCCTCAACGATCAGCAGCACCGCAATGACCAGCCAGGCGAGGGCACCGATGAGGGCAATCAGCAGGAAATGGTCGACGGCGGCGTGCCAGCTTTCGCTTCCCACCGTCAGGCCCAGCGCAGTGCGGACGCCCACAAGGCACAGCGCCAGCCGCAGCGGCTGGCGGGCCACCCGGGAGGTGGCCTGCAGCTCAGGCCGTTTCCGGTTCAGGCGGAGGACCACCTTGCGGAGCAGCCAGGACAGTGCGAGTCCGGCCAGCACCGCCAAGGCCACGGCGATAAAGGGCAGGGCGGGGTTCAGGACATCTAGCATCTCTTAACGTTTATCAAGCCGTTGCCGGGCCGTCGAAATCGGGGGACTGCCGTGGCGTGTCCACTGCCGCCGCTAGGGCCCCAGGGGCAGGAGGAGCAGGGCCAGCAGGGCTGGAACCGTGGCGGCGAGGGTCCCCGGAACGCTCTCCCACTTCCTGGGGTAATGCCCCTGGAGGTCTGCCAGCAGCATGGTGGGCGCGGTGAGGACCATGTTGGCGCAGCAGTAGGCCACCAGTGTGTAACCCACCACGAGCTGGCCCGAGTTGGCGGCGACCACCCCGGCGATGACGCCCAGCGCGATCACCAGGTTTTTGTACCCGGTGGGAATGGCCCACATCATCACGGCGGACACATTCTCGGGCGGTGTGCTCAGGAACTTCTGCGCCCACCGGCTGCGTCGAAGAAGGAAGCTCTCCACCGGAAACACGAAGATATAGATGAGTGCGGCGAGTACCGCGAAGATCTGTGCTGCGGTGTTCATGCTTCGAAGATTAGGAGCGGCGCCGCTGTTGCTCCATCCCCACGGAAGGGGATTGCCGGGCACTGCCGCTCAGCGGTGCCGACCGCAGGGGCCCCAACCGAGTCCCCTTCGGGAAGAACGCGGGTACCCTTGGGCGCATGCAGAAGATATCGATCGACGCGCTGGCCCGGCAGCAGCTCGAGGCTGCTCTCGCCTCCACCAACGGCCGTGCTGCTGACACCGTCTACGGCGGGCATGAGAAGATCCTCCGGCAGACCGTCATGGCCATGAAAGCCGGAACACAGCTCAGCGAGCACCAGAACCCCGGGGACGCCACGGTCTTCGTGATCCAGGGCTGCGTGAGCCTCAAGGCCTCCGGGGAGTCCTGGCAGGGCAAGACCGGCGACCTGCTGATTGTCCCGCCCGGCCTGCACAGCCTGCACGCCGAAGAGGACTGCACCTTCCTGTTCACGGTGGCAAAGTACCGCGACTGACCCGGTCCGGCAGCTCCCACCACGTGCTGTTAGCGCGCTGGAGCCCGTTTATTTCCGGGTCCGGCGGCTGGGGCCGGCTTGTCCACGGTGTTGCCTCCAGCCGGTCCTCCGCTTGCTGCCCGGCCAGGGGGATCCGGCCTCGCGGCTCCCGGCTCTCCTGCTGCTGGAGGTTGTGCTGGTGGTCCCGGCGCGTCTGACGCCGGTCCCTTGGCAGGGCCTTTTGCCACACCGGGCAGGGGAACGGCCTCCTGGGCGCCGGGGTCGGGTTGGCCGGTTGCAGCCGGGTCGGCTGGCCCTTCAACCTCCCCGGGTCCCGCCTGCGAAGGGTAAGTTTCCGGTGCCTGGCCAGGCACGTAAACGGGCGGAGTGCTGGGCGTAGGGGCTTGCGGGAAAACACGTACGACGGCGGGTGGCGGGCTGGTTGCCTCCGGTTCCGGTCCCGGAACGGGCAAGGGAGCGGCGGGCGACGGTGGGGTGAACCACCCCAATACGGTGCTGATGCTTCCCTCAGCTCCACGCCGGAGATCCCCGTCTCCCGCCGCGGCGCCGCCCGCGATACCAAACGACGCGGCCACCGCCAGCGTGGTGAGCACCACCCGCTTTTTCTTTCGGAGCTTGCCAGTTTCCAGGCGGACCACGCCTGTCGTTTCCGACGCAGCCAGTAGTGCCATGAGCCGTGGGGACGGCGCGGGGACATCGGAAACCTTGAGCTCCCGGACCTGAAGCAGCACATCCCGGAGATACGGATCGTCGGTGAGGCCAGCCTCTTCCAGCAGTTCCTGGACAGCGCGTTCGTCATCCAGCCTGCGTTCCTGCCTTGAGTGCTCTTTCCCTGTCATGACCGGTCCTCCCGTAATGAGGTGCGGAGCTTGCGCAGCCGGCAGAGCGCCCGGCGCTGCAGTTGTTTGATGGCCCCCGGTGTCTTGCCCATGATTTCCGCCGTCGTTTCCACCGAAAGGTCAGCCACGATCCTCAGCGCAATCACCTCCTGCTGGTCCTGCTGCAAATCGTTTAGCAGTGCTTTGACGTTGCCTGAGTTTTCCACCGCCAGAAGTTCATCTTCTGCCGAGCTGCTGCACCGCGGGTCCTGGGCGGGGTCGTAATCGGTGGTCTGGGGCGCTTTGAGCCTCCGCCGGTGCTCGTCCACATAGCGTGCGTGCGCGATGGAGAAGACCAGGGATTTGACTCCCTTCACCCCGCCGTGGACATCGCCGAGCTGCGGATAGAGGGCAAGGAAGACCTCCTGGGTCAGGCCCTCGGGATCCTCGACGCCGCGGGCACGGAGGTAGCTGAGCACCCCGGGTGAAAATTCACGGTAGGCAGCACAGAAACGGCTTTCGTCCGTCTGGCCGGTCCGCTCTGCCTCGTGCTCAATCCTCTGCATCCGCCCCCCTGCGGCAGATTCGCTTGCAGCAATCGCCGGATGGGTGGTTGCGCCGGAACATTCAAAGTCCCGGCGCAACCGCACATCGCCGGCAGGCTACCGATGTCCGCCGTGCTTGGCGCCATTGCCGGCGGCCTGGTGGCCGCCGCCGTTCCAGGCGGGTGCAGCCTGGCGCTGCTCCTTTACCTGCTGTTGTTGCACCTGGCCCTGCTCGGTGGTTGCAGTCTCATCGCTGCCGTCCTCGCCGCCTCGGGGAGCAGCAACAGTGGCGCAATAGGCGCCAACGCTGCCTTCCCCGCCGGCTGCCTGGACCAGGGCTGCGTAGGCCGTGGACGTCGTTCCGAGGCCGCCATTGGTGAACGCGTTGCACAGGCCAAAGGCGGCAGGGCCGAAAGCGTCAGGTCCTGCCGGCGTGGATGTCTGTGACGGTTCAGGGTCTGCCGTTTCCGTAGGGGCGGGCTCCGGCGACTCCGTTTCCGTCGCCGTTGGTGTCGGGTCCGGAGCCTCCGTCTCGGTTTCCGTGGGAGTCGGCTCCGGGGATTCGGTTTCCGTCGCGGTGGGGCTTGGCGACGGTGATTCAGTTTCGGTTGCCGTGGGGCTCGGCGACGGCGATTCCGTTTCCGCAAGGACGGACGGCGTGTCCGGCGATGATTCTGCCATCGCGGCAACTCCCGTTCCGCCGACCGCGAGCGCGCCTGCCGCCAGCACGGTCATGGCGAGCTTGTTGCCTGAAAAGGTGAAGAAAGACATGAGACCCTCCGTTGACGAATTTTGCGATTGCGTTCAACTTCCGCGGAGTTGCCCCCGCACTTAATGAATCGAAATCCAGGTCATGGAGGTTACGGGTTTCCAAGAATCTCGTGACTAATTTGTCATAATTCTTACCATCGATTGCTCCGTACTTGTCGTTCTGAAGGCTGAAAACGACATCTACGGAGCAGTCGATGCAGGTGCCCGGGCAAGCTTGCGAAGGCCAGGAGACCCTGGGGAGCAGTCGATGCGGGGGCTAGGCGGGATCCTCGACTTTGTCGTTGATGGGGCGGGGCTCCAGCCAGATCCGCTCCCGCGGGCCCGGAGGGTAGGCGTACCTCTTCCCGGCAAGGGTGATGACGAACGCCGCCACCACCGGGATCGCCGCGGCGGCCGGAACCAGCAGCGGTCCGCCAACCACCAGGGCGGCCGAACCGTAGAGGGCGCCGACGGTGATGCCCAACTGGATGGTGAGGACAGTGAGTCCGTTGGCTGCCTCGCTGTACTCGCCGCCTGCACGCAGGATCGCGGACTGGTTGTAGATACCGATGGCGCCCAGGCCGGCACCCCAGACAGTCATCAACACCAGGGCGACGGGAAGGTTCCCCACGGCCAGGGGCAGGAGGAACATCGATGCGGCGATTGCCGCCGTCGTCAGCAACAGCGAACGCCGGGGACGGGAATCCACCGTGAGCCCGGCGATCCAGATGCCCAGCAGGCCGGACCCGCCCAGAACGGTGAGGGAGAGGCTGGTGGCGTAGTCCGGCAGGTTCGCTTCACGGATGAACGGCGCGATGTACGTGAACAGGGCAAAGTGGGCCAGCACCAGCAGCGGCCAGGCGACCGCCACTGATTTCACGCCGGGCTGGCCGATCGCCTTACGCAGGGAGGGGCGGGCGGCGTCGCTGATGCGTTGGACGCGGGGGAGCAGCCAGAATGCCAGAACGGTCAGGACCACGCCGAACCCGGCGAGCACCATGAACGCGGCACGCCAGCCCAGGAACCCGCCCAGCGCCGTCCCCACCGGTGCTCCGATGGCCAGGCCCAGGCTGTTGCCGCTGAACACGATGGCCAGGGCCTTGCCTACCTTGTCCGCCGGCACCACCCGTGACACGAACGGTGCCATGGTGGTCCAGAGCAATCCGTGCGCCAGGCCACCCACCAGTCTGGCGATCATCGCGGAGGTGAAGTCCGGCGCCAGTCCCACCAGTGCGTTGCTGAGCGCGAATGTCAGGACCAGACCCACCAGCAGGGCGTGCCGCGGGATCTTCCCCAGCAGACGCGCCGCCGGTACCACCGTGACCACAATGACGGCGGCGTAGGCCGCAGCCAGGTATCCGGCTACCGGCTCGGACACGCCCAAGCCGGTGCTGATCTGTGGCAGCAGCCCGGACGGGAGGAGCTCGGTGGTGATGGCAGTAAACGCGATGGTGGCAAGGACCACCATCGCGGCGTAGGGAAAACGGGTAGGGGACGGCGCGGAAATCGCGGAAGACATGGGGGTGCGGTCCATTCAAGGGGGAGGGCTTGGAATGCGGCTCGGCTCGCCGGACAATTCCTCCATTAAATTTACCGGACCAAAAGGCCTGTCACAGACGTGACACGGTACCCCGTCACTGCTTCACGCGGCCCTGTTTTATGGTGAAGGAGACGGAGCTTGGAGCATCTGCCGGTAGGTTAGTTTGTGGAACTTCAACGCCCGATACGAGAAGCCGGGCCCGGAACCCTGGAGGCCGCATGAGCACCCGTCGCCCTGCACAAAACACCAAGCTGATGGTCGCCGCATGAGCGCCCGGTTGCGCGTGTGCCTGCCCGATCAAAGGCTCATTGACGCGCTCGAGCCGATTGACGGCGTCGAGTTTGTCCGCTGGGACCTGACGGAGCCGGCACCGGAAGGGCGGTTTGACCTGCTGGTTCCGGCCTATATGGGCAAGCCGATGGCGCTCGCCGCATTGGAAGGAGTCGACGTCGGCCTGGTGCAGAGCCAGTCCATCGGGTACGACGGCGTCGCCTCGGTCTTGCCGGCAGGCGTCACGTTCGCCAACGCGGCCGGAGTGCATGAGACGTCGACGGCGGAGCTCGCCGTGGGCATGATGGTGGCCTCCCAGCGTGGGATCCCGGACTTTGTCCGGAACCAGGAGACCGGGACCTGGGACAATAGCCAGCGCCCCAGCCTGGCAGACCGGCGCGTGCTGCTGGTTGGCTACGGGGGAGTCGGCAAGGCCGTCGAGGCAAGGCTCCTGCCGTTCGAAACCGAGGTCACCCGCGTGGCCAGCCGGGAGCGGGAAGACGAACGCGGAACCATTTACGGGATCGATGCGCTCTACGAGCAGTTGCCCCTGCACGAGATCGTGGTGGTCAGTGTTCCCCTGAGTGAGCAGACCGAAAAGCTGGTGGACGCCAAGTTCCTGGCGGCCATGCCGGACGGGGCCTTGCTGGTCAACGTGGCCCGCGGTCCCGTAGCGGACACCGATGCCCTGCTCGCCGAGGCCTCGACCGGCCGCCTCCGGGTTGCTTTGGACGTGACCGATCCGGAACCGCTGCCGGCCGACCATCCGCTGTGGACCACCCCCGGCGTGCTCATCACCCCGCACGTGGGCGGCGCCAGCTCTGCCATGTTCCCCCGGATGGTCCGGCTGCTCCGGAAGCAGATCGGGCTGCTGCTCGAAGGCAAGGACCCGGTAAACGTCGTCCTTCCGTAACGAAGGTCTTCAGTGTGGTGGCTCCCGATCCTATGCTGGGGCCATGTCCGCTTTTGAAGTCCGCCGTACTGCTGTGATTCCTGCTGCTCCGGAGGAGGTCTTTCCGCTGGTCAACAACTTCCATGAATGGGCGGCCTGGTCCCCGTGGGAAACGATTGATCCCTCCATGAACCGGCGTTACTTCGGCAGCCAGGCCGGAGAGGGCGCGGGGTATGAGTGGCGGGGCAACCGTAAGGCGGGCAGCGGCACCATGGAGATCACCGAATCCATACCCGCCAGCCTGATCCGGATCCGGCTCCAGTTCACCAGGCCGTTCAAGGCACTGAATCCCACGACGTTCAGCTTCACCCCCGTGGACACGGGTACGGAGGTGACCTGGCGGATGACGGGGGAGAACAAGGGCCTGGGCAAGGTGTTCGCCCTGTTCATGGACATGGACAAGATGGTGGGTGCCGACTATGAGCGGGGGCTGGCAGCGCTGGCATCTGCGGTGGCGGCCAGGAAGGGCTGACGCTTTCGATGGGCGTGGTGGACGACGCACTGGCCGGGATGCACGAACCTGACCGCGGCTGCCTGCAACACATGGTCGGCGTTGCCCGGTCCCTGGCTCCTGACGCTACTGAGGGCATGAGCTACGGGATGCCCGCCCTGAAGTTGGACGGAAAGCCGCTTTTCGCGGTGGCGGTTGCCGCAACGCACCTTTCCATCTTTCCGTTCTCGGGCAACGTCGTTGAGGCGGTGGCGGACCGGCTTGAAGGCTTTTCGCTGTCCAAAGGCACCATCCGCTTCTCCGCCGGCCACCCTGTTCCTGAGGACGTGGTGAAGGACATCGTGCGGCTTCGAATCGCCGAAATCCGCAAGTAGGGGAAGAGCTGACAGCGTCGGCGGGACTTATGGACCTTCTCCCCGGACTTGGCAGTTCCTAAGGTAAGGCCATGGCTGACACTCTTGCATCCCTTGCCGAGTCCTTTAAGAACATGGGCGTTACCCGCGCCTATGGAACCCCTGTGAACCTGGGTGGCGAGGAAATCGTGCCCGTCGCGCTGGTGTCCTTCGGCTTCGGCGGTGGCACGGAATCAGAAGAAGGGGCGTCCGGGGGAGGAGGTGGCGGCTTCGTTGTGCCGCTCGGCGTCTACCGCACGGTGAACGGAAAACCGGCCTTCCGCCCCAACACCATAGCTGCCCTGGTATGCCTGGTTCCCCTTGTCTCGGCGGCGGGTTCTGCGGTGCGCAAGGCCGTCCGCGCGGCACGAAAATAGCCGCCGGACCCGGCTGCAGCCCCAAAAAAATCCCCTATTTCGCCCCGCGGTTTTCGGTTCCATAATGGCTTCGTAGACTTCGGGGACCCCGCGTTCGATGGCTGCTGCCACCGCTTCAAAGCGGGGTTTCGGGTGGCCGCCCGGCAGTCGGCGGGAAGGACGGCCACGAGGTCCGGCGAGGGCCGGGCCGTCTTCGGGGGAGAGCAACGCCATCACACCGCAAGGAGGTTTGTTGTCATGCTCAAAGATAAGGAACTCATGGCTGTTCTGCCTGCCAAGGACATTGACCGGGCCAGGGAGTTTTACCGGGACAAGCTGGGCCTTGAACCGGCACAGACCATCGAAAACGAGAATCTGATCTACCGGTGCGGCAAGGGAACGGGGTTCCTGCTGTACCGGACGGACAACGCAGGTTCCGCCAAGAACACCCAGATGTCCTGGGGCGTCGATGATGTGGAAAAGGAAGTGGAAGAACTGCGGGCTCGCGGCGTGGTCTTTGAGGACTACGACATGCCGGGCCTGAAGACCGAGAACGGCATCGCCACCATGGAAGGCATGGGCAAGGGTGCCTGGTTCATGGACAGCGAGGGCAATATCCTCAACATTTCCTCGATTCCGTCTTGACGGCCGGGGCCTGCAGTTGCAGGCTCAGCCCAGAGAAGTACGACGCCGGCACGTGCCGCCCAAGCACCCGCACCCGGGTGCGTGGCAGCGGCAGGCCGGCGCCGCCGTCGTAAGCGGTGCAAAGGAAAGGAAGGGCAATGGGCGGGGACGAAGCGGTGCCTGATGCGAAGGGCGTTGCGGTGGAGTTGCTGGCAACTGTCGACCTTGGCGGCGAGATCGATGGCATGGAAGGCCGTCAGTTGCGGATGAGGATGATAACCATCGAACCGGGGGGCGTCTTCGGCCCGCTCCATGACCATAAGGGCCGGCCCGGGACCGTCTACGTCCTGCAGGGGACTGTCACGGAGCACCGGGACGGCGCTGTCAACGAGTATGGGCCCGGTGTGGGCTGGAAGGAGGACCGGCACACTACCCACTGGTTGGAGAACAAGGGAACAACCCCGGTGGTCGAAATCTCGGTGGACATCGTGGGGAAGAGCCCGTCATAAATCCACGGCTTGTAGAAATGGGTGGCGTGACCGCCCTCTTCTCGTTATCTTGTCCCTACCCGTGGTTGAGCAGTCAGCTGGCAAGTCACTCATGAGAGCTGCTGATGAACGCTGCAGGCCAACCGCCTACCGGAAAAATCCGACCCGCTACCACCGCAAAAGGCAGGGGATTCCATGCCTTCCGGCGTTGGCCGCTCGTTCCGGCCGCCGACCTGCTCCTGCTGCGGCATGCACTGGAGCAGTCCACCCCTTCGGATGGACCCGGCCCCGCTAATCAACTCCTGCTTTCTGTCAACGAGGAAATCGCCCGCCGCGCAGCGCTCCTGCCGGCATCGGGGGACTAAGGTCGGTCAGCTGCCCGGCCCTTGCACCGCGGGCTCGCGCCGACCCAAGGCCAGGCGGAGCGCGCCCCGAAGGGTGAGCCGGTTCCGCCTGGTGACCGCGACAACGGCGGCGATGCCTGCGAGCAGCACCACGATGCCGCCCACCGCGACGGACCAACGGGCCCCGAACTGGCTTCCGATCCAGCCGACCAGCGGTGAACCTATGGCGGTGCCGCCCTGGAGGATGGCCAGGTACAGGGCCAGTACACGGCCGCGGAATCGCGGCTCCACCGAGAGTTGAATGCTGGTGTTGCAGCTGTTCAGGAAGGTAATGGACGCCAAGCCCACGGGAATCAGGATGGCGGCGTAAACCCAGAACGTTGGCGCAATGCTGCCCAGGATGGTGAAGATTCCCAGTCCCAGTGCCCCGCCCAGCAGGAACCGCAGCCGGGGTCCGGAGCGGCGTGCCGCCAGGAGGGCTCCGGCCAGCGTGCCCACGGCCATGATCGAGCCGAGGAGCCCGAATTCACTTGGGCCCATGCTGAATTCAGTGGTGGCCATCAACGAGTTGATGACGGGAAAATTCATGCCGAACGCGCCCAGGATGCCCACCAGGACCATGATCAGCATCAGGTCCGGCCTGCGGCGCACGTACCTGACGCCTTCGGCCACCTGGTGCTTGTTGCGCTCTCCCTTTGGGGCGGGGGCGGGTTGGGTGACACGGATCCGGAACAGCGAAACCAGGACGGCAGCGAAGCTGGCGGCGTTGAGCAGGAACACCGGGCCGGTGCCCACCCAAGCGATGAGGACGCCGGCGATAGCCGGGCCTGTGAGCCTGGCGGTGTTGAATGATGCCGAGTTCAGGGCCACCGCGTTGGAGATGTTTTCCTGGCCCACCAGTTCGGAAACAAAGGCCTGCCGCGCGGGGGCATCCACCGCGCTGGCCAGGCCGAGGCAGAACGCCGCCACATAGGCATGCCACAGCTGGGCGGTGCCGGTGACCACCAGGAGCCCGATGGCGAGGCCGGTGAACCCCATGGCCAGCTGCGTCCACATGAGAATAATGCGCTTGCGGTAGCGGTCCGCCAGCACGCCGCCGTAGGGGCCGAACAGCAGCATGGGCAGGAACTGCAGGCCCGTGGTGAGGCCGACGGCGGCACCCGAGTGGTCGGTGAGGACGGTCAGCACCAGCCAGTCCTGTGCCACCCGCTGCATCCAGGTGCCGATGTTGGAGACAATCGCACCGCTGGCCCAAATGCGGTAGTTGGGGTTTTCGAGGGCCCGGAACATTGCGCTCACTTGCCGCTCATTTCCTGCATGATGCGGGCTGCGCGGCTGAGGATGAGCCGGTCTTCCTCGCTGAGGCCCGCCACGCGTTGGGCCAGCCAGGCGGTCCGCTGGCTCCGTGCCTCTTCCAAAACTGTCCTGCCGGCGTCGGTGATGTCCACACGGACCTGCCTGCCGTCGTCGGGATCGGCGCTTCTGGTGACGAAGCCCTGGTCCGCCAGCGCGTTGACGATCCTGGTCATGGATGGTGCCTGGACGTGCTCGCTTTTGGCCAGGTCCCGCAGCGTGCTGGGGCCGTTGCCGTTCAGGAGGGCGAGGACGGTGTACTGGCCGGGGGTGATGGCGTCGCCGGTGGCCTCGACGCGGAGCCGGCGCGAAGTGCGCATCACGGCGGTGCGGAGATCGATGGCGAGCGTGTCGGGAGCGGTGGGGTCGACGGTTGCGGTGTTTTTGCTTTGGGTGGGTGGCATGTAAGCGGGTGCGCCTCCTGCGGGACGTTCCTTAGCAATGCTAATTAGTTCTGCTAACTATTATGCTTCGCTTGCTTACCAAAGGGCAATAGGGGGCAGCGTGGGCTTGGCAACATATTCCGGCAGAATGGGACCCGTGACTGGGGGAAGAACTGACGCGGGCCGCGGATCGAAGTTGTCGTGGAAAGGGATAGTGAACCTGGCGGTGACCGTCCTGGTCCTCTGCCTGGGTCCAATCCTCATCGTCGTGGGCAGCCTGATGATCAACGCTGATGAGGAGCTCGCGCGGACGGGTTCGCAGGCGACCGGAACGATCGTGGATTTCGACGATGTCACCAAGGCTTCCCAGCGGCGGATCACCGTGGATTTTACGACGGCGGATGGGTCGCCTCACCGGACATTCGCGGCCGTGGAACATGACCAACACCCCGTAGTTGGCGGCGACGCAACGGTGCTTTATGCCGAAGACGATCCGAGCCAGGCCATTGTGGCGGGGTACGAGAGTGACGGTGTGTGGTTCCGTGGTGTGGGCGTTCTCCTGACGATGATCTTCGGTGCCATTGGGGTCCTGGCTGCCGTCCTGCGTGGAGTTTCCGCCGTGCGCGGCCGTTTCCGGAGGCGGGCAACGAAGGGAGTCGGGTGACCCCGGCCTGGTAGTGCCCTTCGGCCTGGCCGCGCCCGTCCGACCGGCGTAAGCTCGGCTCCACTATGACCGAGCAGCAGCCCTATGAGTTGGTCCGGCGCTATCCGCACTTTGAACTGCGCCGTTACCCGGACTATGTCGTGGCCGAGGTGACGGTGACAGCCAGCTTTGACCGCGCCGGCAACGCCGCCTTCCGGTATCTCTTCAACTACATCAGCGGCAACAACACTGCCCGGCAGAAACTGGCCATGACCGCCCCCGTGTTGCAGGAGCCGCGGTTGGGCCCGCAGAAGCTGGCCATGACCGCCCCGGTGCTCCAAAGCGGTCCGCTGCCCGGTTCCGGACAGCCTGCTGAATTCACGGTGGCCTTTGTGCTCCCGGCGGGCGTGACGGCTGAAACCGCCCCTGCACCCACCGACCCAAAGGTCAGGGTGCGCGGGGTGCCGGGTTCCCTCGCCGCAGTAGTGGGATTCTCTGGCGGCGGCTCCGACTCTGCGTTTGAGAAGCGCAACAAAGGTCTGCAGGCCGCCCTTACGCTGGCGGGACTGACGCCGGTGGGGCCGCCCCGGTTCGCCCGCTTCGACCCGCCGTTCAAGCCGTGGTTCCTGCGCCACAACGAAGTCGTCCAGGACGTGCGGGAGGCTGGGGCGGATTCTTCCTAGGCCTTGTGGGCGTCCCGGATGTGCTGCTGCGTCTGTCCCTGCATCACCCAACGGTTGCCATCCGGGTCGCTGAAGTAGGCGAAGAGGACGCCGCCGAGGTCCTGGATCTCACTGATATCTGCGCCGCGCCGGACCAGCTCGCTTCGGACTGCAGCGATGTCGGGAACCACCAGCTGCAGTCCTTCCAGGCTGCCCGGCGTCATGGTGGTCATCCCGGTGCCGATGACCACCGATGCGGCCGAGCCCGGGGGAGTCAGTTGGACCACGCGCATGCCGGGGATGTGCTCCACGTCGTGGTCCAGGATGAAGCCCAGCTTTTCTGTGTAGAACGCTTTGGACCTGTCGACGTCGGACACCGGGACCTGGACAACTTCAAGGCGCATTTGCATGCGGGCCACTTTATCCCTGCTTTTTGCTGCGGGGAATGGCAGCCACATGTGGGGCATCGCCGTCGTGAACATCGCGGTTAATTGTTAAGCCCCGAATGCCAATTGCGACACCTTTCCTCAAGGTCGCATCAAGACTGGCTGAATGTTCGCCGAGTATCGCAGCCGCGCAGCTTTCCAGCCTCGCAGGACGCATAGGCTCCTCGGTGATGAGTTTTGCCAGGCTTAGCAGCAGGCCCGGCAAATGAAGGGGCATCAGCAATTGTCGCCCCTCATAAACGGGGAATGAATGTCCGACTACGAAACCCTTCCCGGGTTTGCCTCTTTCGCGCCGGCACCGAAGCCGCCGCGGAAACCCCGCGCTTCAACTTTTATTGTTGGCGCTATTACCGCCTTGTTCATGCTCCTCGGAGCAGCAAGCGGCGGATTCGGCGCTGCCTTGGTCGTCCTGGCCATTTCACTCGCACTCACCGGCCTGTATGTCCTCCTCACGGGACGCCGCTCGTGGGCTTGGCTTCCAGCGAACCGGAAGGCCGGCGCTGTCGCTGTCGTTGCGTCGCTGGCACTCTTCATTGGTGGTGCCGTCGCCCTGCCGCGTGTTGCCAGCGCGGACCTTGAGGCGGCATCGTCGGAGAGCACGGCCAAGGCAGCCCCGGCGAAGGCAAGCCCCACCGCAACACCCAAGGTGTCGCCGTCGTCCGCGCCAACTCCCACCGCGCAGGAAACCGGGGAACCGCTGGACCCGGAGAATCCGTACGTCCTTGCCGCCGGCGTCACTGCCACGGCGCCGAACGCGCAGCCGGCCTATGCCACCAAAGCAATGGATGTGCTGGCGACCCTTCCCATCAAGGGCCGGGCCCCAAAGACGGGGTATGACAGGGCGCGGTTCGGCCAAGCGTGGGCGGACGTTGACCGCAACGGCTGCGATACCCGCAACGACATCCTCAAGCGCGACCTCACCGGCATCACGTACACGAACAGTGTGCCGTGCAAGGTGCAGTCCGGCACCCTCGCGGATCCCTACACGGGCACCACCATCAGCTTTGTTCGGGGCTCCGGCACCAGCAGCGCCGTGCAGATCGATCACGTAGTGGCGCTCAGCGATGCGTGGCAAAAGGGCGCCCAGCAGCTGACCCCGGAACAGCGGACGGCGTTTGCGAATGACCCGCTGAACCTGCAGGCCACCGATGGGCCCACCAACATCAAGAAGGGCGACGGCGACGCGGCCACCTGGCTGCCACCGAACAAGGGCTTCCGGTGCGAGTACGTGGCGCGCCAGATCTCCGTGAAGGCGACGTACTCGCTGTGGGTCACCCAGGCCGAACACGACGCTATGGCCCGGATCCTGGGCGACTGCGCTGGCCAGTTGGCCCCGACAAACCAGCAGGCTGCGGCTCCGGCCCCTGTTGCGGCTGAACCTGCACCTGCGGCAGTTGCGCCGGCACCTGCGCCTGTTGCCCCGGTTCCCGCGCCGGCGGCCGTTGCGCCTGCACCGGCCCCGGCCGCTCCGGCACCTGCTGCGCCTGCTCCGGCACCTGCTGCTGCCTACTACGCGAACTGCAGTGCGGCGAGGGCCGCAGGAGCTGCACCGATCTACGCCGGCCAGCCGGGCTACCGCCCCGCGCTGGATCGCGACTCCGACGGTGTCGCCTGCGAGTAAGCCAGTCTTTCCCGGAATACCCGGGCGAAATTTTCATCACCATCACACGCATTCCTAGGGGGAAAAGTGAAAGCAAGTACAGTTCCTGCAGTTGGCAGGTTGAAGAAGACGCTGGCCCTTGCCGTGCTGGCCGGTCTCATGCTGACCGGTTGCGGCGGCAAGCAGGCGGCTACGCAGCCGACAGCAACGGCAACGGCAACGGCCGTTTCGCAAACAACGGAGACAGTCGTGGTCCCGGCCGTGGTGAACCTGACCCTGGACAAGGCCAAGGACCAGTTGGAAAAGCTTGGTTTCAAGGTTGAGGCCGTGGACAGCGTCAAGGGTAAGTCGATCATCGTCAAGAGCAATTGGCAGGTGGTTACCCAGGATCCTGCCAACGGTGCGCAGGCGGAAAAGGGATCCACAGTGCACTTGGGCGTCAAGAGCCTGGACGACGTTGCCGCGGAGAAAGCCACCAGCGAAAAGGCTGAGGCTGATAAGGCCGCTGCGGAACAGGCAGCAGCCGCGAAGGCTGCAGCTAATAAGGCTGCTGCGGACAAAGCTATTGCAGACAAGGCGGCCGCCGACAAGGCCGCGGCCGACCAGGCTGCCGCGGCAAAAGCCGCAGCGGATCAAGCCGCACGGGACGCAGCTGCAAGGGCAGCCGCCGAGCAAGCGGCTGCGGCGCAGAAGGCCGCACAGGGACCTGCTCAGGCACCCGCCCCGGCAGGGGGCGTTACACCCGGTGCTTTTTGTTCACCCGCGGGTGCAGTCGGGCTGAGTGCCAAGGGAGCCACGTACACCTGCAAACCGTCGGCTACAGATTCACGTTCGCGCTGGCGTCAGTAGTTACCCCAGGGACGAGCCGTGGATGCTTCCTGTTCTGGTGGGAACATCCGCGGCTCGTCTCGTTAGAGGGTCATCCCCGGCGACCTTGGTCCGTGTGGGCAGTGACCCGTTGCCCTCGGCACCCGCCTCGCGGCCCGCGGAGGTTTCGCCTGCGGGCTCCCCAACAGGCGCTCCTACATTCGTCCCGGGGTCAGGTCCGCGTCGACATTAGGATCGTTGCCGCCGGCTTCCTGCTCACTCGACGGGGCTGGCTTCTGCTTTGACGCCTGGGCCGAGCGCCAGACGGCCGCCCCTGCCGCCAGGGCAGCGAGCCCGAGAATCCACAACCACACCTTGGCGGCGGGCCGTCGTGTCTGTACTGGCGCCGGCACAGACACTTTCGGGCCGACGCGCTTCAGCTGTTCCTGCACCCGGGGCGTGAGAGTCTCTACTCCTCCGGCCAGCTCATCCGCCAGCCGCCGCAACATGGCTTGGAGGCGCGGGGAGGCAGTCTCAATGCCAGTATCCAGCCCGGCCACTGCTCTCTGGAGCGCAGCCTGGACGCCCGGCGTGGCCCATTCCCTGCCCCTCGACAACTGAGTCAGGAGGTTCTCGGAGAGACGATGGATCCGCTCGGTGTCGGTCATTGGTTCTGCTGTGCGCATGAATGCCTCCTTGATGTGATCGATGACGCCAGACTAGGGCGGGCGAAAGTGGGGAAACAGGGTCTTTGGAACCGGGACACGGCGGACGGGCAGGTCTTATCAGCCTCCATCGCGTTGGAAGCGTCGTACGGGACTTGGTCCTAGGGGGTCTGGGGACTATGCGAGGCTGCGAGGGCGCCGAGGTCACGGATCAGCCGCTGTACTTCATGTTCCCTGCGCATGGAAGCGGAATTCTGCTGGATGGCGCGAGGTCTTGCCAAGGGCTTCCTCGGCGGGGCAGGAAGAGGAACTCCACCCCTCGCACGCGGCACGACGGAGGCTTCCGCGTTGGCGTTCGGAATACCTGCGCCCATATGTCCCCCTTGGCTTGGTCCATTGGGGACGGTCCCCTGGCCATTGCCGTAGTGACACTCTAGGAACGTCAGGGATGACGCGAAAGGCACTCTGTCCGATATCGGGACTAATTGCCGCAATCTTGAGGTTCGCTCTGGCCGGACGTCTTTCCTGTTCCCGTGTCATGTGCGGAGCTGGCGGCGGCTGGGGGAGGCGTTCGTGGTCTCGGGCGAACACCTTCGCCGCCAGCTCCAGTCATCACTTTAGGTTCGAACCGTTTCCAACGGCTCGAGTAATCACTACGTGTTTCCCCTGGGAGGGCTACTTGGTCGTGGGCATAGACGGCGGGGTACGCCACCTGTGCCGGAGACCACACAGGGGAATTACGACGGCGGCGCGCGGCCTGGGTGCGCCAATGACCCTTCCTGCCCCTGGATTCCGCGGATCCTGCGGATGAAACGGCCGATTTGCGGTGGGGGTTGTGTGGGGGTATTGTTTTCTGAGTCGCCGCCGCTGAAGCGGAAAGATAGCGGCCAACCCCCCTTTTTTGAACGGCCTGGAAATGGTTCGCTTTTGTGGCGTGCTGTGTGGGTGGGGGCTGATTCTGGTGGTTTTGGACGCGGGAACGTGGTTTGCAAAGCCGGGCCGGATCGGGTAAGTTTGAAAAGTTGCTCCGGAGCGATCCTGAACGTTGGTTTGGGTGGTGCCGGGTGTGTCTGTTGTTTGAGAACTCAATAGTGTGCCAAGTTTGTTGATACCGATTATGTAATGTGATTGGTTGATTGTGCTGTGCCGCCACCCCGTGGTGTGCATGGTGTTTTTGGCTGGTTTCAAATTTTGTGCAGCCGTGGTCGCCGTTATTTCCGGTGGTTGTGGTTGTGTCT
>NZ_JBHDJA010000060.1:0-1171 GCF_041877125.1 Arthrobacter sp. E44
CCATCGGGTCCTGCCGGCACCGGTCGGATCGAGGGATCTGGTGACGAGATACAGGCACTTTAGCGCGGCCTGCTCGGTTGGGAAATGACCGCGTGCCTTCACGGCCCGCCGGTACCGGGCGTTGAGCGATTCGATGGCGTTGGTCGAGCAAATCACGCGCCGGATTTCCACGTCGTAGTCCAGGAACGGGATGAACTCTTCCCACGCGTTCTCCCAGAGCCGGACGATCGCCCCGTATTTCCTGCCCCACCGCTCCGTGAGCTCCTCGAGTGCCGTCCGGGCGGCCGCGGCGTTCGGGGCTGTGTAGATGGGCTTCACATCGCGTTTGAGCGCGTCCCAGTCCTTTTTCGAGGCCAGTCGGAAGGTGTTGCGGATCAGGTGGATGATGCAGGTCTGCACCGTCGTCAGCGGCCAGACATTGCCCACCACTTCCGGCAGGCCCTTGAGTCCGTCGCAGACCAGGAAGAAGCTGTCTTTCACACCACGGTTCTTGATGTCAGTGAGAACGCTCATCCAGAACTTCGCGCCCTCGCCGCCGGTCCCGGCCCACAGGCCCAGAATGTCCTTCTCCCCGTCCAGGGTGACGCCAATGGCGGCGTAGATCGGCCGGTTGGCGACCTGACCATCGCGGATCTTGACCACAATGGCGTCGATGAAGATCGCCGCGTAGACCTCATCAAGCGGCCGGTTCTGCCACTCGTTCATCTCCTCGAGGACCCTGTCCGTGATCCGCGAGATGGTCTCCTTGGAAACGGAAGCCCCGTAGATCTCGGCGAAGTGCGCACTGATCTCGCCTGTTGTCAGGCCCTTCGCGTACAGCGAGAGGACCATCTCGTCCACCCCATTCAGCCGGCGCTGGCGCTTCCGGACAATGACCGGCTCAAACGTGCCCGCCCGGTCCCGCGGAACGTCGATGCCCACCGGCCCGGCGGTCTCCGTCAGCACAGTCTTGGACCGGGTCCCGTTGCGGGCATTGCCCGTCTCTTTCCCGGCCGCGTCGTGCTTCTCATAACCGAGGTGCTCCGTGAGCTCCTCATCCAACGCGGTCTCTATGACCGTCTTGGTCAGCTGTTTGAGCAGCCCGTCCGGACCAGTCAGAGACAATCCCTGTTCACGGGCCATCCTCACCAGCTCACGGGCGGCCTCAGCCTCCGAATCTTCCTTCGGTTTC
>NZ_JBHDJA010000061.1:0-1128 GCF_041877125.1 Arthrobacter sp. E44
ATCGCCAAGGATTTCGGGGTCTCACCTGCTGCCCTGCACCGCTGGATGAAGATTGCCGACAGAGAAGATGGCGTGCAGTCCGGGGCCGTGTCTGATGACGCCGCGAAGTTGCGGGAGGCCAATAAACGCATCCGGCTCCTGGAGCAGGAAGCTGAAGTCATGCGCCGTGCCGTGGCCTATCTGTCCCGGGACATCAATCCAAAAAAATGATGTACCCGCTGGTCCGCGAGCTGGCTGCCAGGGACGCCCCGATCAGGGTTCCCGTGGCAGTGTCCTGCCGGGTACTGAATTTCTCCAGACAGGCCTACTACCAGTGGGCCGCCAACCCCGTGCCCGCCCGGGACTGGGAAGAAGCCCACCTGATCAACGCCGCCATCGACCACCACCGCGACGATCCTGCCTTCGGCTACCGGTTCATCGCCGATGAGATCAACGCCGGACCCGGCCCTGTGGCCAGTGAACGCCGGATCTGGCGGCTGTGCTCCCAGAACGGCATCCTCTCGGTGATCCACCGCCGGCGCCGCTCAGCGCTCAAGGCCGGCCCTCCGGTCCACGATGACCTCATCGAACGGGACTTCAGCGCCACGGCACCGAACCGGAAATGGCTGACGGACATCACCGAGCACCACACCGGGGAAGGCAAGCTGTACCTGTGCGCGATCAAGGACCTGCATTCGAACCGGATCGTCGGGTACTCCATGGACGGGCGGATGAAAGCGTCTCTGGCCGTTGCCGCGCTGGACCACGCCGTGGCTCTCAGGAAACCGGCCGGCACAGTGGTCCACTCGGACAGAGGGTCCCAGTTCAGATCCAGAAAGTTCGTCCTGGCCCTGAACACCTACGGGCTGAGCGGATCAATGGGACGGGTAGGAGCATGCGGTGACAATGCCGCGATGGAATCGTTCTTCTCCCTGCTGCAAAAGAACGTCCTGAACCGGAAACGATGGGAAACCCGGGCCGAACTCCGGCTCGCCATCACAACCTGGATCGAACGCAGCTACCACCGCAAACGCCGTCAACGCGCCCTCGGCCGGCTGACACCCATCGAGTTTGAGACAATAAAAAACGCGGCCTCAGCCGCGTAAGAAATTATCAACCCCAGCTGTCAACTAAACCTTCAGCAGTCCC
>NZ_JBHDJA010000062.1:0-1072 GCF_041877125.1 Arthrobacter sp. E44
TGTACTCAGTCAGTAGGTTGGTTGCACCTGCTGATCGGTGGGTTGCCTCCGAGGCTGCCGTGGGGCCGGTGGTTGTTGTAGAAGTCTAGCCAAGGCTGCAGAGCGTCTGTGCGGGCCTGGTTTGAGGTGAAGGGTTGACGGTAGGCCCAGCCTTCCTGGAGGGTGCGGTTGAAGCGTTCTGCTTTGCCGTTCTGCCAGGGATGGCGGGGTTTGATCAGGATGTGTTTGGCGCCCAGCGCAGTCAGTGCGTCCTGGAAATCTTTCGAGAGCCGGTAGGCGAAGGCATTATCGGTCATGACCCTTTTGACGGGTGCGCCGTGGGCTGCCATGGCTGCCGCGGCCCGGGTAAGGAATCCTGCGCAGGTCGCGCCTTTCTCATCGGGCAGGACCTCGGCGTAGGCGAAGCGGGAGTGGTCATCCACGGCCACGTGGACGTAGTCAAAACCGACCCTTGAGTGGCCTGTTGAATGATTGCGGGCAGACTGATTCGGGTCTGCCCGCCAGCCCCCGCCATCCGGGATTCGGCCCAGTTTCTTGACGTCGATGTGGATCATGTCCCCGGGAGCGTCGCGTTCGTAGCGGCGGTCGGTCGCCCGGGATGCCCGAATCCGTACCCCGGTCACCGGGTCCAGGTCCCACAGTCTGGGCATGCCCGCGCGGGCCAGGATCCGGGAGACCGTCCGGGCGCTCGTGCCGCAGCGCAAGGCCAGGTCCGCAGGTCCCTCGCGGTGCTCGACGCGCTGGGTCAGAACATCCGCAACGACTTCCGCTGAGGTTGCGTTCGGGCACGACCTTGGGCGGGAGCTGCGGTCCTCGAGGCCGGCCCAGCCGTGGGCCCGGTACCTGCTGATCCAACGGTGCGCGCAGGTCCTGGAGATACCCATCTCCTTGGCAACGTGGGCGACGGGACGGCCGGCAAGGATACGCTCGATGATGATCCGTCTACCGTTCGGAGTCAGCCGGGCATTACGGTGGGACATGAAGACCTCTTAGTCGTTGGCTGTGTGTGGTAACCACCAACCTAAGAGGTCTTCACCTATTCACGATGTAACCAACGTCCTGACTCAGTACA
>NZ_JBHDJA010000063.1:0-1065 GCF_041877125.1 Arthrobacter sp. E44
GATGGGCCGTGCGTTGGAAGCCCGCTTTGAACGCCTTCGCCATCACCTTCAGCGACCGATTCCCGGCAGCTGAAAACTACTAAAGGAAACCGCCGGATACACCGTTAATGAGATAGTCCCGACCGTGACCCTCGCGGACACGGAGGAGAGCATCGAGGGCGTGACCGTGCTGGGCGATTACCACATGAACGGTGGCTACGACTGGATGGAACTGATCGAAGAGCACGGCTGGGCCGTGCTCTCCAGCTGGGGCTGTGACGGCTGGGACCTTGGCCAGTGGCCCTACGTCATGGTCGCCGTCACCCGCACCGCTGACAGGGTCGGCAACCTGTTTGGCATCGCCACCTATTGCGAGGGTGACGTGACCTGCTACTGGTGCAGGTGCGTTATTCGATCCGTGCGCTATTCGAATAGTTCTCGCTGCGTAGTTGGGGGTAGGCGTTCCAGGACCGGGCGGCGATGTCGGCCCAGCTGACGGCGGCTTCGATGCCGAGCCCGGTGAGATCGCATAGGGGCTGGATGGGCAGTTGCCCGGCCAGGTTGGTCAGCGCTGCGCCCCGCAGTTGCCGGGTGTCTATCCCGATTCGGGACAGGCCGCGGGTCAGGGCAGAGGAACTGAGGTGTTGTCCGGCATTGCGGGAGGGAAAGAGCCATCCTGTGGCGTTGGGAGTATGGCGCTGGGTTTCTTGCTGGTAGTGGTGGATCAGGTCCGCCAGGACGGGTTCGGCCAGGATGTGTGATGACCCGAACCATAGCCGTGTTTGTGTGCTGTTACTGGTGATCTTGGCGTTGGTCAGTGCTGCGATGTGTGTGAGGCGCTGGGCGTAAAGGCCTACGAACAGTCCTGCGATGCGAATTTTCGGCGGGATGGTGGTGTCTGTTTCGAGCTGGTGCACGACCTGGTGGTAGTCGGCTTCGGTCATCATGGATCCCCGGGTGTCGCTCCTGTCAATGGCCATTACGTTCTGCCCATGGGCGGCCAGTTGATGTGCCCGCTGGTGGCCAGTAAAACTGCCCGGTTATGGCCAACAGATCTGCCCACTGATTCGTTTCGGCGGGGTCGGC
>NZ_JBHDJA010000064.1:0-1014 GCF_041877125.1 Arthrobacter sp. E44
GTGGCCTCGATGATGATTGTAATGATGGAGCCAGTCGGCGAAAGCGGCAACACGCTCGGCCTCGGAGGCGTAGGGACGGGCGTAGGCCCATTCGTCGAGCATGGTGCGGTTGTAGCGCTCGACTTTGCCGTTTGTCTGAGGCCTGTAGGGGCGGGTGCGTTTGTGCTTGATGTCCGGGCCCAGAGCGTCTTTGAATGCGTAGGAGCGGTAGCAGGATCCGTTATCGGTCAGGACCCGTTTGACAGTGATCCCGTGGGACTCGAAGTAGGCATTGGCGCGTTCCCAGAATCCGGCCGCAGTGTCCTTTTTCTCATCGGTCAGGATCTCCGTGTAGGCGAGCCTGGAGTGATCATCGACGGCGTTGTGCAAGAAGGCGTGACCCGGTCTCCGGTTCGCCGCGGTACCGGTCTTGTTCCGGTTTCCGGCGGCCCTGCCGACACTGCGGTGTCCGCCGCCGTCAGGGATCCGTCCAAGTTTCTTGATGTCGACGTGGACCAGGTCCCCGGGGCTGTGGTGCTCGTACCGGCGAATCACCCGGCCCGTGGCCCGGTCCATCCACGCCAGCCTCGCCAGCCCAAACCGGGACAGCACCCGGTGCACCGTGGAGGGGTGAATGCCCAGCAGATAGCCGATCCGTGCCGGGCCCCAGCGCCGGTTGACTCTGATCGCGACGATCCGCCGCTCCCGCCGCGTGGAGGTCCGACGCGGGGAGTTGATGGGCCGGCTGGAACGATCACCCGTCCCGTGCTCCCCGTGCTCCCGGTAACGGGCCGCCCACCGCGCTGCGGTCGTCACCGACACCTGGAACCGCTCAGCAGCACGGCGCAGCGGCCACCCGTCATCGACGATGCACCGGGCCAGCCGGAGCCGTCCCTTCGGCGTCAGAAGCGCGTTAGCATGGGACATTGAAGACCTCCTTGTGGATCGGACTCTTAGACAAGCCCCACTCCACTTGGAGGTCTTCTTTTTGTCACCTAACCACGCCGCATGTTCCTAACCTCCGTGGTCAATACA
>NZ_JBHDJA010000065.1:0-951 GCF_041877125.1 Arthrobacter sp. E44
AACGCCGTCAACGCGCCCTCGGCCGGCTGACACCCATCGAGTTTGAGACAATAAAAAACGCGGCCTCAGCCGCGTAAGAAATTATCAACCCCAGCTGTCAACTAAACCTTCAGCAGTCCCGCCGATTCCGTGACCAGCGGATAAATTACCGGGGGGGTGGCGAAGATGACAAGCCAGCGCTAACTGCCACGTCATCCCTTCTCGAGGAGAAAGACTTGGAAGATTTTCCCTTGGAATGCCGGTACTTTGACTCAGTTTGCCGGAATCCTGCAGATACTACGATCGCTTCCGGCAGACCTGCCATGACCGCGCAAACGGGATGCGGTAGTTCCGTGCCGGCCGAATCGACGCAGGAATGTAAATGGGCATGTTGTCAGCCGACAGGATTGCGCGCAATGCTGTGGGCGAGTCGGTAGGAGTCTGATCCGGTTTCGATGATGGCCCCGTTGAACGTCAGCCTGTCCACGATCGCTGCGCACAGCCGCGGGTCGGTAAAGGTCTTCGTCCAACCGGAAAAGGATTCATTGGAGGCGACGGCGATGGAATTCTTCTCCTCCCTCTCGGTGAGGACCTGGAAGAGGAATTCTGCGCCGCGGCGGTCCAGTTCCATGTAGCCGAGTTCATCGATGCAGAGCAGGTCCACGCGGCCGTAGCGGGCGATAGTGGGAGCGCCTCGATGCTTTGGGGGATGCATCGAGGCGCTTGGGTGAGCATATTAGGAGGCATTTTTCAGTCAAATCGTTACGGCTGTCCCTGCGGAACCCCCAGACGCTACAGGTCCCTAAGCGGGGCGGCCCGATTTCCCGCGGCCTGCGATAGGACAACTCACGGCAATTAGTGGAGTCCCGCATAGTGGTGTAACGCCACGGTGGTTGTCTGCGTCGTTGCTGACGTGAAGGCGGTCACCGTGTGATCCTTCGAGGAAACTCTCACATCCCACTCGAAAGGCAT
>NZ_JBHDJA010000066.1:0-797 GCF_041877125.1 Arthrobacter sp. E44
TGTCAATGGCCATTACGTTCTGCCCATGGGCGGCCAGTTGATGTGCCCGCTGGTGGCCAGTAAAACTGCCCGGTTATGGCCAACAGATCTGCCCACTGATTCGTTTCGGCGGGGTCGGCCATCGTTGGGTTGGTCAGTTCAAGCGGGTCACTCCTTTTCCGGCGAGGGCCTGGGTAAGACGGACGGAATCGCCGCTGGTCTGGCAGACGTGGGCGTGGTGCAGCAGTCGGTCAACGGTGGCGGTGGCGAGGGTTTTGGGCATGAGCTCATCGAACCCGGCGGGGTGGAGGTTGGAGCTGATCGCGACGGAGCGTTTTTCGTAGGCTGCGTCCACGACCCGGTAGAGGCCTTCGGCGGCGTCCGTGGCCACGGGCAACAGACCAATATCATCGATGACCACGAGCTCGGCGCGCAGGATCCGGGCAACGGCCCGGGTGACGCTGTCATCGGTTCGGTGGGCGCGGATGAGGACGCCGAGGTCCTCGAGCCTGAACCAAGCGACCCGCATTCCGGCTTCGACGGCCTGCTGGCCGAGGGCTTCGAGGAAGAACGTCTTCCCCGTCCCCGAGGGCCCGCAGACGACCAAGTTTTCCCTGCGGGTGATCCATTCCAGGGTCCGCAGTGCCTGCTGGGTCGGGCCCGGGATGGAGGACGCTGCAGGGTCCCACGCCTCGAAGGTCTTCCCGGTCGGGAACCCGGCTGCTTTGCGGCGGGAAGCGAGCATGGACCGGGCCCGGCCGGCGGCTTCCTCCGTGAAGAGGGCCTTGATGACCTCGGCCGGTTCCCACCGCTGGGCG
>NZ_JBHDJA010000067.1:0-695 GCF_041877125.1 Arthrobacter sp. E44
CGTCCCACTTCGGTGGAGCCGGTGAAGGAGAGCTTGCGCAGCCGGGAGTCCTTGATCAGGGGCCCGGTGGTGGCCCCTGCCGTGGACGTGGGGATGACGTTGAGGACACCGGCCGGGAGGCCGGCTTCCTGCATGACGGCCGCGAACAGCTGGGACGTCAGGGGCGTCAGGTTCGCAGACTTCAACACCATGGTGCAGCCCGCGGCGACGGCCGGGGCGATCTTGCGGGTGGCCATGGCCAGCGGGAAGTTCCACGGTGTGATCAGCAGGCAGGGACCCACCGGCTTCTTGGCCACCAGGAGCCGGGACTTGCCATCGGGTGAGACGGAATAGCGGCCAAAGGCGCGGACTGCTTCTTCGGAGAACCAGCGCAGGAACTCGGCGCCGTAGGTCACTTCACCGCGGGCCTCGGCCAGCGGCTTGCCCATTTCCAAAGTCATCAGGAGGGCGAAGTCTTCTGCCCGTTCGGTCACCATGTCGAAGGCACGGCGCAGGATTTCGCCGCGTTCCCGGGGCGGCACCTTCGCCCAGGATTCCTGTGCAGCGGCGGCGGCGTCCAGGGCGGCCGCACCGTCCTCGGGGCCGGCGTCGGCAATGCTCAGCAGCACCTTCCCGGTAGCGGGATCCTCGACGTCGAACGTCTTGCCCGAAGCGGCGTCGCGCCACTCACCATCGATGAGCAGCCCGGTGGGAAC
>NZ_JBHDJA010000068.1:0-638 GCF_041877125.1 Arthrobacter sp. E44
AGGCCGCCTTCACGTCCCAGGCCCGACTGCTTGACGCCGCCGAAGGGTGCGGCCGCGTTGGAGATGACACCGGCGTTCAGGCCGAGCATGCCCGTTTCAAGCTTTTCACCCATCCGGATGCCGCGGTTGATGTCCTTGGTGAACACGTAGGCCACCAGGCCGTATTCGGTGTTGTTCGCCAGCCGCACTGCCTCGTCTTCGCTGCTGAAGGTGATGATCGGGGCAACAGGGCCAAAGATTTCCTCGGAAAGGATACGGCTCCCCTCGGCGACGCCGGACAGGATGGTGGGCTGGTAGAAGTAGCCCGGCCCCTCCACCGGTGCACCGCCCAGGACTGCCTTGGCGCCGGAGGACAGGGCATCGGACACCAGTTCGTGGACCTTGTCACGGCTCTTGGCGTCGATCAGCGGGCCTACCTTGGATTCGGGTTCGGTTCCGCGGGCGGTGGTCATTTCCTTCATCTTCGCGGCGAACTTCTCGGCGAATTCGCCGGCCACGGACTCGTGGACGATGAAGCGGTTGGCCGCCGTGCAGGCCTCGCCCATGTTCCGCAGCTTGGCTGCCATGGCACCGGTGACAGCGGCGTCCAGGTCGGCGTCCTCGAACACCAGGAACGGGGCGTTGCCGCCGAGCTCCAT
>NZ_JBHDJA010000069.1:0-565 GCF_041877125.1 Arthrobacter sp. E44
ACCATTCGCCCTACATCCTTAGACCGGGACAACCATCGCCCGGCTCGGCTACCTTCCTGCGTCACACCTGTTAATACGCTTGCCTCCCGGGATCAGGTCCTGCGCTCCACCAAAACCCTTCACCCACAAGGGGTGTCAGGCAGGTTTCGGGCAGTTAGTATCCCCCGCTCAGCATGGGCGGTTTTTCGCCGGTACGGGAATATCAACCCGTTGTCCATCGACTACGCCTGTCGGCCTCGCCTTAGGTCCCGACTTACCCAGGGCAGATTAGCTTGACCCTGGAACCCTTGATCATTCGGCGGACGGGTTTCTCACCCGTCTTTCGCTACTCATGCCTGCATTCTCACTCGTGTAGGCTCCACCACTGGTTTACACCGCAGCTTCACCGCCCACACGACGCTCCCCTACCCATCCACACTCCTGAACCACGAAGGCTAGGACAATATGTGAATGCCACAACTTCGGCGGTGTACTTGAGCCCCGCTACATTGTCGGCGCGGAATCACTTGACCAGTGAGCTATTACGCACTCTTTTAAGGGTGGCTGCTTCTAAGCCAACCTCCTG
>NZ_JBHDJA010000006.1:0-196586 GCF_041877125.1 Arthrobacter sp. E44
TCGGGACCCCCCGCCCCCTCCTCTGGGGAAGGGGAGGCACAACCTGGGGGGTCCGCTGCACCCAGCTTGGGGATGTGGCCCCGTCCCAGGCCCAGGGATGCGTCCGGTTGTTCGTCGTCAGGGCCAATGCCCTTTGGAAAAGTGGTGGGATCCGTCAGCCCGAACCGGGTGGCATGACGCACCGTGTCGTGGTTGCTGAGCACCCATGTGCAGGGAGCACCTACTGATGCTGCCGCTGCCAGCGAGGCGTCAATGGCGTCAGCCATGCGTTCGGCATCCCAGCCGGCCAGCAGGAAATCGAAGTTGAAGGCCTGCTGCATCTCATCGGGCCGGACGTAGCGAGCCAGCCGCTCAGCCGGTTCCACCCATGCTTCGGCAACCATCATCCGGTTTCCGCCGTATTCGGCCAGGACCTGGTTCCAGTCGCGGTAGATCGCGTGCACACCGTCCTGGTCGAAGAACGGCGACGGCGGATACATCGGGGAGACTGCCCTGTGCGGTTCCTCGGCATCGGTGTGGGCATGGGGTGCATCCCCTGGGAGGTGGCTTTCAGGGTGCGGAACGGACGTTCCCTCCACCATGGCAGCGACTCCGTCCCAGTCAGGCAGTCCCGCCTCCTTCACCAGGCCGTGGGCAACGTCCACGCGGAAACCGTCGGCGCCCCGGTCCAGCCAGAACCGCAGCACCGAACGCATCTCCTCGTGGACTTCGGGGTTGTCCCAGTTCAGGTCCGGCTGCTTGGTGTCGAAAAGGTGCAGGTACCACTGTCCCGGCGACCCGTCAGGGTTGGCCACCCGGCTCCACGCCGGGCCGCCGAACACCGACTTCCA
Organism: Arthrobacter sp. E44; assembly: GCF_041877125.1. Lineage (NCBI taxonomy): Bacteria > Bacillati > Actinomycetota > Actinomycetes > Micrococcales > Micrococcaceae > Arthrobacter > Arthrobacter sp. E44. Next base: position 831 of record NZ_JBHDJA010000006.1, read on the forward strand.
GTTGTTGGGCGCCCGCCTGCCGTCGCCGGATCCGGGCACCTCGTCCTTGCCGTCCCTGAAAATGTACCTGTTCCGTTCGGGGCTGCCCGGTGCTGCGGCCAGCGCCTCGCGGAACCAGACATGTCCGTCGGAAGTGTGGTTGGGCACCAGGTCCACAATGACCTTCATGCCCCGGCGGTGAGCCTCCTGCAACATGGCGTCGAAGTCCGGCAGAGACCCGAAAAGCGGGTCGACCTGACGGTAGTCCGCTACGTCGTATCCCCCGTCGGCCTGCGGTGACTTGTAAAACGGCGACAGCCAGATAGCATCCACACCCAGCCGTTCGAGGTAGGGGAGCCGGTCCAGGACGCCGCGCAGGTCTCCCATGCCATCGCCGTTGCCGTCTGCGAAGGAACGGGGGTAGATCTGGTACACGACTGCGTCGGCCCACCAGGCAGAGGGACTTGGACTGGGTGCCGGAACGGTCGGGTCTGGCATTTGGTTCCCCTCTGATAACTTTTTGATGTAAACGCTTGCATTCCCGACAGCTACCTTACTAGTGTGACTGTCACCACATCAACCTCACCTAGCAAGCGCACTGTCGACTTACTTGTCACTCAGCGAGGAGCTTCAAGCTAATGAAAACCCCGAGATTCCTGCTTCCGGCTGCCACGGCCGGCATTCTGGCCCTTACGTTGTCCGCCTGCGGCGGCGGAGGTGGAGGGGGCACCACGGGCGGTGGAGGCAGTGACGCTGACGCCAACCTCGACGGCCGCGGGCCCATCACCTACGTCCAGGGCAAGGACAACAGCAACGTGGTCCGTCCCTTGGTCGATAAGTGGAACGCCGCGCACCCGAACGAAAAGGTCACGTTCAAGGAACAGACCGACCAGGCCGACCAGCAGCACGACGACCTCGTCCAGCACTTCCAGGCAAAGCAGTCCGACTACGACGTTGTGGATGTGGATGTTATCTGGACCGCGGAGTTTGCGGCCAAGGGTTGGCTGCAGCCGCTGAAGGACAAGATGGCGATTGACACCAGCGCCATGCTCAAGCCAACCGTGGAGAGCGGAACCTACAAGGGCACCCTGTACGCTGCCCCGCAGACCTCTGACGGTGGCATCCTCTACTACCGCAAGGACCTCGTTCCCACCCCGCCCAAAACGTGGGACGAGATGATGAGCATGTGCTCCATCGCCAAGCAGAACAACATCGGCTGCTACGCCGGCCAGTTCAGCAAGTACGAGGGTCTCACCGTAAACGCCTCCGAGGCCATCAACTCGGCCGGCGGCTCCGTCCTCAACAAGGATGGCAAGCCCAACCTGAACACCCCCGAGGCCAAAGCCGGCCTGGAAAACCTGGCGAAGGCCTACGCCGATGGCAACATCCCCAAGGAAGCCATCACCTACAAGGAAGAGGACAGCCGGCAGGCCTTCCAGAGCGGAAAGCTCCTGTTCCTGCGCAACTGGCCCTACGCCTTCAACCTGATCACCACTGAAGGCTCGTCCGCAGTGAAGGACAAGACGGGCCTGGCCGCCCTGCCCGGCAAGGACGGCCCCGGTGCCTCCTCGCTTGGCGGACACAACCTCGCCGTCAGCGTCTACTCCAAGAACAAGGCCACCGCGCTGGACTTCCTGAAGTTCATGACCTCCGAGGAAACTGAGAAGTTCTACGCTACCCAGGGTTCGCTGGCTCCGGTGCTTGGTTCGCTCTATGAGGACAAGGAACTGGTTGCCAAGCTGCCCTACCTGCCGGTCCTGAAGACGTCCATCGAGAACGCCGTGCCGCGTCCCGTAACACCGTTCTACCCGGCGGTCACCAAAGCAATCCAAGACAACGCATACCCGGCAATCAAGGGAGAAAAGTCAGTGGAAAGCGCACTCTCTGACATGCAGAAGTCCATCGAATCCGCTGGTGCGGGATCGTAGTTCTGCCATGGCAACCGAACTAGGCCCGACGCCGGTCAAGTCACCGGCGTCGGGCGGTACCCCCGTCCATCACGCCCCCAAAGGCGTAGGGGAGGACAACAGGATCGCAAGCCAGGGGCGCTGGGCTTCCTGGCTGCTCGCCCCCACCATCGTGGCCCTCGCGGTGGTGATTGTTTACCCGATCATCAGCGCCATCGTCATGTCCTTCCAGAAGGACGCCGGCCTGGACCCCGCTACCGGCCTCTTCACCCAGGGCGGCCCGGCAGGCATCCAGAACTACGTGAACTGGCTGGCGCAGCAGTGTGCAGCACCAAACGGCGGAACCGTCGCCTGTCCCCCCGGCACCTTGGGCGGCCAGTTCTGGTCTGCCACGGCCACTACCTTCTTCTTCACGGTAGTGACGGTGGCACTGGAGACTGTCCTGGGCTTCTGGATGGCCATGATCATGGCCCGGACGTTCCGCGGACGCAGCCTGGTCCGTGCAGCCGTCCTGGTGCCCTGGGCCATCCCCACCGCCGTTACGGCCAAGCTTTGGTTCTTCATCTTCGCGTTCGAAGGCATCGCCAACAAGCTGTTCAACACCACCATCCTGTGGACGGGCAGCGAGTGGCCGGCCAAATGGGCCGTGATCATTGCGGACGTCTGGAAGACCACGCCGTTCATGGCGCTGCTGATCCTCGCCGGTCTCCAAATGATTCCGGCGGAAGTCTATGAAGCCGCCAAAGTGGACGGCGCCACTGCCTGGCAGCGGTTCCGGCTGATCACCCTGCCGCTGGTAAAGCCGGCGCTGATGGTGGCCATCCTGTTCCGTACCTTGGATGCGCTGCGCATGTTCGACCTGCCCTACATCCTCACCGGCGGCGCGAACAATACGACCACCTTGTCCATCCTGGTGATTAACCAGATCAGGCAAGGCTTCAACTCGGCAGCTGCACTGTCCACCATTACCTTCATCATCATCTTCCTCGTCGCCTTCATCTTCGTTCGCTTCCTCGGGGCGAACGTGGTTGAACAGAGCGGCGCCACAGGAAAGGGGAAGAAATGACCACGGCAACAGCAGACGCCTCTGCGCTGCGCGCCCGGCAGGACAAGGGCCGCAAGGCTGCGCAGAACCGTGAGAAGTGGGCCCAGGGACGCACCTACCTCAGCGCAGCAATCATCCTGCTCTGGTGCCTGGCTCCGGCGTACTGGATGGTGGTCACGGCGTTCCGCGATGTGGGGTTCACCTACGACACCTCGATCCTGCCCACGCATGTCACCCTGGACAACTTCAAAACGGCGTTTGATACGTCCTTCGGGAACCGGTTTGGCCAAGCGCTGCTGAACAGTGTGTTTATCGGCGGCGTGGTGACCATCGTGTCCCTGTTGATCGGTGTGTTCGCGGCCTACGCGCTGGCCCGGCTGAACTTCAGAGGCAAGTTCCTGGTGCTCGGGTTCATCCTTGGGGCTTCCATGTTCCCCGGCGTTGCCCTGATCACCCCGCTCTTCCAGCTGTTCACCAACATCGGCTGGATGGGCACGTACCAGGCGCTGATCATTCCGAACATCTCCTTCGTGCTCCCGCTGACGGTCTACACCATGACCTCGTTCTTCCGGGAAATGCCGTGGGAGCTTGAAGAATCGGCCCGCGTGGACGGCTGCACGCAGGGGCAGGCCTTCCGGAAGGTCATCATGCCCTTGGCGGCACCGGCTATCTTCACCACGGCAATCCTGGCCTTCATTTCCTCGTGGAACGAGTTCCTGATCGCCAGCCAGCTGTCCAGTGACGCAACCCAACCGGTGACGGTGGCTATCGCCAACTTCGCCGGCGCCCAGCCCAACCAGATCCCCTACACGGCCATCATGGCCGCAGGCACCATCGTCACCATCCCGCTGGTGATCCTGGTGCTGGTCTTCCAGCGCAAGATTGTCGCCGGCCTCACGGCAGGTGCAGTCAAGTGACGGACAACGGTTCCCGCCCCCGCACTCCGGGGGCGGGAAACCGCAGCCGGCTGGTCCGATCGGGCGAGGACTTCGACATCATCATCGGCTTCCTCGCGTTCTGGGCACTGGTCCTGCTGGTGGTCACCGTGTGGATGGAAGTTACCGCCCAACCGGCCCTTGGCTGGGCGCTGGGCCTGCTGGCAACACTGCTGGCGCTGTATGGCATGGTGCGGCTGCGCAGGAAGCTGCCGGCCCGCAGGTAGGCGTTGACGCGCGCATCCGCCTTCGCGGCAACTGCGTGGATTTGCGCTGTCTAAGTTTTCATTCCCTGGCCGCGCAATGGAAAAATACAGGGCCAGGGTACACGCAGGGCCGGCTGGCTCTACGCCGAAAAGGAGTTACAGAGGGGACACGGTGGCACGGACAACGGAAAGGTCCCAGCGGGGCGGCCATAACGGCGTCAGCATCGAGGACGTTGCGGCGGCCGCCGGAGTCTCCACAGCCACCGTCTCCCGCGCAGTCCGTGGACTGCCGCGGGTTTCGCCCGCCACCCGGGAAAAGATCCTGGAAGTGGCCGGGAATCTCGGCTACGTGGCATCCTCCTCAGCCTCGGGGCTGGCCACCGGACGGACCAAGACCATCGGCGTCCTGGCTCCGTTCGTGAGCCGCTGGTTCTTTTCCAAAGCCATCGAGGGTGCTGACCGCGAACTGCATGCCCGCCACTACAACCTTTCGCTGTTCAACCTCGGCGGCCACGGCAGCAACCGGGAGCGGCTGTTCAGCAAGACCATGGTCTACAAGCAGATTGACGCCCTGCTGGTCCTTTGTATGGCGCTCACCCATGAAGAGATCGAGCACTTGCAGAAGATCGATATCCCGCTGGTTGTGGTGGGAGGGCATGTGGAGGAATGCCCCTACATTGGCATCGATGACTACGCCGCTGCCTCCACCGCCGTCCGGCACCTTATCGACCTGGGGCACCGGGACATCGCCCTGCTGCATGGCGACGACGAGACCGACCTGAATTTCGACGTCCCCCGGGTCCGCATCCTGGCGTTCAAGGACGTCATGGCGGCGGCCGGCCTGCCGACGCGGCCGGAATGGGACGAATGGGGAGACTTCACCGTCCGCAGCGGCCAGGAGGCCTTCCGCCGGTTGTGGTCCCGGCCCGGGCAGAAGCCCACGGCGATCTTCTGCGCTTCGGACGAGATGGCCATGGGAGTGATCTTCGAAGCCAACCACGCCGGCGTCAGTGTTCCGGGCGACCTGTCAGTGGTGGGTATCGACAACCACGACTTCGCAGAAGCCATGGGCCTCACCACCGTGGGCCAACGGCCGGACGAGCAGGCCGAACTGGCCACCAAGATGCTGCTCGACGAACTGGATGGCCAGGCAGGAGCTGTCCGCTCCGCGGTGGCACCCCATGAACTGATTGTCCGGCGCACCACGGCGCCGCCGCAAAACCTCTAACAGCCCACGACCTGTACGGGCACTGCACCTCTAACAGCCAGGGAACCGTTATGAGGCGCGGGCCAGCTGCCGGATGGGGATCCAGCGCGAGGCAAGCCGCCGGTAGGCCGCTGCAGCGCCGGTCATGTCACCCTCCGCCAGGCACTCGATGCCCAGCCTGATATCCATCGGCGACTCGTCCGGGTAGACCTTGTCCGCCACTGCGCCGTAGTCCAGCTCCACCATGGAGTTCACGTGGAACAGCTCAAGCCATTCCGTCAGTTGGGCCAGGTCGTCAAGCATGTCCAGGTCCGGGGCGGCGAGGGCCAGGTTGGCCACGGCATAGCGGGCCCGTTCCAGGGCTTCGGTGATGGGCGTCCAAACCCGAACGGTGAGGATCCGCCCGCCGGCTTCCACCACATCCTTGCGGTCGGATTCGGCGAACAGTGAGAACCAGCTGAACGGGATGCCCCACGTTGACGCCCGCGTGTGCACCCGGACGGAACCGTCCCTGGCCTTCACCAGGTCGATCCGCTCCTGGTGCCGGTCCCGCTGTTCCTCCGGGATCAGCAGCTCGGCCAACGGACCGTGGATGCCTTCCATCAGGGCATTGGCTGCCAGGCCAGCGCGCAGGACCAACTGGCTGGGACAGTACAGCAGGACGGGCTCGGAGTCGGCGTCAGCGCCGTCGTCGGCCGTTCCGCCTTCCGGTGACGGCGCCGTGGTGACGCGGACCAGGTCGGTGCGTCCGGTGGGGAAGGGGTCCCCGCCGGAGCGGGTGATGCGTCCCAGCGAAGCCAGCAGTTCAGCGTTTTCGACGGCGGCGCGCGAGACTGCCTGCGCCCCGGCTGCCTCGATGGCCGGGCGTTGTTCCTCCGGAAAGGCTTCCACGGGTTCGTAGACGCGCAGGGTGGAGGAGAAAGGCAGGCCGGCCTGGCCCCGGTAGAGGTTTCCCGTCATTGCGGTCTCCTTGCATGGGTCCAGGCCACGGTCATCAGTCCGCCAGTTCCACCAGCACGGGCGCGTGGTCGGAAGCGCCCTTGCCCTTGCGTTCCTCGCGGTCGATTGCGGCGCCGGTGACGCGGGCTGCCAGGGCGGGGGAGGCCAGGACGAAGTCGATCCGCATGCCCTCCTTTTTGGGGAACCGGAGTTGGGTGTAGTCCCAGTAGGTGTAGACGCCGGGGCCGGGGGTATAGGGCCGCACCACGTCCGTGTAGCCGGCGGTTTCGAATGCGTGGAACGCCTCCCGCTCGGGCGGGCTGACGTGGGTGGACCGGTTGTTGATAAACAGGTCGATGTCCCAGACGTCCTCGTCGAAGGGTGCGATGTTCCAGTCGCCCATCAGGGCCACCTGAGCCTGGGGATCGTCCGTGATCAGGGCCTGGGCGTGGGTCTTGAGGCTTTCCAGCCACTTCAGCTTGTACGGCATGTGCTCATCGTCCAGGGATCGGCCGTTGGGGACGTAAAGGCTCCAGACGCGGATGCCGCCGCACGTGGCCGCCATGGCCCGGGCTTCCTGCACGGGATCCTTGCCGAACGACGGTTGGTCCAGGAATGTCCGCTCCACGTCCTCGAGCCCCACCCGGGAGGCGATGGCCACGCCGTTCCACTGGTTGACGCCGAAGTGGGCCACCTCGTAACCCATTCGCTCAAAGAGTTCCCAGGGGAAGTTGTCGTCCTTGCACTTGGTCTCCTGGATGGCCAGGACGTCGCAGTCGCTGCGCTGCAGCCACGCTTCGACGCGGTCGGCGCGGGCACGGAGCGAGTTCACATTCCAGGTAGCTATCTTCACGGTTCCTAACTTACCTTGGCAGCTGCACGCGGGGTAAAGCCTTCGCCGGCCCCGCCCCATGGTGCCCGTACGGTTGGTTACGGACCGGAAGGGGCGGGTATATTCGCCAACAGAATGACTTGGATCACTCATCCGGCCACCATGCGAAGGAGCACCCAGCCCATGACGGCAGCCACGGGGAATACAACGGACAGCACGGCAGGCAACGGGGGAGCGGACGTACTTTTTGAACGGCGCGGCAGGCTGGGGGTGGCAATCCTCAACCGGCCCCGGGCGGTCAACGCGCTCACCGCGGAAATGGTGGACCTGCTGCTGCGCCAACTCACCACCTGGGCAGGGGACGACGGCGTGGCCACCGTCCTGGTGCAGGGCGCCGGGGAGCGGGGCCTGTGCGCGGGCGGAGACATCGTGGCCATCTACCAGGACATGCTGCAAGGTGGAAACGCGACGGCGGGTTTCTGGCAAACCGAGTACCGCCTGAACTCCCTGATCTCCAGGTACCCCAAGCCATACGTTGCGCTGATGGACGGCCTGGTCCTCGGCGGCGGGGTTGGTGTCTCGGCGCACGGGAACGTCCGGGTCGTCACGGAGCGGACCAGGATGGGGATGCCGGAAACCACCATCGGGTTTGCCCCCGACGTCGGCGGGACCTTCCTGCTCTCCCACGCACCGGGAGAAACGGGAACCCACGCGGCCCTCACAGGCGCACACCTGGGCGCCGGAGATGCCCTGTTCCTGGGCCTTGCAGACCACTACGTTCCGTCATCCTCGGTGCCCAGCCTGATGGCGGCGCTGGAAACCGAAAGCCCGGAAGACGCCGTCGCACGTTACGCCGGGCAACCCCCTGCCTCGGTGCTTGCCGGCCAGCGGGAATGGATTGATGCCTGTTACGACTCGGACGATGCCGGGGACATTGTCGCCCGTCTCCGCGCGTGGACCGGGCCCGGGCAGGACGATGCCACGGCGGCTGCAGACACCATCGAGGCCAAATCGCCGACGTCGGTCAAGGTCACCCTGGCGTCCCTGCGCCGCGCTTCAAGCCTGACCCTCGATGAAGTGCTGGCCCAGGAGTACCGGGTAGGAATCCGCTTTCTGGGAGGACCAGATTTCCGTGAGGGAATCCGGGCCCAGGTGGTGGACAAGGACCGGAACCCGCAGTGGAAACCGGCCACCCTCGCCGAGGTGCTTCCGCAGGATGTGGACCGGTTCTTCCAGCCGCTGGACGGTGGGGAACTGGACCTGCAGGTGAAGGCGACGGACCATGCCTGACACACGCCGCGTTGCTTTCCTGGGGCTGGGGCACATGGGGAACCCGATGGCCATAAACCTGATCAGGGCCGGTTACCGGTTGACCGGCTTTGATGTGGTGCCGGCGGCACTGGAAGCGGCGCAGGCCCAGGGCGTTCCAGTGGCAGGATCGGCCATTGACGCCTTGGCTGGCGCCGATGTGGTCCTGACAATGTTTCCCAGCGGCAGACACGTCCTGGACGCTTACCGGGGCGCCAGTGGGGGACCTGGCCTGCTGGCAGCAGCACAGCCGGGAACCATGTTCCTGGATTGCTCCACCATCAACGTGGATGAGGCCCGCGAAGCTGCCCGCCTGGCTATCGAAGCAGGCCACCGATCCGTCGACGCCCCCGTTTCCGGCGGTGTGGTGGGGGCCGAGGCCGGCACCCTGACCTTCATGGCCGGCGGAGACGACGCGGACTTCGAGGCCGTGCGGCCCCTGCTGGAGGTCATGGGCAAGCGGGTGGTGCACTGCGGCGGACACGGCGCCGGCCAAGCCGCCAAAATCTGCAACAACCTGATCCTGGGCGTCTCCATGATCGCGGTCAGTGAGGCCTTCGTCCTCGGCGAGAAGCTGGGCCTGACCCATCAGGCGCTGTTCGACGTCGCTTCCGCCGCGTCCGGCCAGTGCTGGGCGCTGACCACCAACTGCCCGGTGCCGGGACCGGTCCCCGCCAGCCCTGCCAACCGGGACTACCAGCCGGGCTTTGCTTCAGCACTGATGGCCAAGGACCTGAACCTCGCGGTCAACGCCCTTAACGGCACGGGGGTGGCGGGGGAAATGGGGGCGCTCGCCGCCCATATCTACGATAGGTTTGCCGCGGAGGGCGGCGCAGGCCGTGACTTTTCCGCCATCATCACCGAGATCCGCCGGGCATCCGGCAAGCCTGCCCGGGACGCGGTAGCCGGGGAGCATTCCCCCGGGGAGTCGCCCGGCAGGCACAGTACAACAGCACACGACGACGGGAGTCCCGAATGACGGAGTACGCCAACATCCTGGTGGAGCAGCAAGGCAGGGTAGGGCTGGTGACGCTCAACAGGCCCTCCGCGCTGAACGCGCTGAACAAAGCCACCATGGAAGAGTTGGTGGCAGCCGTCACCGCCATGGACTCCGATCCGGGCGTGGGGGCGGTAGTGATCACGGGCTCGGGCAAGGCCTTCGCCGCGGGAGCCGACATCAAGGAGATGGCGGACCAGAGCTACATGGACATGTACCTGGCTGACTGGTTCCGGGGCTGGGAGGACTTCGCCCGGCTGCGGATTCCCACCATCGCCGCAGTGTCGGGCTTTGCCCTGGGCGGCGGCTGCGAACTGGCCATGATGTGCGACCTCATCATTGCCGGCGACAATGCGAAATTCGGGCAGCCCGAAATCAACCTGGGCGTCCTCCCGGGCATGGGCGGGTCCCAGCGGCTCACCCGGGCTGTGGGCAAGGCCAAGGCCATGGACATGATCCTCACCGGCAGGTTCATAGACGCCGAGGAAGCGGACCGGTGCGGGCTGGTGTCGCGCGTGGTTCCGGCGGCGGACGTGGTGTCCGAGGCACTCACGGTGGCCGGGGTGATAGCCGGCAAATCCAAGCCAGCGGCGATGGCAGCCGTGGAAGCCGTCAATGCGGCCTTCGAAACCGGCCTGGCCCAAGGAGTCCAGTTCGAACGGCGGCTCTTCCATTCCCTGTTCGCCACCGAGGACCAAAAGGAAGGCATGGCGGCGTTCACCGAGAAGCGCCAGCCCGAGTTCAAGCACCGGTAGTGTGGACAACCATGACCGGTGCAGCCAGCCCCACGGAGGGGCTTACGGGACTCGTAGGCTTTGCGGCGAGGGCCATTGATACCCTGGGCGAGTGGGGCGTTGGCGCCTTTACGCTCGCCGAGACTGTGGTGCCGCCGATCCCCAGCGAGGTGATACTCCCGTTGGCGGGCTACCTCGCCAAGCAGGGCTCCCTGAACCTCTTCCTCGTCTTCGCCACCAGCACCCTTGGTGCGTACCTGGGGGCATTATTGCTCTACTGGCTGGGCGCCAAACTGGGTTTGGACAGATCCATCCGGTGGTTGTCCAAGCTGCCGCTCGTGGACCGGGAGGACTTTGAGCACGCGGCGGGCTGGTTCCGCCGCCACGGCAGGTCCTCCATCTTCTTCGGCCGCCTGCTGCCCGGGGTACGCAGCCTTATTTCCCTGCCGGCGGGAGCGGCAGCCATGCCCGTGGGAACCTTCAGCCTCTTCACCCTCGCCGGCAGCGGCCTCTGGAACGGCGCCCTCATCGGCCTGGGCTACCTTTTGGGCACCCAGTACAGGCTCATCGAGGAGTACTCGCACTACCTCAACTACGCCGTCTACGCCGCGCTGGCCGTTGCCGTGGTCCTACTCGTCGTCCGGCGGACCAAACGCGCCAAGGCCAGGCGCTGACAACTGGCGCCTGACGGTTGTCAGCGACTGGGGCCTCTCGGTACCATCGCATTGGTAAGCATACTTAGTGTTGATGGCCGTGCCTGCAGGGGCACGGAACGGAGTCGGGATGCGGGTCAAAAAGGCAGTTGTGGTCATCACCGGAGCCTCAAGCGGCATCGGCCGTGCAACGGCGCTGGCCTTCGCGGACAAGGGTGCCCGGCTGGTCCTCGCCGCACGAAGCGCCGCTGCCCTGGAAAGCCTGGCTCATGAGGTGAGGAGGCGGGGAGGCAAGGCCATTGCCGTCCCGACGGATGTCACGGACGCCGCAAGCGTTGAAGCACTTGCGGACCGGGCCGTGAAGGAGTTTGGGCGGCTGGACATCTGGGTGAACAACGCCGCCGTCGGAGTTTTTGGCCGCCTCACCGATATTCCTCTTGCAGACATCAGGCGCGTGCTGGACGTCAACATCGGGGGCTACATCCATGGTGCCCGCGCCGCGCTGCCCCGGCTTCGTGCACAGGGATCAGGGGTGCTGATCAACGTCGCATCCATCGTGGGCGAGATATCCCAGCCCTACACGGCCGCGTACTCCATGTCCAAAGCTGCGGTGCGGGCCCTGAGCGTCAGCATCCGGTCCGAACTGCGGCTGGACGGAGTGCGGAAAGTGAAGGTCTGCACGGTGCTGCCCGCGGCCATCGACACGCCCTTCTTCCAACATGCGGCAAACTACACCGGACGGAAAGTGGTGGCGATGCCGCCGGTCTACACCCCGGAACGCGTGGCAGGAACCATCGTCAGCCTGGCCGCCAAGCCCCGGCGCGAGGCAGTGGTGGGCCCCGCCGGACGGCTGATGGTCCTTCAGCACAAGCTCACGCCGGCCAAGGTGGAAGCCGCCATGGCCGCGCAGGTGGATAAGACCCACTTGTCACGGAAGAAGCCGGCAGCTGCCACGACGGGAACCCTCTACGAGCCGTCAGGCCACAGCCGCAAGGCTTCCGTCAGCGGCGGCTGGCAGGGGAGGCGGCGGACGGCGCGGCGCAGGATGGTGGCCGCAGGCACGGTGGCGGGGGCCGTCGTCGTGCTTTGGAGCCGGAGGCAGCTGACGCACCCCGCAGCCTGAACCCTGCAATGGCCGGCAGGCGCCAGCGGAGTCACCTGGCGTGCCGGTCCCGGGGTGTACGGTGCCTGGCCTGGGCAACCAGGCGCGTGAACGCAAAAACAAAGATTGCCTCGAACAGCAGCATGAGGCCCATCAGCAGCCACTGCTGCCGGGTGATGAAGACTATGCACCCGGTCAAGGCCAGGATGGTTCCCAGGGCGAGCGCGTAAACGGCGAAGCCGACCGCAACCCGCGCGCTGCGTACGCCGGTCCGGAACCCGAACCCGTGCGGCTCCCCGCCGGGCTGGCCGGGGACTCGGTCCGGCGCGGCAGGTCCGAGGGAGTCGAACTCCTCCCACGGATCCCGGTCCTGGTCCTGTCCCGTCATGCCCCCATTATCCCAAACTGTAGAAGCGGAGGGGGCTGGGCAGCCAAGGCGGTGCATGAAAACAGCGGCCGCTCCACCCTGGGGTGGAGGGGCCGCTGAATGGGGTCCCGGCAGCTGCCGGAGGCCGCCGAAGACTTAGAGCGGGCGGATATTCTCTGCCTGCGGGCCCTTGGGGCCCTGGGTCACATCGAATTCGACCTTCTGGTTCTCGTCCAGGGAGCGGTAACCGCTGGTGGCGATTGCCGAGTAGTGGGCGAAAACGTCAGCGGACCCGTCATCGGGGGCAATGAAGCCAAAACCCTTTTCGGCGTTGAACCATTTAACTGTGCCTGTTGCCATGGCTGCATTCCTTCATGTGACTCTGATTCTCTCCCCGGGGATCGTCCCGGAGTGCGCGGGAGGTAATCCCCCACTGTCCCCAAACGTACGGGGCGGAGGGCCTGGGTGCAAGGGTATTCGCGATAAAGCCACCTCAACGCATGCCTTCGCGGCGGATTGCGGTGGCAATGGCTGCCGCCCGGGTATCAACTCCAAGCTTGGCGTAGATGTGTGCCAGATGGGTTTTTACCGTGGCCTCGGAGATGAAAAGCCGGCGGCCCAGTTCGCGGTTGCTGAGCCCCTCGGTGAGCAGGCTCAGCAGCTCGGCTTCGCGCGGTGTCAGGACTTCGTCCGGGTTGCGGAGCTGCTGAAACAACCGGGATGCCACCGGCGGGCTCATGACGCTTTTGCCTTGGACGGCGCCCCGAATGGCGGCGAAGATTTCTTCCGGGGCAGCATCCTTCAACAGGTAACCCATCGCGCCGGCGTCCACTGCACGGACAATGTCGGCGTCGGAATCGTAGGTGGTGAACACCAGGATGGCCTGCCGGCCGTTAAGGTCCCTGATCCGCCTGATCGCTTCGAGCCCGTCCATGCCCGGCCCCATGGCCAGGTCCATCACCACCACGGCGGGGGAGTGGATCTGGGCCAGCTGCACGGCTGCCTCGCCGGACGCAGCCTCACCCACCACCTCGATGTCGGGCTGGGTGGACAGCAGCGCGCGCAGGCCGCTCCTCACCACCAGATGGTCGTCCACCAGCAGGACCGTGATGGTGCTCATCTGCCTCCTTCCACCGGCAGTTGCGCCGCCACTATGGTTCCTTCGCCCGGGGCACTTTGCACCGAAAAGCTTCCACCCAGCTGCTCTACCCGCTGCCGCATGGCCCGCAGGCCGTACCCTCCTGCATTCGATGGCGGAGTTGCCGCTGACGGATCAAAGCCGGCGCCGTCGTCGTAAATATCCAAAGTGACGGAGTCCGGCAGGAAGCCCACGGTCACCGCTGCTGTCCTGGCGTCCGCATGGAGCGCAATGTTTGACGCTGCGCTTTGGGCCACCCGAAGCAAGGCGTGGCGGACCTCTGGTGGGACTTGCCGTGGCTCGCCCGTCACCAGCAGGGTGGCTCCGGGCACGTACTGCCGGGCGGCGAGGCACAGTGCGTCCGGCAAGGGTGTCGCGTCAATTCCCGGTGAGGCCAGGTCGTGCACCAGGCTGCGGGTCTCGGACAGGTTGATGCGCAGCAGGGCGGTGGCCTGCCTGAGATCCGCCTGTGCGCCAGGGGCAGGCCAGGAACGGTCCGCCGCTTCGAGCAGGAGCAGGCTGCTGGCCAGGCCCTGGGTGACGGTGTCGTGGATTTCCCGGGACACGCGCTCACGCTCGGCGATGGTTCCGGCCCGACGCTCGCTGGCCGCCAGCTGGTCCTGGGCGAGCGAAACCTCGGCGTTGAGGCGCCGTTGCTCCTCCGCGTCGTGTTGGATACGGTCGTACACCAGTGTCAGCATGAGGCCCACCGCTACCGGCCCCAGAAGCATCGCCAGATCGGTGCCACCGCTCATCCTGAAGAGGCCTGCCGCCGTAGCAGCCGCCGTCGTCCCCGCCGCAACGTAGGCCGCCGTTCCGGCAAGGGCGCTGCGGCACAGAAAGAAGAGCGCGAACGAGCACCAGGCGAAGCTCGGTGCCGCCACCACCAGCACCGCCCATACAGCCACCAGGGTGAACATCCACGGCAGCCCTGGCCTGCCCCGCCTGGCCAGGACCGCGACGGCGGCATACAGCAGGCTTGCCGCGGCCGCCAGGCCCAGGACCAGCAGATTATCCGCCGGGCTGTGACGCATGATGTACCGGACCAGGGATGCAACCAGGAGCACCGCGAACCCGAGGTGCACCGCTGTACCGATGCTGCCCAGGCTGGTGCCGGCGGCAGGGTGGGGCCGGACCCCTTGCCCGATGTCCTCAGCAGGCGTGGCGGTGGGAACTCCGGTAGGCATGGGACGCCGCCTGTTCTTCGTGGTGGGAACGCTGTCTCCATGCTATTGCCCCCGCCCCTGCTGGTCCTCAGCCTTTTGGCTGATACGGCTGGCCTTTGGTCTGAACGGGAAGCAACCTAAGGCCCGATGGCAGGCGACGCCGCCCCCGGAAGGATTGATGCGTATCCTCCAGCCAATCCGATTCCAGGGAGTCACCGTGAAGAAGTCCCACAAAGTATTCGCCGCCGCAGCAGCAGGCGCGCTCGTCCTGACCGCAGGGGCCACGGCGGCCGCCAACGCCGGGCCGGGACCCGCGCCCGCGGCCGTTCCCGCCGTCGACGTCCAGCCTGCGCCCGGGACTGTTGTCCAGCAGAACCGGATTTCCGTTGGCGCCTCCTTCACCGCGGTGAACGCCGCCCTCGCCAAATGCCAGGCGGATAAGCTCCCGTTTGTCACCGTGGCCCTCGTGGACCGGTTCGGCACCATCCAGGCCCTGCTCCGGGGGGACAATGCCGCGGAGCACACCATCGAAGCCGCAAAGCAGAAGGCGTACACCGCCGCGGCGTTCGGTGCGCCCACGAGCGAACTGGCCAAGCGGATCAATGGGAACGGCCCGTCCATCGCGGACCTGCCAGGCACCCTGTTCCTGGCAGGCGGCGTCCCGCTGAAGGTCAACGGCGTGTCCGTGGCGGGCATCGGCGTCGGTGGTGCTCCCGATGGCGCGTTGGATGAAGCCTGCGCCACCGCCGGCGCGGAAGCCATCGCGGGCGCAGGAAAGTAGGCTGCCTCCATGAGGCGAGCCAGCATGGCGACAATGCTCACCGCACTTGGGCTGCTGCTTGCGGCTTGCCATGCCGGTCCCGGCAAGCCGCAGGAAGTTGCATCACCACCACCCGTTGCGTCTCCACCAGCGGTCGCGTCGCCCAGCCCCCGGAGGTGGAACCGGTCCGTCGATCGGGTCCTCAAGCAGCGCGTCCCCAGCCCCCGTGCTTTCATACGAAGACCAGGAGCAGCTGGACCAGGAGTTGATCGCTGCAGGCAAGACCAACAACGCCCCACTGGTGGCCGAACTGATCGGCCGGGGCGGCAACGTCAATGCCAAGGACACCATCCAGGATTCGGCGTTCCTCTATGCAGGGGCGGAAGGTTTCAACGAGGTCCTGCAGCTGACGCTGGCCGCCGGGGCCGACGTCGCCAGTACCAACCGTTACGGCGGTACTGCACTCATCCCGGCCAGCGAGCACGGGCATGTGGAAACGGTGGAGATCCTCATTGCGGCCGGAGTCCCTGTCAACCATGTCAACAACCTTGGCTGGACCGCCATGCAGGAGGCCATCCTGCTCAACAACGGCGGCCCGCGCCAGCAGGAGGTGGTGCGGCTGCTGCTGGACGCCGGCGCGGATCCGGAAATCCGTGATCCGGAAGGCAGGACTGCGCTGCAGAATGCCGACCGGCTGGGCTTTGCGGAGATTGCCGCCGCGATCCGGGGCCGGGGTTAACCCGTCGGCTTGCCGGGCGCCGTCGAGTTTCCCCGGCTTTAGTGGAGAACGACGGCGGTGCGCCGCACTATCGGTGCGCCGCGCCGCCGTCGGCCTTGAAAGCAGGGGAAATTCAACGGCCACTCAGCCTCTCTTGACCCCACGGGCGCCCTGACCGGGCTCGGTCAGGCCGTCAATGGAGCTTCAGGCCTGGCCCGTGTTTGTCTGGCCGGCGTCCAACAGCCGGCTGATCCGGTCCCGGACCCTCAGCTCCGCTGCCGATTCATGGTTGAAGAGAATGCGGTAGATTACCGGGGCCACCACGGTGTCAACAATGTCCCGGGCCGCGGGCGCGCTTTCTCCGCGGGCCTCGGCCAAGATCCGGATTTCCTCGACATGGCCCTGCATCGACTGGAAATAGTCACGGGTGACTGCGCCGTCCGCGAGCATATCCCTGAGCACCTGCCGCCCCAGCGTCGAGGAGAATTCCTCGACGTAAGGGACGAACCAAGCCTCCATGTCGCCCCTGAGGGTACCTGTTTCCTCCACTTGCTCCGGCAGCATCCGGTTGGAGGCGACGGCGGCGAGGAGCCGCGGCAGGTCACCCCACCTCCGGTAGATGGTGGAGGAATTCACACCGGCGCGCTCTGCGACCTGTGGGACGGACAAAGCCGAGCGATCGCCGTCGTTCTCTTCAAGCAGGGAGCTGCTTAATGCAGAGTTTGTGCTTTAGAGAGGTTTGGCGTTTGGAACGGGCAGGGAGAGCAGTGCAAAACAACGGGGCAGCGTTCTGGCTGCACGCGGCGCTTCTAACGGTATTTATCGGTGCCTCATCGGCGCCATCGCCCCTGTACGAGTTTTACGCCCGGGAGTGGGGCCTGGGATCCGCTGCCGTAACGGTCGTCTTCGCCGTGTATGCGGTGGCAGTGTTGCTGACCTTGCTGGTGGTGGGATCGCTGGCGAACCATCTGGGAACGCGGCCCGTGCTGTTGGGCGCCGTGGTGCTCCAGGTCGGGGCCATGATGACCTTCGCATTCGCACCGGGCCCAGAGATGCTGCTCGCGGCGCGGGCGCTGCAGGGAGTTGCCACCGGGGCGGCCATGGCGGCGGCGGGGGCTGCGCTGCTGGCGTTTGAGGGGGCCGTGCGGCGGGGCCGTGGCTCCCTGGTCAACAGTGCCGCTTCACCTGTAGGTCTCTCCATCGGCGCCCTGGGCTCGGCCTCGCTGGTGCGCTTCCTGCCCGAGCCGACAAAAACGGTGTACTTCTTCCTTGCGGCCCTTCTCCTTGTCCTCGGAGCTGCCTTGCTGTGGCTCCCCAGCGCAGGCCAGAAGGCTCCCGGCTGGCTCCGGTCCCTGATCCCCGAAGCGAAGATCCCCAGTTCTGCCCGCAAGACGATGGCCGCGACGATGCCGGTGGCAGCCGCAACCTGGGCGCTGGCGGGCTTCTATCTCTCGCTCGGCCCGGCGCTCGCCCATTCGATCACCAAGGACAACTCGGTGCTGGTGGGCGGGTTGGCCCTGTTCGCCCTCTTCGTCCCGGGGGCGCTGGCGATCCTTGTTGTCCGCCGCTGGTCCGACCGCAGCACGCTCCTGACCGGCGTGATTTCGCTGATCGTCGGGATCTCCCTTACGGTCCTCGGCGTCCAGCTGGGCTCGGCGCCGCTGTACTTCGCCGGCACGATGGTGGCCGGTATCGGCTTCGGCAGCGGCTATTTCGGCGCCATGCGAATGACGCTGCCCCTGTGCAGACCGGATGAGCGCGTAGGGATGCTTTCCAGCATCTACCTGATCTGCTATCTCGGCTTCAGCGTGCCCGCAGTGGCGGCAGGGCTGCTGGTGGCCGTGGCCGGGATGAAGAGCACGACGTTGCTCTACGGCGCCGTCCTGGTGCTGGCTGCCATTCCTGCCCTGTTGGTCACGGCCAGGGGCCCACGCACCAACCGCATCACCCCGACTGTTGAACGAACAGCGGCATCCTGAAAGGAAATGACATGACCTTCACCCTTCCCGGCAACATCGCGGACCGGCCCATCACAGTGCTCGGCGGTGGCACCCTCGGCCGGCGCATCGCCCTCATGTTTTCGCTCAATGGAGCTCAGGTGCGCATCTTCGACACCAACGAAGCCGTGGCGCAGGCCGCCGTCGACTACGTCAAAGCGGAGCGTCCTGCCGCAGTGGAAGAATTCGGCGGCGTCCAGATGGGGCAGCTTACGGCAGGGGATGACCTGGCTGCCGCCCTCAACGGCGCCTGGCTCGTGGTCGAGGCGGTGCCGGAAAAGCTTGAGCTCAAGCAGAAAATCTTCGCCGACCTTGACCGCCTCGCCGCTCACGACGCCGTGCTGGCCAGCAACTCGTCGTCCTTCGCCTCGTCGGAGTTCATAGGCGGAGTGGGCACACCCGAACGGGTGCTGAACATGCACTTCTACATGCCGCCGGCCGTGCGCTCGGTGGAACTGATGTCCAGCGGCCAAACTGATCCGGGGGTCCTGGACCTGCTGATGGCGGAGCTGCCCAAGTACGCCTTGGCCCCCACACCTGGTGCGCAAGGAAAGCACGGGCTTCATCTTCAACCGGGTCTGGGCCGCGATCAAGCGCGAATCCCTCCTGGTGGTGGCTGAAGGGGTCGCTGCTCCCGAAGACGTGGACGCGCTGTTCCTTGATGTCTTCAAGTCCAACACCGGACCGTTCCGCTTCATGGACCAAGTAGGCCTGGATGTCGTTCTCGACATCGAAAACCATTACTGCCAGCTGGCGGGCGTGGAGAACAAGTCGGCCCCGCTGCTGCAGGGCTACATCGACAAGGGCTGGCTGGGCGTCAAGAGCGGCCGCGGCTTCTACAGCGACTACGCCTGATTGATAACAACGCGGGGCCAGTTGCAGACCGTCGTGCCCTCGGGCAGCGGCCGCAACTGGCCCGTGTTGTTCAGGAAAACCTGCGCTTTAGAAGCCCAGCGAAATGCCTCCGTCCACCCGCAGCTCAATGCCGGTGATGTAGGCGGACTCCTCGCTGGCCAGGAAGACTGCTGCGTTCGCCACGTCCCAGGCCGTGCCCATGTGTCCCATGGGAACCTGGGCGTGCCGCTTCTTCAGCATCTCCTCACGCTGTCCTGCCGCGTAAGCACCGGCCAGCTCGGCGGACTCAGTGACAAACGGGGTTTCCATCAGGCCCGGGAGGATGGCGTTGATCCGGACGTGTTTTGCAGCGTACTCCGCCGCCGTCGTGCGGGTCAGATGGTTCAGCGCCGCCTTGGAGGAGTAGTAGGTGGAATAGGGCACCCCGGTCCAGCGGATGCCCGCGAGCGACGAAATGTTGATGATGGAGCCGCCGCCCTGGGCCACCATGTGCGGGATGACGTGCTTCATGGTCAGGAAGGGGCCCTTAAGGTTGATGGCGTGGACCCGGTCCCACTCGGCCTCGTCCAACTCGACCACGCCACCCACCTTGGCGATGCCGACGTTGTTGTCGAGGACGTCGATGCGGCCGAATTCATCGATGACGGATGCGACGGCACGGCCCACGGCGGCGGAGTCCGTGACGTCGAAGGTCAGGTGGCGTGCCTGGCCCCCTTCAGCCGTGATCAGGTTTTCGGTCTCCTTGGCGGCAGCCTCATTGACGTCGGTGCACACAACAGTGGCGCCTTCGCGGGCGAAGGCGAGCGCGGTGGCCTTGCCGTTGCCCATGCCAGGGGCGCTGGACCCAGCCCCCACCACGAGGGCGATCTTTCCCTGCAGTCGGTTTGTCATTGGTGTTCTCCTAGATCTTTGATTTTTCGTTGCGCCAAAAGGTTTCGCGGATGTTCTTTTTCAGGACCTTGCCGTTGACGCTGCGCGGCAGTGCCGGCACCAGGTGGACGGCTTTCGGCGCCCGGATGCTGCCCAGTTCCTGCTTGCACAGTGCAATGATTTCCGCTTCCGTGGCGGTGCAGTCCTCGTTGAGTTCGACGACGGCGGTCACCGCCTCGCCCCAGTCCGGGTGCGGTGCGCCGACCACCGCGCAGTCGCGCACGGACGGGTGCCCCCAGATCACCTGTTCGACTTCGCTGGGGTAGACGTTGAAGCCGCCGGAGATGATCAGGTCCCGCCGCCGGTCGGTCAGGTGCAGGTAGCCCTCCTCGTCGAAGACGCCAATGTCGCCAGTGTGCAGCCAGCCATCGCGCAGCGCCTGTGCGGTCTGTTCCGGGTTCTTGTAGTACCCCTTCATGACCAGGTCGCCGCGGACGCAGATCTCCCCGGGCGCCCCCGCCGGAACAGCCCTCCCATCCTCGTCGTGGATCTCCACCTGGACCAGGGGGTACGGCCGCCCGCAGGAGGAGAGCCGGGAATCCGGGGCGATCCCGCCCGCGACGAAATGTTCGTCCGGGCGCAGGAAGGTCACAGATGCGGGCGCCTCCATCTGGCCGTAGAGCTCCATCATGACCGGCCCGATTGCCGTCAGTGCCTGTCGGAGTTTCTCGACCGACATCGGTGCCGCCCCGTAAATCAGGTAATGCAGGGACGATAGATCCCTTGGCTGCTCCTTGAGTACCTCAAGGAGCCGGTAGATCACCGTGGGCGGCAGGAACAGGTCCGTCACCCGGTACTGCTCGATGGCGTCGAGGACGGCGTGCGGGTGGGCCTTGGGAAGCACCACTACTGTTCCGCCCCGGGCCGTTGCGGCGAGGCTCAGCAGGCCGGCAGTGTGCGTCATGGGCGCGGCCGCAAGGTTCACCACCTCGTCTTCAGAGTCGTAATGGGCCGCCATCATCAGGTGCGTCACGAAGGCGGACAAGCTGCGGTTCGTGTTCATCACGCCTTTAGGCATGCCTGTGGTGCCGCCCGTCGGGGCCAGCGAAACCACGTCTTCCGGGGCGGCGTTCAGGGCCGGTTTGGTCGCCGGCTGGGCGGCAATCCACGGCTCGAACGGGGTGGAGGCCGCATCGTTGATGTCGCCCCCGAACCTGATCCATTGCCGTACGTTGGGCAGCCGGTCCTGCAACTTCCGCACCGCGTCGTCGAGGCTGGCATGGAAGATGACGAGTTCTGCGTCGAATCCAGCCAGCAGGTGCGCCGTTTCGCCCGTGGGGCTCGCCGGGTTTGCCGGGATCCAGGTCAGCCCGGCACGCCAGATGCCAAGCACGCAGATCCAAGCGAGAGGATTATTGGGGGACAGTACAGCCACTTTGGCCTCGGATGAGAGTCCCCCGCCGAGCAGTGCGTTGGCGATCCGGCAGGAGAGTTCGCCGGCCTCGGTAAAGGTGTAACTGGTGCCCGCCTGGACATAGGCCACGCCGTTCGGGTTGCAGCTCCAGCCGCGGTCGAAGAATCCAATGGCGCTCACTGGGGCAGTCCCGTCTTGTAGCTTTCCTTCACCCGCAGGAAGACCACCGTCGTGATCGCCGCCAAGATGGTCAGGTACCAACCGAAGGCGTCGATCATCTTGACGTCGGCCAGCCAGGTCGCCACATACGGGCCGGTACCGCCGACCAGTGCCACGCCCAGGGCGTAGGGCAGGCCGATGCCGGCGGCCCTGATGCGGGCGGGGAAGAGCTCGCACATGACAGCCGAGGTGATGGACGTGTAGCAGGCCAGCAGCGTAAGCGCGGCCATCTGCACCAGCAACAACGACAAGAAACTGTCCTGCAGGGCGTTGAGCAGGGGGATGGTCAGCAACGTGAAGCCACCGCCAAAGGCCAGCAGGAGCGGCTTACGGCCGATCCGGTCCGAGAGGATCCCCATCAGCGGCTGCAGGATGGCGAGGTAGGTCAGCGAGATCAGGCCGACGAAGAGCGCGTTCTTCATGTCAAAACCGACGGTGATGTGCGCGTAGGTGGGCAGGTAGGAGGAGAAGACGTAAAAGAACAGGGTCGGCGCGGCGTTAATGGCAAACACCAGCACGCATTCCTTTGGGTGGGTGCGCATGAACTCAAAAGCCGAGGGGCGGGAGGTTTTGGCGCTGGCATGACCGGCAGTGTCCGCATCGGCCACCGCCAGGGTTTCTTCTGCGAAACGGCGGATGAACAAGCCAGCGACCGCGCCGAGTGTCCCGATGGCAAAAGGCACCCGCCAGCCCCACACATGCATGGCATCGTCGGGGAGAACAGCCACCAGTACGGCGACCGACCCGATTGCCACCACGTTTCCGAGGGTCGCCCCGATGTAGAGGAAGCTCGAGAAGAATCCGCGGCGGCCTTCCGGCGCCGACTCGACCAGGAAGGTCGAGGAGGCTGCGAATTCGCCGCCGGTGGACAGGCCTTGCAGCAGCCGGGCCAGCACCAGCAGGACCGGGGAGAGTACGCCGACCTGGTCGTACGTGGGGGCAAGGGCAACCAGCAGGCTGCCGATGCCCATTAGCATGACCGTGGCGGTCAGGGCCTTCTTCCGCCCGAGACGGTCCGCCACCATGCCGCCGAGAAGGCCGCCGAGCGGCCGCATGAAGAAGCCGACGGCGAAAATCGCCATGGCGCTAAGCAGCGGGACGATAGGGTCGCCGGTCTTGGGGAAGAACTGGCTGGAAAAATACAGCGCCAGCATGGAATAGACGTACCAGTCGAACCATTCGACGATGTTGCCAACCGTCGCAGCCGCGAGTTGGCGGGTCCTGCTGACGGGTGGTGCTGCGGTGATGACGCTCATCCGGTGACTCCCAGATCCGATGGGTCCGGACGACAGGATCCGCGTCATCCGGCCCCCGCAGGGCGCGGCAGTCAGCAGTTCGTCCGGCTGTGATGCCCACCACGTTACGGAGGCCCGGACGCGCGGAAAATGGAGCCAGCTCAAAGGGAACGGTCATGCCTTTGGAGGTTTCTACAACGGGGCGTCAGTCGGGGTGCCGGCCGTGTCCTGGCAGCCCTCAAAGACCCAGAGGAGCTCCACCAGCGTGTCGCTGGCATCCAGCCGGGTTCCGGTGAGTTGCTCAAACTTTTGCAGTCGGTAGCGGAGCGTGTTCTCGTGGACGGCCAAGGCCTTGGCGGCAGCGGAAATCCGGCGATCGTTGGCGAGGTAGAGGCGGACGGACTCCAACACAATCCGGCCGAACTCGGTGTCGTGGGCGAAAGGCGCCAGATAGCGCTGCCGCAGCACCGCGGTGACATCCGGATCGGCTGCCGCTGTTCGCCAGGTCAGGTCCTCCAGGCAAAACGAGCCGCCCCCAGGACGCCGCCACGCTGCAGCAAAGACCCTGTCGGCGACGGCATCGGATAGGGCCAGGTCCGCCAGCGGGCGGGCCGGCCCGACAGCGACGGTGGCAGCCGAGGCGCCGGCGGCCGGCCTGGCAGTGACGAAGCCGACGACGTCGCCTGCCAGAACGGTCAGCACACCGTCACCGGTGCGCAGCGGCGACACCAGCGCGCCCAGGAGTTCGTCAGGTGAGTTACCGGCACGGGGGCGTGCCCGCAAGGCGCGGAACTCGCGCCGAGGATCGATCCCGAAATCGGCGGACCGGGAGACGAGCTCGGCGCCGGCCAAGGTTCCGGCGAGCACTGCCCGCAGGTAGCCCTGGCGGCGCTCGTGATCGCGGACTGCCTGCTGGACGCTGATTTCCCGGTAGGAATCCACCAAGGCGGCAGTGTATGAGTCACTGACGCCCCAGAGGACACGGTGGGCCGCGAGCACCTCGCGGTCACCAAGCCGAAGCTCCTGGGCGATGTCAATGAAGCGGTCCTGGATGACCGCCATGGACAGGCGATAGCCGCGCATGATGTCTTCGATTCGCAGGCCTTGGTGAAACCGGACCTGCGCCACCCTGGCTTCGAGCGCCAACTGCGACGACTCCGGCACAATCCCGGATTTAACGGCGTGGATTGCCATCCGCAGGTTTTGCTCGACGGAGGAGCTGATGTCCGCTTCGGCGACACCGCGGTACCCCGCCACCTCCGTGACGCAGCGCTCCACACTGCGGGCTTTCAGGTACTGAAGGTCACGGAACAGCAGATCGGCCACCTGCTCGATGCTGGAATCAGCCATGGGCTGCTTGGCACCAGACTTGTGTGCCATCGCCCTTGTGCAGCATGACGCGCTCTGCGGAGGACAGATACCGGACCCAGAGAACTTTCCCGTCCGGCGTCGCGAGTTCAGCCGTGGCGGCAGCCGGGGAACACCCGGGCCGGCGCACCATCACGGGTGCGCCGGCCGCCAGCCCAAGCCAGTTGGTAACCCGAACCAGCTCGGCGGGCGGGCATTCAGACGGCTTCAAGCACGCTGACATAGTTGGCGATGCCCACCCCGCCCATGTTCTGTACAGCCGCGCGGCGCGGGCCGGCGAGCTGCATGTCGCCGGCGGTTCCGGTGAGTTGCATGGCGGTGATGACGTGCTGGGAGACTCCAGTGGCCCCCACCGGGTGGCCCTTGGCTTTGAGGCCGCCTGAGACGTTAATGGGAAGCTTGCCGTCCTTGAAGACCCAGCCTTCCTTCACCGCGCGGGCGCCCTGGCCGGGTTCTGCCAGGCCGATGGCTTCGTACATCAGCAGTTCGGCGATCGTGAAGCAGTCGTGGACCTCTGCGAAGTCAAGGTCCTCCAGCCCGACGCCGGCCATGGCCAGGGCGCGCTGCCACGAGGCACGGGTGGCTGCAAAGGCGGTAGGGTCCCTGCGATCGGTGGGGAAGAAGTCGTTGGCCTGGCCGAAGCCGGCGAGCCGTACCGGTGCGGTGGCGCCACTCGTGGGCGCGACGCTAAGCACCACGGCGGCAGCGCCGTCGGACACGGGGGAGCAGTCGGTGCGGCGCAGGGGATCGGCGACCATCGGGTTCTTGTCCGAGACGGTCCGGCAGAATTCCTCGCCAAGGTCCTTCCGAAGCTGCGCGTACGGGTTGTCCACGCCGTTGCGGTGGTTCTTGGCAGCGATAGTGCCCAGGACGTCGGACACCGGGCCGTAACGCTTCTCGTAGTGCTTCGCGACCTCCGCGAAGAGGCCGGTAAAACCTGTGGTGGAGGGCTTGCCGGCCATGTCGTAGTCCGCGCCCAGCAGTCCGGCGCCCACCACGTCGGCGCCGGCGTGGGTCATCTTCTCCGCGCCAATGACCAGGACAGTCTTCGCGGTCCCCGCCAGCAGCGACTTGGTGCCCTGCTGGAACGCGGCCGATCCCGAGGCGCAGGCGTTCTCCACCCGGGTGGACGGGACGTTGGCCAGGTCCGGTGAGACCTGCAGCGCCAGCGAGGACGGGAACGCCAGTGGCATCATGCCGGAGTTGAACTGGCCCACGTAGACTTCGTCGATCTGGCCGGGCTCAATCCCGGCGGTGCTGATGGCCTCGGTAGCCACCTGCACGATCAGGGACTCCAGGGTTTCCTCCGTCAGCTTGCCAAACCGGCTGTGGCCCCAGCCGGTGATCAGGACATCCTTGCCGAATTGTTCCTTGAGGCTCATGCCGCCACTTCCTTCTCATCGAGCCGCACTTCGAAGCCGGCTTCGGTCTTTTCCCGGATCTCCTCTACCGTGACCCCCGGAGCCAGCCGGGTCAGCGTGAGCTGCCGCCCGCCGTCGTCCATCTTGTTCAGGTCGAAGACGGCGAGGTCGCTGATGATCCTGTCCACGCAGCTGAGCCCGGTCAGCGGAAGCGTGCATTCGCGCACGATCTTGGCCGTGCCATCCTTGGCGTTGTGTTCGGTGAGGACCACGACGCGCGGGGTGCCGGCCACCAAGTCCATGGCACCGCCCATGCCCTTGACCATCTTGCCCGGGATGGTCCAGTTAGCCAGGTCTCCGTTTCCGGAGACCTGCATGGCGCCCAGGATGGCCACTTTGACGTGCCCGCCGCGGATCATGCCGAATGAGGTGGCCGAGTCGAAGATGCTCCCGCCGGGCAGGACCGTGACGGTTTGCTTGCCGGCGTTGATCAGGTCAGCGTCCTCCTCGCCCTCAAAGGGAAAGGGGCCCATGCCCAACAGGCCGTTCTCGCTCTGCAGCACTACCCGCACGCCCTCGGGCAGGTTGTTGGCCACCAGCGTGGGGATGCCGATTCCCAGGTTCACGTAGTCGCCGTCGTTCAGTTCCTCCGCCGCGATGGCGGCCATTTCATCCCTGGTCCATCCCATGGGGTTTCTCCTTAGTCTTGTTAGCTGTTATCAGTTGGGTATTACCGGTGGCACGAACTCGAACGTCATCCCCAGCAGCCAGGCCAGCAGCAGGACCACCGGAAGGTGGAAGAGGAACTGCTGGAAGGTGAAGCCCACCAGGTCCCGGGCGCGCAGGCCCAGGACGGCCAGCAGCGGCAGCATGAAGAACGGGTTGATGAGGTTGGGCAGCGCCTCGGCCATGTTGTAGATCTGTACGGTCCAGCCGAGATTCATGTTCACGTCCGTGGCGGACTGCATGACGTAGGGTGCCTCCACCAGCCACTTTCCGCCGCCGGAGGGGACGAACATGCCCAAGAGGGCGGTGTAGATGGCGATGATGACGGCGAATGCCCCGTTGCCGCCGATGCTGGTGAAGAAGTGGGCCAGGTGTTCTGACACCGAGAGGCCGCCGGCGCCGGTGGCTTTGGTCAGGATGGCGGCCATTGCCGCGTAGAGCGGGAACTGCACCAGGATTCCTGCAGTGGCGGGGACGGCTTTGGTCACTGACTGGAGGAACTTGCGCGGCGTTCCGTGCAGCACCAGTCCCAGCATCAGGAAGACCAGCAGGTATCCGTTGAGTGAACTGACAACGCTCAGGATGGGCAGGGTGAGCAGCTGGGACACCAGCCAGCCCAGGGTCAGCACGCCAGCCAGGATAGGCAGGACCCTGCTGTATTCGAGCCATTCGCCTGGCCGGGACTTTTCGGCCGGCGGTTCGGGCTGGTCATCAAGGTCGACGCCGAGGTCGGCTGCCGTTTTGACGCCGGCTCCCGTTGGGGCGGAGAAGTGCGCAATGACGGTGGTCAGCAGCATCAGGATGGCCAGGGTCAGCAGGGACTGCCAGGTGAAGATGGTGGTTCCGAAGTCCAGGACGCCGGTGATCTTCAGCAGCGCCGGCGGGATGGAGGCCTTGGTCGCCTGCAGCTGGGCGGCGGAGGAGGACATGCCCAGCGCCCAGACTGCGCCCAGCCCCATGAAGGCCGCCGCACCAAGGGCCCGGTAGTCGACATGCAGATCCGCTCGCCGGGCCACCGCGCGCGCCAGGAGCCCGCCAAAGATCAGGCTCAATCCCCAGTTGACGAAGGAAACGGACATGGACAGGACGGCTACGAAGCTGACGGCCGAACGTGCCGAGTTCGGAACCTGTGCCAGCCGCTCGATCAGCCGGGCCACCGGCGGGGAGGTGGCCACAACGTAGCCGGTCAGCACCACCATGGCCATCTGCAGGGTGAAGGCGGTGAGGTCCCAGAACCCGTTGCCGAAGGAATCCACCACGGCTTTGGGTGAGGCGCCGATGGCCAGCGCCGCGATGGCCACCAGCAGTACGCCTGCCAGGGCAAAGATGTACGCGTCAGGGAACCACTTCTGTGTCCACCCGGCCAGCCTCTCAGCCATCCGGGCCAAGCCCTTCTGGCGGACATCCTGGTCGTTGAATTGCACGGCGGTCATGAGGGTGATTCTCTCCATCGAGTCGTGGTGTGGGGCGCGCGGCGCGCTTTAGGCGGCGGTCAGGCGGAGACAAGTCCGGCGCGCTGCCGGACGGTCCGCTGCTCGATGTCCTTGACCCGGTCCGTTGCCTGCACCAGCCTCTGGACAAAGACGCCGGGCGTGACGATGAGGTTGGGGTCCAGTTGGCCGGACTCCACAATCACTTCCGCCTCGGCGACCGTGAGGATTCCGGCGGTCGCCACAACGGGGTTGAAGTTCCGGGCAGTGTAGCGGTAGGTCAGGTTGCCGTCCGTGTCCGCGGTGTGGGCGTGGACAAGTGCGACGTCGGCCCGGATGGCGCGCTCCTGGACGTACGTTTCGCCGTCGAACACCTCGTGCGGCTTGCCTTCTGCCACAAGGGTGCCCACGCCGGTCTTGGTGTAGAAGGCCGGGATACCGGCGCCGCCGGCGCGGAGCCGCTCGGCGAGGGTGCCCTGCGGGGTGAACTCCACCTCGAGCTTGCCGGCGAGGTACTGCTCGGCGAACAGCTTGTTTTCGCCGACATAGGAGGCGATCACCTTGTGGACCTGGCCTGCCTCGATCAGGATGCCCAGGCCCTTGCCGTCCACGCCCATGTTGTTGGACACCACGGTGAGGTCCCGGACACCGGAGTCCCGGACGGCTTCGATCAGGTCGGCGGGAATGCCGCTCAGGCCAAACCCGCCGACGGCGAGGGTGATGCCGTCCTGCAGGGCTCCTTCCAGGGCGGTGGCAGCAGAAGCCTGGAGTTTCTTCATGACGTCTCCTCGTTGAGCGCGGCGGTCGTCCACTAAGTGGACGCCTGGGATCTGAGTTTGGAGACTACGGGCGGTTGGCCGAGAGTGTCAAGAATCACTGGCTGCGGCCTTACAGTATGGCCACTAGAATGAAAAGCATCCATATTGTGGACAACAAGGAGGATTGATGGCTGGCACGCCGGTACAGGGTGCCCAGGTGGTGGCGCGCGTTGCTGGGCTGCTGCGGCTGGTGGGCCGCAGCGCCGAAGGTATGCCGCTGGCAGGCCTGGTCCGCGAATCGGGCCTCACCCGACCCACGGTCCACCGGCTCCTGGCATCCCTCGCCGCGGAAGGCCTCCTGGACCACGACCCCGTGACGGGCAACTGGGTGCTGGGGCCGGAAATACTGCTGATGGGTTCGGTGGCTTCGGCGCGCTTTCCCATGGAGGACATTGCCCGGCCCAGCCTGCGCCGGCTGGCACAGGCAACGGGCGAGAGCGCCTTTTTCTCGATCCGCCGCGGGGCGGAGACGGTATGCCTGCTGCGTGAGGAAGGCACCTTCCCGGTCCGGTCCTTCGTCCTGCACGAGGGGGTGCGGTTCCCGCTGGGAGTAGCGTCGGCGGGGACGGCCATCCTGGCCTTCCTGCCGAAAGCCGAACAGGAGGAATTGCTGGGCCGCTGGAGCGAACACGCCGGCGCCTTCGCCGCGCACCACACTCCGCAGCTGGTGCGGGAAAACCTGGCCCGCACCCGGCTGGCCGGCTACTCGGTGAACCCCGGGCTGGTCCTGGAGGGCAGCTGGGGGATGGGCGCCGCGGTCTTCGACCGGTCCGGGAAGCCGGCCTGGGCGCTGTCCCTGACCGGCATCGAGCCGAGGTTCAAGCCCGAGCGGCAGGAGGAGCTGGGTGGCCTGCTGATGGCGGAGGCGCACCGGATTACCCAACAGCTGGGCGGGGGCGACGGCGGCCGGCGCACCCGCTGAGTCTTCCCAACTATGGCAGCGAACGACGACGGCGGGCCGCACTTTTTCGGCGCGGCCCGCCGTCGTACTCCCCAAAGGTGGTGAAAATCAGTGCCGGGGGATGGCTACAGTCCCGCGCGGGGCTCCTCCGGGCCTTCTTCCTTCCACCAGGTGTCAAAGATGGTCACCGGCACCGTGCGCTTGTGGCGCGTGCGCAGGTACTTCTGCTCGATGGACTCGGCCACGGCGTCCGGAACCTCGCGGCCTTCAAGGTAGTCGTCGATCTGGTCGTAGCTGAGGCCCAGTTCGTCCTCGTCCGTCCGGCCCGGCCGGTCATCGAGCAGGTCGGCCGTGGGGACCTTCTCCCAGACCCGCGCCGGCGCTCCCAGCTCGGCCAGCAGGGCCCGGTTCTGCCGCTTGTTCAAGCCGAACAGGGGCAGGATGTCCGCACCGCCGTCGCCGTACTTGGTGAAGAACCCCGTGACGGACTCGGCGCCGTGGTCCGTGCCGAGCACCAGGTAGTTGAACTCCCCGGCCAGCGCATACTGGGCGATCATCCGGGTGCGGGCCTTGGTGTTGCCCTTGTGGAAGTCGGAAATCTCCGAGCCCACGGTCTTCTCGAACTCGTCCTCGAAACCATCCACCGCCGCGGAGATGTTGAAGGTCCATTCCGTCTTGGCCTTGATGAAGTCCAGGGCCGCCTGGGCGTCTTCCTCATCGTGCTGCACCCCGTAGGGCAGGCGGACGGCCACGAAGTTGGCCTCAACACCTTCAGCCTCGAGTTCATCTACCGCCACCTGGGCAAGCTTCCCCGCAAGGGATGAATCCAGGCCCCCCGAGATGCCCAGGACAAAGCCCTTGGTGCCCGTGGCCTTGAGGTATTCCTTGAGGAACGTGACGCGTTTGCGCACCTCCCCTGCGGGATCGATCCGGGGCTGAACGCCCATTTCTTCAATGATCTTGGCCTGGAGTTCGCGCATGTGGTCCAGCCTAGCCAGCACTGTCAACAACCCTCAACTGTTCCAGGAAGGTCCCGTGCGGCGTAGCGTAATCGCATGGAGCGGACGGGGTGTGCCGTGGTGGGCGGCGGCCCGGCGGGAATGGTGCTGGGCCTGCTGCTGGCGCGGGCCGGAGTGAACGTGACGGTCATGGAGAAGCACCGTGACTTCCTGCGGGATTTCCGCGGCGACACGGTGCACGCGTCCACCGTCCGGCTGATCGACGAACTGGGTTTGGGGGCAGGATTCCGCAGCTTGCCGCAAAGCCGCCTGCGCAATGTCGCCGTCCCGGTGCCCGGCGCCGGACTGGTCACCCTTGCGGCCTTTGACTCCCTGAAGCCCCCGTACAACTACGTGGCCATGATGCCCCAGTGGGACTTCCTGGATTTCCTCGCCTCAGCAGCCGCCGAGGAACCAATGTTCACGCTGCTCATGGAGAGCGAGGCAACAGGTTTGGAGTTCGACGGCGGGCGGGTCACCGGAGTGCGCTGCCGGGAGGTCGGTACTTCCAGTGAGCACGTCCTGCACGCGGACGTGGTGGTGGCGGCGGACGGCCGGCATTCGGTGCTGCGCCAGGCGGCGGGAATGCGCCCCCGGGAATACCCGGTGCCTTTTGACACCTGGTGGTTCAGGCTCCCGCGCCACGCCTCAGAAAGGGGCGAAGTGGCGGGAGTGGTGCCCTCGCTGGGTAACCGGGATGCCATGATCGCCCTCAACCGCACCAACTATTACCAGATGGGATACCTTGCCCCGAAGGGTTCTGATGCCAGGATCAGGGCTGGCGGGGTGGACCGGTTCCGGCAGCGGGTGGCGGCTCTCCGCCCGGACCTTGCCGACCGCGTCGATTCCATCAGCAGCGTGGAGGACCTGCATTGGTTGGACGTGAAACTGAACCGACTGCGGCGCTGGTACGTGGACGGCTTCCTGTGCATTGGGGACGCAGCGCACGCGATGTCCCCAGCCGGAGGAGTGGGCATCAACCTCGCCATCCAGGATGCGGTGGCGGCAGCGGAGCGGCTGGCCCCGGACCTTCGTCGGGGTTATGTGCGCACCAAAACCCTGGCAGCCATCCAGCGCCGCCGCCGCATGCCCACG
The DNA here is from genome assembly GCF_041877125.1 of Arthrobacter sp. E44. Classification (NCBI taxonomy): domain Bacteria; kingdom Bacillati; phylum Actinomycetota; class Actinomycetes; order Micrococcales; family Micrococcaceae; genus Arthrobacter; species Arthrobacter sp. E44. The sequence goes on from NZ_JBHDJA010000006.1 coordinate 32,111, forward strand.
GTGGTGGTGCAGACCGTGCAGCGCATCATGCACCGGGTGGTGTTCGTTCCGCTCTTCGACGGGAAGCTGTCCGGCGACATGCTGGCCGGCAAGGGGTCGGGCGCCAGGTTCCTGATCCAGCGTGCGATCTTCTTTATCCTTCGCCACAACCCTGTAGTGAAGCGTCTCCTCCCGCGCGTCATCGCCTTCGGACCGCGACCGGAGCACGCGCCGGCCTTCGCGCGCCCGCTCACGGCCCGGCCACCCACTAAACTTGAAGCCATGACTTCGCCCACTGACACTGCGGTAGACACCGCAGCTGCCCGCGCCCGACTGCTCGAACTGATCAAGGAACTCGCCGTGGTCCGCGGCAAGGTGATCCTCTCCAGCGGGGCCGAGGCCGATTACTACATTGATCTTCGCCGCATCACGCTGCACCACGAGGCGTCCAAGCTGGTGGGCCAGGTCATGCTGGCGCTGGCGGACGACGCCGGGATCGACTTTGAGTGCGCCGGCGGGCTGACCATGGGCGCGGACCCCGTGGGCACCGCCGTGATGCACGCCGCCGCTGACGCCGGCCGCACCGTTGACGCGTTCGTGGTCCGCAAGGCGCAGAAGTCCTACGGCATGGGCCGCCAGGTTGAAGGCCCGTCCGTCGAGGGCCGCAAAGTGCTGGTCCTGGAGGACACCTCCACCACGGGCGGGTCCGCGCTGACGGCGGTGGAAGGCGTCCGGAAAGCCGGCGGCAATGTCGTGGCGGTAGCCGTGATTGTGGACCGCGACACCGGCGCCAAGGAAAAGATTGAAGCCGAAACCGGTGTGCCCTACCTGTTCGCGTTCGGCAAGGACGAACTGGGTCTGGACTAGCCAGAGGCGTGCGCGCACGCTGCCAGCCATTGGCTGCTGTGTTGGCGCTGATTTATGATGTGCGTTAACACTTTTCAGTTGCTTGGAGACCACGCATCTTGCTCCCCCCAGAACAGCCCTTGAGCGCGACCGACCAGGTGCAGAACCTGATCCTGGAAAGCGCTGATTTTGAGGATTTCCTTAACGAACTTGCCCGGTTCTCTGCCCACCAGATGGCAGGGGACGGTGACGATGCCCTGTGCGGCATCACCTTGCTCCGCGACCGCAAGGCAGCCACCATTGGCTGGAGCAGCCCCTCCGCACGGGAAGTGGACGAAATCCAGTACTCGCTTTCCCAGGGTCCGTGCCTGACTGCCGCGAAGGAAGAACGGGAAGTCTACGTTCCGGACCTGCTGCAGGAGGACCGCTGGGGCCCCGATTACGCGACGGCGGTTGCCTCCTATGGGCTGCGTTCCGTCTTTTCCCTGCCCTTCAACCTGCAGGGGGAAGCCAGGGCAGCCCTGAACCTCTACTCAGACGTCGACCACAAGTTCGACGGGCAGGCGGCGGAGAGGGCCAGGGACTTCACCCGGGAGATCTCGCAGGCCCTGCGCCTGGCCGTCAGGTTCTCCCTGCACGCGGACAGCGCGACCAACCTCAAAGCCACCCTCGAATCGCGCACCATCATCGACATCGCAGTGGGCATCGTCATGGCGCAGAACCGCTGCAGCCAGGAGGCCGCCGTGGAAATCCTCACTGAGGCGTCGAGCAACAGCAACACCAAGCTGCGGGACATCGCCAAGTCGTTGGTTGATTCGGTGGGCGGCGCCGGAACGCGCACCTACTACCAGGAGCCGGGAAAGGTCGGGTCGGGCCCCGGCGCGTGAGGGCGGGTTGTGCGGGGGCTCCCACGGGGGTTACGCTTGCGGAGGTTGAGCCGTCGGCCATAGACCTCTTTTGGAGTACCTATGGACCGCGCATTAGACGCACTCGTTAACTTGGATGTCCCTGCTGACATCGTCCGGATTGAAGTCCGGGGGGCCCTTCACCACGACACCCGTGCTGAACTGGTCCGCATCATCCGCCGTGTCCGGAGGATGGGCATCCGCTGCCGCATCTGCGTTGACCTTTCGCAGGCCGAGCTTATTGAGTCCTCCGCACTGGCAGGGCTTCGGACAGATCTCAACGCTATTGCCACCAACTCATTGCTGGGGGCTCCTTCCGCCTCAGTGGGACTTCAGCTCGCGCCCGCCGCGCATGACTGGGCCCCGGAGGACGCCGGCAGCCGCCAGCCGCTCCTGATGGACGACGACGTCCGTGAGCTTTTCCCCGGCGGCGAGTTTGCTGGCGAGTTCCCCCAGTTGCCCGTCATGTGGATCGAGGAACTGTACGGCCGCCCGCTGGCCGAATACTCGGACGAGGAACTGCTCCAGGGGAGTGACGCGGTCTTCGCGCTCCTGGACACCCCGGGAGCCCTCGACGGCGCGGACCTGCTGGGCCGCTACAACGACATCGGCCTGGAAATCCTCCGCCGCCGGCAGGAACCCCACGCGCCGTTCCCCGCTGCGGAAGGGCAAGCTGCCAGCTGACCTCCCGTCACTAAACGTTTACCTCCGCCCGTTGCGGCGGTAACTTTCCCTGGGCTTACGGTAGGAGTGTGCCGTATGAGGGGGAGGTTGGTCCGCAGGGCCGGCGCTGGGTCTCAGACGCCCGGCTGCTGGCGGACGCGGCTGCCCTGAAGCGCTTTTCGCGGCGCAGCTTCCTGGCCGGTGCGGGGGCGTCCGGACTGCTGGCTGCGGACATGCTGGTAACCCGGCAAGTGCAGTCGCAGCGCCGCAGCACCAGGATCCTCACGGTGGCCGACGACTTCGCCGACGCCTACTATCCGGACGCCAGCTGGTTCTTGTTCCCGGGCTACAAAACCAGCTGGGAAGAGGCTCAGTGGATCCTCAACACCATGCGGGGCTCGCTGAACAAGCGGGCCCGGCTCGCCGCCGTCGGATATTCCAACCTGGGCCTGAACATCACCGAGGTGGTCAACGCCATCACCGACTACGTTGCCGCGGAGAAGATCACCAAGCTGTTCTTTTACGGACACAGCTTTGGCGGGATGCTGGCAACGCAGGTGGCTGCGCGGCTGCTGGCCTTGCAGGAAATCCAGGTACAGTTCATCCTCCTGGACTCCAGCCCTTACAGCGCGCACGACGTCCTGGACCAGAGCTGGTTCGACGGCGTGGTGTTCCTCTACGAGAGCGGTGTCAGGTTCCCGTCCACCCTCCGTGGCGGGTATGAACTGGGGGAACGGATCATCCACAAGGACGAACGGAGCTGGCGCCAGATCCTGAACCAGACGCTGGAGCAGTTGTCGCCGATCGCCCCGTCCAATGTCCTGGTCCAGACGGAGTCCGCCTACATCTACCACTTCGAGGGAAGCCAGTTTGCCGGCCATCTTGGCGCAGCCAAGATGGCCTACATCGGCAACCCCAAGGACGGCACAGTGGACTACGAGACCGCGTCCGAAACCTGGGCCGTGGTGTTCAAGGACAACATGGTTTCCAGCAACCTGCAGACCATCGGGGCTGCCCCCGCGCACGCCAGCCCGGGCTGGAATCCGCAGATCTACCGGCCCCTGTTGACGGAACTGCTGGACGAGTACTTCCCCCTGCCCCGGGGCGGTTCCCGGGTCAGCATCTTCTAGATCTGGTTCTTCAGGTCCGCCACCGAGTTCAGCACCTGGTTGGGCCGGAACGGGTATGCAGCGATGTCGTCCTTGTGCGTGATGCCGCTCAGGACCAGGACCGTGTGCAGCCCTGCCTCCATGCCGGCAATGATGTCCGTATCCATCCGGTCACCAATCATGGCGGTGGTTTCGGAATGGGCGTCGATCTGGTTCATCGCTGAGCGGAACATCATGGGGTTCGGCTTGCCCACGATGTACGGCTCGCGGCCCGTCGCCTTGGTGATCAGGGCCGCGATGGCGCCGGTGGCGGGCATCGGGCCGTCCTTGGAAGGGCCCGTGGCATCGGGGTTGGTGGCGATGAACCGGGCACCGGCGAGGATCAGGCGGATAGCCATGGTGATCGCTTCGAAGGAGTACGTGCGGGTCTCGCCGAGCACCACGAAGTCCGGGTTCTGGTCGGTCAGGATGAAGCCCGCCTCGTGCAGCGCCGTCGTCAGCCCTGCCTCGCCGATCGTGTAGGCGCGGTTCCCGGATTCCGAGCCCCCGGCGGACACCTGGTCCTTCAGGAACTGGGCCGTGGCAAGGGCCGACGTCCAGATGTTCTCTTCCGGAATCTCCAGGCCGGAAGAGCGGAGGCGGGCGGCAAGGTCGCGGGGAGTGAAGATGGAGTTGTTGGTCAGCACCAGGAAGCGCTTTGAGGTATCCACCCAGCGCTGGATCAGTTCCGCGGCTCCCGGGATGGGCTGGTTTTCGTGGACCAGGACGCCGTCCATGTCCGTCAGCCAGCACTCGATCTCCTGGCCGCTGCGGTATACCGCCGGGTTGCCTGTTACCTCGTCTGCTTCTGCCATGCCTGCCTCCGCCTGTGATGGTTGCCCGAAGAGTCCAGTCTAGTGTTGAAGGGTGAACCGAACGCCCGGCATGACAGACGAACCCGACCACGCGCCCGGGGAGGCCGAACCCGCAAAGGCGGAGGTCGGCGTCGGGCCCTGGGAAGGGGAACTGCCCGAAGGCGACCACTGGGACCCCGACCTCCTTGCCGACGGCGACCGGCGCAACGTCCTGGACAAATACCGCTACTGGAAGCACGAGGCGATCGTCGCGGAACTGGACTCCCGGCGGCACAACTTCCACGTGGCCATCGAGAACTGGCAGCACGACCTGAACATCGGCACCGTGGTCCGCACCGCCAACGCCTTCCTCGCCAAGGAAGTTCACATCATCGGTCGACGGCGGTGGAACCGGCGCGGCGCCATGGTCACCGACCGCTACCAGCATGTTCGCCACCACCCCACCGTCGAGGACTTTGTCCAGTGGGCGCAGGGGGAAGGGCTGGCGATCATCGGGATCGATATCTTCCCGGACTCGGTGCCCCTGGAAACGTACGAACTGCCCCGCGACTGCGTGCTGGTCTTCGGACAGGAGGGGCCTGGCCTCACCCCGGAAGTCCACCACGCCGCCGTCGCCACCCTGTCCATCGAACAGTTCGGCTCCACCCGGTCCATCAACGCCGCCTCCGCCGCCGCGATCGCCATGCACGCCTGGATCCGCCGGCACGTCTTCAACCAGCACGTCTCCTAACCCCGCGAGATGGCACTTAACGGCAGTCGCGGAGCCGATGATTGCCGTTAAGTGCCAACTCGCGGGTCCGTCGTCCGCGAGCCTGTGGATAACCTCTGCGGGGCCTCCGTAACGCGCCAGAATGGGGCATGCGCAGGGCCAGCCTTCCAGAGCATTTGACCACAGGAACTTTCTCGCTGCGTGCTTCCGACAAGGCGGGGGTCACGCGCACGCGAACGGTGGCGAAGGATCTGGTGACCGTTTCGAGGGGCATCCGGATGCCGGTCCACTCCGGTGCCGCCGGTGCTGCAGCGTTGCGCGCGTACACAGACCTTGATGACACGTCCATTCTGACGTCCCTCTCTGCCGCACATGTCTGGGGAGCGCCGTTGCCGCCAGGGCCGGGCGGCGACTGGCGGATCCATCTGGCCCGGCGGCGCGGATTCAGCTTTCCACGCCGCTCCAACGTCGTCGGCCATCTGCTGTCTTTCCTGCCGGACGAGGTAGCGGAGTACGACGGCGTCAGGGTCACCTCGCCTGCACGGACCTGGCTGGACCTGGCCCCTGTGCTGGCCGTGCAGGACCTTGTGGCCGTTGGAGATTACTTGGTGTGCTCCCACGGGCCCGGCTTTCCGCGTCCGAGGGAGGCGCTGTGCGGCCTTGACGCACTCCGGTACGTCATCAGCAGGCATGGGGGCATGCGGGGCATAAAGACAGCCCGGGAAGCGATCGAATTGGTGCGGGTAGGCGCCGACTCCGCCCCGGAAACACACATGCGGCTCGCGCTGATTGACGCCGGCTTGCCGGAACCGGTCCTGAACCACGTCCTGTTCGACCAAGGGGGGCTTCCTTCGCTCTGGCCTGACGCTGCCTATCCGCAGTGGGGCATCGCGCTGCAGTACGACGGCGGGCACCACGCAGGGGAGGAGCAGCACCTGCGGGACATGGAACGGTACGACCGGACTCTGGCACTGGGGTGGCTTGAAGTTCGCATCGGCAAGCAACACCTGGAAGGTGACAGGCCCGCCGTCGTACGCAAGGTGCGGGAGGCGCTGCAGAGCCGCGGCTGGACGCGAGATGGCAGATGACGGCAATTCCCGCCCCAGGCATTGCCGTCAAGTGCCATCTCGCGGGGGTGGGTGGAAGTGGTAGGTGGGCCGGTGGGGCGTAACCCAGAGCACTCCCGGCCCGCTAATGGCTAGGATGGTGCCAAGCCGTAAGCGGTCTACTTGAGGGTCTTCCACCCACAGACGAAACTCAGCAGAGGAGCCAGCATGCCCATTGCAACCCCAGAGATCTACTCCGAAATGATCGACCGTGCGAAGGCGGGCGGCTTCGCATACCCGGCCGTGAACGTCACGTCCTCGCAGACGCTTAACGCAGCCCTCCGTGGCTTCGCCGAGGCCGAGTCCGACGGCATCGTCCAGGTTTCCACCGGCGGTGCGGCCTACTGGTCCGGCGCGTCCACCAAGGACATGGTGGCCGGCTCCCTGGGTTTCGCGGCTTTTGCCCGCGAGGTTGCCAAGAACTACGGGGTGAACGTCGCCCTGCACACGGACCACTGCCCCAAGGACAAGCTGGACGGCTTCGTCCTGCCCCTGCTCGAGGCTTCCGAAGCTGAGGTCAAGGCCGGCCGCAACCCGCTGTTCAACTCCCACATGTGGGACGGCTCCGCCGAGACCCTGCAGGAAAACCTGCGGATCGCCCGTGACCTGCTGGCCCGCACCGCGGCTGCCAAGATGATCCTCGAGGTTGAAATCGGCACCGTCGGCGGCGAGGAAGACGGCGTGGAGAACGCCATCAACGACAAGCTGTACACCACGGTTGAGGACGCCCTGGCTACGATCGATGCCCTGGGCGCCGGCGAGAACGGCCGCTACATCACCGCCCTCACCTTCGGCAACGTCCACGGCGTCTACAAGCCCGGCGGCGTCAAGCTGCGCCCGGAGATCCTCAAGGACATCCAGGCCCAGGTTGGTGCCAAGATCGGCAAGGAGAACCCGTTTGACCTGGTGTTCCACGGCGGCTCCGGCTCCTCGGACCAGGAAATCGCGGACGCTGTTTCGTACGGCGTGATCAAGATGAACATCGACACCGACACCCAGTACGCCTACACCCGCCCGGTGGCGGACCACATGTTCAAGAACTACGACGGCGTCCTGAAAGTTGACGGCGAAGTGGGCAACAAGAAGACCTACGACCCCCGTGTCTGGGGCGCCTCCGCCGAAGCCGGCCTCGCAGCCCGCGTGGTGGAAGCCACCAAGCAGCTCGGCTCGGCCGGAAAGACCTTCTAGATGTCGGACGAGTTCCGCCGGAACCTGATGGGGCCGGAGCCCACGCTCCTGCCCGCCGAAACCGAGGTGTACGGACAGCTGGAGGCCGGGCAGGAAGCCCTGGACCTGGTGGAAAGGCACCCCACGTCCTCACTGCTGTGGGCCATCCTGGCCGAGGAAGCATGGGCGGAGGGGCGCACCATCGACTCCTACGCCTACTCTCGGGTGGGCTATCACCGCGGCCTGGATGCGCTGCGGCGCAACGGCTGGCGCGGCGTCGGACCCATCCCGTGGGAGCACGAGCCCAACCGGGGGTTCCTGCGCGCGCTCTACTCCCTGGGCAGGGCGTCGGCCGCCATCGGGGAGGCGGACGAACCGGAGCGGATCGAGAAGTTCCTCAACGATTCCGACCCCAGGGCAAAGGCAGCCATCGAAGGCTCCTAAGTCCCCACCGAGGGCCCCATATATGACGACGGCGGGCGGTCCCCTTTTGGCGAAAAGGTGACCGCCCGCCGTCGTCCCTGGACTGGAATGCGCCGTCCCTGATTTCGGTTAAAAGAATCAAAGGGCTAGAGGAAGAAAGGAGGAGCTGCGCGAAGCGTGGGAAAGCAGGAAAAATCGTGTCTCAGGTTCTGTGACTACTACTCCTGGATGTCGTACGCCGACTTCACCACCTGGGTTGAAGCCGAAGACGAATCGGCACCGGGAATTTCGTTTACCGACTCCGATGCCACAGGCTGAGCGCCGACGATTCAGGGCTTCGCGATGCCGGTCCGGGCCATGGCGTCTGCATACGCCGTCCGCATGTCCTCGAGGAACTCCTCCTGGCGTGCAGGGGAACCGGCGAACGCGCGGCCGCTCAGCGAGCGGACCTTGTAGGTCTTCAGGCCGCGGCGCCACAGCAGGGGAACCTCGGTCTTCAGCAGCAGGTTGGCCAGGCGGTTGGCTTCGGTGCCGTGCGCCACGATGACCGATGCGCGGGGGACCAAGGCCAGGAACTTCAGCAGGGGTTTGAGGCCGGCCTGGACCTGGTCCGGGGTGAACTTCCCGTTGGCTTCGCCGGGAACGTGCCAGGGGTGGACGTTCCAAGGCATCACGAACTCGGGGCGCAGGCCCAGCTTCCACTGGATGCCCAGCATCCGGGTTGCGGCGTCCTGGTCGCCGGCGGTGATGAAGCCGGACGGATCCGCCTCGCCGATGTTGGAGTAGAGGCTGATGATGCGGCATTCCTCAACGTCGTGCATGGGGTCGACGTAGGGGACCACGGTTCCTGGTTTGGTCTCCCGCAGGGAATCGCAGAGTTCGTTGACGGCTGCAACGCTGGGTTCGTAGCGGCGGCTCATGAGCTGTTCGTGGAATGTTTCGGGGGCCAGGGCTGTCATGAAGTGCTGGTTCTCCTGCGGGGATTGGCGTTGCTGCCGCCGGCAGATGAGGGCGCGGGCAAGCGCAAACGCATCAGCAGCGGTTGGTTGGGGTGGGCCGGACCTCGCCGGCCTTCCCCAGTTTAGCAAGACCCGGGAAGCGAAACGCCGGCCGCCCCTTTCCGGTGATGGAAGGAACAGCCGGCGCCCCGGATGGCAAGCGGATTACCAGAGCCGGTTGGTGGCCCGACGGGCGCCCTCGCCCAGCGCTTCCAGCTTGGCGAAGGCGATCTGCGGGTGCACCCGGCCGCCCAGGCCGCAGTCGGTAGAGGCAATGACGTTCTCCCGGCCCACCACGTCGGCGAAACGCACGATGCGGTCCGCCACCAGGTCAGGGTGCTCCACCACGTTGGTGGCATGCGACACGACGCCCGGAATGATGACCTTGCCCTCGGGCAGCTTGGTGTCCTCCCAGACCCGCCATTCGTGTTCATGGCGCACGTTGGCGGCCTCGAAGGAGTACGCCCCGGCGTTGACCTGCAGCACGGAGCCGATAATGTCCGCGAAGGGGATGTCCGTGGTGTGCGGGCCATGCCAGGATCCCCAGCAGACGTGCAGCCGGATCTGTTCCTGGGGGAGATCCCGGAGGGCCCAGTTGGTGGCCTCGATGCGCAGTTGGATGAACTTCAGATAGTCCTCCAGGGAGGGCTCGGGGTTGATCTGGTCCCAGCTCTCGGCCAGGGACGGGTCATCGAGCTGCACGGTGAGCCCGGCGTCGATGATCGCCTTGTATTCCTCCCGCATGGCGTCGGCGCAGGCGTAGACGAGTTCCTCGTCGGACTTGTAGTACTCGTTGGCTACCCTGGCGCAGGAGCCGGGGGAGAGGGACGCCACGAAACCATCTGAGAGGCCTGCGGCGGCCAGTCCGGTCTTCAAGTTCCTGATATCCGATGCCACCAGATCCTGGCCGGTGTAGGTCAGGGGCCCGGCGATCTTGGGCTGGGCGACGCTCTTGCGGTGGGTGAGGATGCCGGAGGAAGGATCGTTGTACGCCTCGTTGAACGCCTGCCGATCCCGGCGGTCGGGGAAGGACGTCAGTACCACATGGCCGGGTGACGAGCGGCGGACCCCGGCTTCGGCCCAGCGGTCCACATTGGTGGGCTCCAAGCCGCCGAGGCGTGCGAAGGAGTAGTTCCACCAAGCACCGTAATCCACGGAACTGGACATGGCGTGTCCGTATTCGCCGTCGTTGGGGATGTCGATGCCCAGGTCCTTCTGGCGCTGCACCACGTCCACCACGGAGGCCTCAAGCAGTTGGAGGAATTCCGGGGTGATGCCATCGGCTTCCTTGGCGGCGTTCGCCGCGATGAGTTCCGGGGTGCGGGGCAGGGAACCGGCGTGGGTGACGCGGATGTGGTCGGTGTTCAGTGACATGCTGGAATCTTCCTTTCCATCGGTCCTGGCAGTAGCACCTTCGGCCGGCAGGAATCCTGCCGGACCGGGGTTGCTGCGGCGTCATCGAGCCAGGTCTCTCGGCCGCTCCGGATGGTTCCCTCCCACTTAAATCGAGACGCTCCACGCGGGCAAGTCCGGTCCACTTTGTGTCGCGCCAGGCAGGCCTTCTTTTACTTCTGCGCTCCTGTTTGCATCCTTACAGGTTTCGTCCAGCATATTGACAGATTATGTCCAGCTTGGTTGGCTTCTTGTCACAGCCGAATGAGGGACATGGCGGCTGCCACCCACTCGACCCAAAGAACCACCGCACTCAATGAAGAGGTCATGCACCGTGAACAAACCCCTGGCAAACCTCAGGAACCTTGCCCTTTCCGGCGTTCTGGCGCTCGCCGTCGTGGCGGGACCGGCCCCGCTGGCAAATGCAGTGGGCGAGGGCCCCAGCTATGACGGCAACGGACAGATCACCACAACAAAGCTGGCCACTTATGACCAGATGGTTTCCTTCCTGAAGGACCAGGACGCCCGCCAGCCCGCCATGGAACTGGAAGTCATCGGCCAGACCGTCAAGGGCCGCGACATCCACCTGGTCAAGTACATCTCGGACCCGGCCAAGCCCACCATCCTTTACCTGACCCAGCAGCACGGCAACGAACAGCTCACCACCGAGGGCGCCATGGAGTTCATCAAGCACCTGGGCACCGGCAAGTCGGCGGACATCCTCAAAGGCGCGAACATCCTGGTGGTGCCCATGCTCAACGCGGACGGCGCCATGGGGGACGTGAACTTCTCCCTGGACAACTACCTCGCCAAGGGGGACCGGCACCTCACCCGCTACAACGCCGAGGGCGTGGACCTGAACCGCGACCACGTGGCCAAGATCCAGCCGGAGACCCAGGCGCTGCACAACAACGTGATGCGCAAGTACCGGATCGACTACATGATCGACCTGCACCACCAGGGCACCCGGGCGGAGCGCGACGGCAAGCTGGTTTCCGGCTCCATCCTGTACCCCACCACCCCCAACGCCGACCCGGCCGTCGTCGAAAAGTCCAAGCAGTTGGGCGCCGTGGTCTTCAACAACGTCGACTCCACCGGTTGGGGCCACCTGGGCAAATACCAGGGCGGCAGCGCCGAAACCATCAGCCGCAACGGCATCTCCGTGGAATACGGCATTGCCACCTTGCTCTTCGAGATGCGCGGCATGTCCGACCACTACCTGGACGGCTACGCACTGGGCCAGCGCAGCAACGGCTATCTGATCAAGCAGACGGTCACCACGCTGACGTCCACCGCCGCCGCCATTGCTGACGGTTCGATTGCCGACGCCGACATTTCCTTCTGGGACACCCTCGCCGAGCAGACGTCCCGGCCCGCCGGGGAGGCTGAGGACGAATAGCAGCGCGGCGGCGGTTCTGACCAGGCCCGCCGCGGCCCTTCCCGCATGACGGGCCGCGGCGGGGCCAACGAAGGACCAAGTGCCCCATCGGCTAAACTTGGGTGGTAAGAGCCCCGGAACTCTTCCTTCGCCGTGCCGTGCTGCGGCTGTGTGAAGGCCGGTATGTTCGGGGCATTCTCATGAACGGTGCTGCATGGCCCGCCACCTCGTGGCAACCGGGCAGCCCGAACGAATGGGGGAGGATCCCATGCCAGCAATTGTGATCGTAGGAGCCCAGTGGGGCGACGAAGGAAAAGGCAAGGCCACCGACCTGCTGGGCGGCCGTGTTGACTACGTCGTCAAGCCCAACGGCGGCAACAACGCCGGGCACACCGTCGTCGTGGGCGGTGAAAAGTACGAACTCAAGCTGCTGCCGGCAGGCATCCTCAGCCCCAATGCCGTTCCCATCATCGGCAACGGCTGCGTAGTGAACCTCGAGGCCCTCTTCCAGGAAATCGACGGCCTGCAGGCCCGCGGTGCAGACACCTCCAAACTGCGCGTCTCCGCCAATGCCCACCTCGTGGCCCCGTACCACCAGGTCCTGGACAAGGTGACCGAACGCTTCCTCGGCAAGCGTGCCATCGGAACCACCGGCCGCGGCATCGGCCCCGCCTACATGGACAAGGTGGCCCGGCTGGGCATCCGCGTCCAGGACGTCTTCGACGAATCCATCCTCCGCCAGAAGGTGGAAGGCTCGCTGCGGCAGAAGAACGAGCTCCTGGTCAAGGTCTACAACCGCCGCAGCGTGGTGGTGGACGAGATCGTGGAGTACTTCCTGTCCTATGCCGAGCGGCTCCGCCCTCTGGTCATCGACAGCACCCTGGTCCTGAACTCCGCCCTGGATGAGGGCAAAGTGGTGTTGATGGAGGGCGGCCAGGCCACCTTCCTGGACGTGGACCACGGCACCTACCCGTTCGTGACCTCCTCCAACCCCACGGCCGGCGGCGCGTCGGTGGGCTCCGGCATCGGGCCCACCCGGATTTCGCGCTCCATCGGCATCATCAAGGCCTACACCACCCGCGTTGGCGCCGGACCTTTCCCCACGGAACTCTTCGACGAGATGGGCATGTACCTGCAGAAGACCGGCGGCGAATTCGGCGTCAACACCGGGCGCCCGCGCCGCTGCGGCTGGTACGACGCCGTGCTGGCCCGCCACGCCTCGCGCGTGAACGGTTTCACGGATTACTTCGTGACCAAGCTGGACGTGCTCACCGGCATCGAACAGATCCCCGTGTGCGTGGCCTACGACGTGGACGGCGTTCGGCACGATGAGATGCCCATGACGCAGACCGAGTTCCACCACGCCAAGCCCATCTTCGAGTACTTCGACGGCTGGACCGAGGACATCACCGGCGCCCGCACCCTTGCGGACCTGCCGGAGAACGCCCGGAACTACGTGCTGGCGCTGGAGAAGCTCTCCGGCACCCGCTTCTCCGCCATCGGCGTGGGCCCGGACCGGGACCAGACCATCGTGGTGAACGACCTCATCAACGACTAATCCGCGCTTAGAGCGCAGGATAACGACGGCGGCAGGCCACCTTTGCAGGTGGCCTGCCGTTGGCTTTGGCGTGGGGAAGCAATTTACACAGGCTTAACGCGGCCGGTCTTGTGAGGCCGATGGTGGGGAAGCCACACTCGGTAATACCCCCTGGTGCCCAAGGAAGGACCGTCATGGCTGGAAAATTCGAAGCATTCATTGATGCTGATTTGTTCTTCCGGTTCCGGCTCCTGGCTGCTGACGGGGGAGTGATCGCGGTCTCGGGACCCTACGAGGACAAAGCGTCGGTGGCAGCCGGGATCGCCGCGGTACGCGAATGTGCCGGCACCGGCCTGGTCACCGACCTGTGCCCCGCGGGAGCCCTGACCCGTCCCGGGGCCGCAACCCCGGCAATCCCGCCCGCTGCGGCTGCTGCCGCCGGTGCCGCCGGTGCCGCTGAGCCGCCTGCCGCCGTCGCACCTGTTTGCGGCGAAGAGCGCATGCCCGCCAGGGTGCATGCTTTCGCGCCGGCGAAGGCGCCCCGGCGGCAGGCGGCCACCCCGCGGTGGACCAGGGCAGCAGTCCGTTGAAAAGATCTTTGGAAGTTTTTTTGAAAACGCGTAACCCTCCCGGCAGCGTCGGCGATTACCCCTATGAAGTGCCGGTCTGGAACCTGTCCCCCATCACGTTCCAGACCGGCTCTTTTGTCTTTCCCCACGTGCAGCTTCCCCCGGCGTGACCCCGCACTGGCCCGTCCACGGGGCCGTGGCGGTTCTGGCGGGGTGGTTACCGAAGGGTAGAGTGGGGCCAGCGTTCCGGATGTACTGAGCGCTTGCCTTGCCAACACCCTCTTTGACGGAAAGCACTACGTCAGTGACCGATGCACAGACAGACGAGGCTCCGGACCAGCCAGTTTCCGGGACCGCTGCCTTCAGCCTCGTCTACAAGACATACGCATCACAGGTACTGGGCTATCTCACGGCCCGGGGAGTCGAGGATCCGGAGGCCGCCATGCAGGAAGTATTCCTTTCGGTGCTGCCCAGGCTCAACACCGTCCACGGAGGAGAAGCCGGGCTGCGTACGTTTATCTTCTCCGTTGCCCACGCCCGGATGGTGGATGACTACCGCCGCCAAAGCCGGACTCCAGTAAAGCTGTCCTTCGAGCCCGAACTCGACCAGCGCGAAGATACCTCTGCGGAGAATGAAGCCCTGCAGCGCATCTCGCCCCGGGAAGTCCTTGGGCTGCTGGACGGACTGCCCCAGGACCAGCGGGAAGTGCTGTCGCTTCGGCTGGTGGGCGGCCTTTCGATAGAACAGACGGCGGAAGCCATGGATAAGAGCGCCGGAGCGGTAAAACAACTGCAGCGGCGCGCCTTGCTCAAACTCCGGGAACTTAAGGCAGTGAAGGAGTATCTCACGCCATGACATCCGCCTCGGATAACCTCGCCACCCTTGTGGACGACGTGCTTCAGGACGCAGGCTGCGGCCAGGACGCGGAACTTCGTGACGTGCTGCTCTCGCTCGGCACCATGGCATCGCTGCCCGTCCCCGCGCCCACCGGGGAGCTGGCCGCATTGCTTGCTGCGGGTGTGCCGCCAACGGCTGAAGTGCCTGATTCGGATGAGCCGAATGCTGAGCTGCCGCACGAGCAGCCCCGTGACCAGCGGCACGACGAACTCGCCCGCCGCCGTCGCCGCCATCGCCCCACGGCGCTCGGTCTGGTACTGGTTGCCGGGATGGGACTCGGTGTTGGCGGAGTTGCTGCCGGCACCACCACCCCGGACGGCAGCAGCATGGAGCAAGTGCTGGAGGAGTGGGTTCCGTGGAGCCGGCCCGCCGCTGACGCATCAGCCACTGGGGACGGTGCCGGGGCCGCCGGCGCGGGTCACGGTGCCCCCAAAATGGCGGCAGACGGGGAGACGGCTTCTTCCGCTGCTCCTGCCGGGCCTGCCGACGCCGCAAATTTGGCGTCACGCCTCCTGCGGGGCCACGCAGGCCTGTCCGGCCGCACCAACCTCCCGCCATGCACCGGCCCGGTAAGGCACGAATCCGAAACAGGTACAGCGAAGTGCGGTGCGACCGGGAAAAAGGGTGCGTCCGGGGCAGCTGCACAGGGCAATGGAGCCGGCAGCGGCAAGGACACCGCCGGACCGGCCGGGGCCGAAGGAACTGCAGTAGCGCCAAGCCCGCCAGGAGCGGGGAAAGCTGAACCGCCGGCAGCCAACAGCTCGGCCGGGGTCCTGGGGACCGCCGGTGCCGGGGCCCAGAAGTCGGCAGGCTCCACTGGTAATGCCGGGCAGCCAGCACAGGGCCAGTCACAGGGCGGAAGCCCGGGCAACGCCCAGAAGGGCGCCTCCCCGGCCAAATAGCCGTTAAAAGAACAGCGGGCCCGTTGAAACGGGCCCGCTGTTCTCATTCGAGCGGAAGCATCACGCCAGGACCTGGCGCTTGGAGGAAACCACGCCAGTATCGAAACCGGCCAGGTGGAGCCCGCCATGGAAGCGCGCGTGCTCAATCTTCACGCAACGGTCCATGACCACATTGAGCCCGGCGGCTTCTGCGTCGGCCGCCACGCCTTCATGCCAAGACCCCAGCTGCAGCCAGAGCGTCTTGGCGCCCGCGGCCGCTGCCTCATCGAGGACGCCGGGAAGGTCGTCGTGCTTGCGGAACACGTCAACGATGTCCGGGCTTTCCGGCAGGTCCGCCAGCGACGCGTAGGTGGGCTGTCCCAGGATCTCCTTGACCACGGGGTTGACGAAGTACACCTTGTAGCGCGTGGATGACAGCAGGTAGGTGGCCACGAAGTAGCTGGCCCGTGACGGCTTGTCCGACGCGCCAACAATCGCGATGGACTTCGCCTGCCGGAGCAGGGAGAGCCGCTCCGGTGCGGACGGGCCCGTCCAGGTACGTTCGGCGGTGCTCATGCGTTTGCTCCGATCGTGCAGGCTTCTGCGGGTTCTTCAGCGACGGCTCCGGGCACCGCTTTGGACGCCTCGGTGAGTGCCTGGTCCAGGTCCCACAGGATGTCCTCGATGTCCTCCAGGCCCACGGAGATGCGGACCAGGTCCTCCGGCACGCCGGCGGATTCCAGCTGTGCCGCGCTGAGCTGCTGGTGGGTGGTGGAGCCGGGGTGGATCACCAAGGTCCGGGAGTCACCCACGTTGGCAAGGTGCGAGGCCAGCTGCAGCGACTCGATGAACTTCTGGCCGGCAGCGCGCCCGCCCTTGACTCCAAAGGAGAAGACCGAGCCGGGGCCCTGCGGCAGGTACTTCCGCGCCCGTTCGAAGTGTGGGTGCGACGGCAGCCCGGAGTAGTTGACATAGGCCACCCGGTCATCGTTTTCCAGCCACTCGGCCACGGCCTGGGCGTTCTTCAAGTGCTCGTCGAGCCGCTGCGGCAGGGTTTCGACGCCCTGGAGCAGCTGGAACGCCGACTGCGGCGACAGGGCAGGGCCGATGTCGCGCAGCTGCTCCGAGCGGAGCTTGGTGAGGAAGCCGTACTCGCCGAAGTTGCCCCACCAGGAGACGTTTCCGTAGGAAGCCACGGGCTCGGTCATGGTGGGGAACTTGCCGTTGCCCCAGTTGAAGCGGCCGCTTTCCACCACCACGCCGCCGAGCGTGGTGCCGTGGCCGCCCAGGAACTTCGTGGCGGAGTGGATCACGATGTCGGCGCCGTGCTCGATGGGCCGCACGAGGTACGGCGTGCTCAAGGTGGCGTCGACCACCAAGGGGATGCCGGCGTCGTGCGCCACCTTGGCCAGGGCGGCAAGGTCCTGGACTTCCGACGACGGGTTGGCCACCACCTCGACGAAGATCGCCTTGGTGTTGTCCTGGACAGCCGCGGCATAGTCCGCTGGGTCCGTGCCGGGGACGAACGTGGTGTCCACGCCGAACCGGCGCAGGGTCACGTCCAGCTGGGTCACCGTGCCGCCGTACAGCTGGGAGGCGGCCACGATGTGGTCGCCCGCCTGGGTGAGCGCGGCGAAGGTGATGAACTCTGCGGCCATGCCTGACGACGTCGCTACCGCTCCGATGCCGCCTTCGAGGGACGCGATGCGCTCCTCGAACGCCGCCACCGTGGGGTTGCCGATGCGGGAGTAGATGTTGCCGTACTTCTGCAGGGCGAACAGGTTGGCGGCGTCGTTGGTGTCCTTGAAGACGAAGGACGTGGTCTGGTAAATGGGGACCGCGCGGGCGCCGTGCTCGGCGTCCGGGGTGCCGCCGGCGTGCAGGGCGCGGGTGCGGAAACCGAAAGTACGCTCAGCCATCAGACAGTCACCGCCTCGGCGGCAACCGGGGTGCTGGATGGGCCCACGCCCGCAGGGTTCCCTGGCCGAGCTTGCGAGGTTAGGGGGCGGGTGGGGACGAGCTCGGTGCCGTTCTTGCGGGCCAGGTCCGCTTCCAGTTCGCGGACGATCGGCAGGATGTCCCGGCCGAACGCCGCCACCTCCTCCTGGAAGTGCAGGTAGCAGGTGAGGAAGAGGTTCACGCCGATCTTCTTGTACTCGACGATCCGCTCGGCGATCTGCTCCGGGGTACCGATCAGCTGGGTCTTGAACCCGTCGTTGTACTGGATCAGGTCCTCAAACGTGGAGTCGGCCCACATGCCCTTGCCGTCCTTGGTGGACGCCCCGGCCTCCTGCACCGCGTCGCGGAACCCCTGGACGGCGGGCTTGTGTGCCTTCTCGACGATCTCGCGCAGGGTGTCCCGGGCCTCCTTCTCGGAGTCGCGGGCAATAACGAAACCGTTCAGGCCGAACCTCGGAGCGGCGAGCTGCCCTTCGGTGCCGCGCCGGGCCTCGCCGGCCGAGGCGACAACACCGGCGATGTTCTCCTTGAAACCCTCCAGGTCCTTGCCGTTGGAGAAGTACCAGTCCGCCACCCGGCCCGCGGTGGCCTGGGCCGCCGTCGAATTGCCGCCGAAGAAGATCTCGGGGTGGGCGCGGCCGGGAACGTTGACCGGGGCGGGGTTCAGGGTGAAGTCGGTGATGTTGTAGTACTTGCCGGACTGGCTGTACTCCTGCTCGGTCCACAGGCCGCGCAGGACGTTGATGAATTCCTCGGTGCGGACGTAGCGCTCGTCGTGTTCCAGCCATTCCAGGCCAAAGTTGGTGAACTCGCTCTTCAGCCAGCCGGAAACGATGTTGACCGCAGCGCGGCCGTTGGAGATGTGGTCTGCGGTGATGATGTACTTCGCCAGGACACCGGGGTGCCACATGCCCGGGTGGACGGCGGCGATCACCTTGAGGCGCTCCGTGGCGGCGAGCAGGGCCAGGCTGAACGAGGTGGCCTCGTGCTGCTTGTCCGCTCCGTAGGAGGCGGCGTAGCGGGTCTGGGTCAGGGCGTACTCGAACCCGGACTCCTCGGCGATGCGCGCCAGCTTCTTGTTGTAGTCGAAGTCCCAGCCGGTGCGCTGTTCGATGGTGGATACCACCAGGCCACCGGAGACATTGGGCACCCAGTAGGCGAACTTGAGGGGTTCGGAGAGCCGGGCGACGTTGCTGATCTCGGTCATGAGTTTTCCTTTGCTAGGGCCCGCAGGCGCAGGACTTGCTGGATGCCGGCGATTGCCGGTTCGTTCTGGAGCGAGGTGGTATCGCCCAGCGCGGTACCTTCAAACAGTTGGGTGAGCAGTCGGCGCATGATCTTGCCGCTGCGCGTCTTGGGAACATCGGGGACCACGACGACGTCGCGCGGCTTGGCGATGGGGCCGATTTCCTTCGCCACGTGCTGCCGCAGCTCTTCGATTACATCCGCGTCGCTGCGGGCTTTGGCGCCCGCCTTAAGGACGACGAAGGCCACCACGGCATGCCCGGTCTTGGAGTCAGCCACCGGGCAGACGCCTGCCTCCACCACGTCCGGGTGCGAGACCAGGGCGGACTCGATCTCGATAGTGGAGAGCAGGTGGCCTGAGACGTTGAGGGTGTCATCCACCCGGCCCAGGATCCAGATGTCGCCATCGGAATCGTACTTGGCGCCGTCGCCGGCCAGGAACCAGCCCTGGTCCGCGAACTTGCTCCAGTAGGAATCGAAGTAGCGGCGCGGGTTCCCCCAGACGGTCCGCGCGATGGCGGGCCCGGGGGAGTCAACCACGATGTATCCCTGGACGCCCGGGGCAACGGTGGCGCCGCCGTCGTCCACGATCCTGGTGCTGACGCCGGGCAGCGGACGGGCCGCGCAACCCGGCTTGAAGCTGGTGTCCGTGGGGGCGGGGGAGAGAATGGTGGCGCCGGTCTCGGACTGCCACCAGGTGTCCACAACCGGCGCTGTGCCCGCGCCCACGTTCTCCCGCAGCCAACGCCAGGCCTCGGGATTGACAGCCTCGCCCACGGTGCCCAGCAGGCGGATGGAGGAGAGGTCGTAGGTGTCCGGCACGCCGTCGGGGAACCAGCCCATCAGGGAGCGCACCAGGGTGGGGGCGGTGTAGTACTGCGTCACGCCGTAGCGCTCGATGATCTCGAAGTGCCGGCCCGGATGCGGAGTGTTGGGTGTGCCCTCGAAGATCACCTGGGTCACGCCGTTGGACAGCGGGCCGTAGATCTCATACGTGTGGGCGGTGACCCAGGCGAGGTCGGCGGTGCACCAGTGCACGTCCTCATCCCGGAGGGTCGGGTCCGGGTTGCTGAACAGGTGCTCGAAGCTCCAGGACGCCTGCGTGAGGTAACCGCCGGAGGTATGCACCAGGCCCTTGGGTTTGCCGGTGGTGCCGGAGGTGTACATGATGAACAGCGGCGTCTCGGCGTCGAAGGCCTCCGGCTCGTGGACGTCCGCGGCGGTGTCGACGACGTCGTGCCACCAAAGGTCGCGGCCCTCGGTCATGGGGACGGTTGCCAGGTTGTCGGCCGGGGTGGTGCGGTTGACCACCAGGACGTGTTCGATCGCGTTCTCGCCGGCTACCGCGGCGTCGGCGTTGTCCTTGACGGGAACGGCTGTGCCGCGCCGGAACTGGCCGTCAGTGGTCACCAACAGCTTGGCGCGGGTGTCCTCCACCCGGAACTTCAGTGCCTCCGCGGAGAACCCGCCGAAGACCAGGGAGTGGATGGCGCCGATGCGGGCCACGGCCAGGGTGATGATGATGGTTTCGGGGATGACGGGGAGGTAGATGACTACGCGGTCGCCCTTGGTGATGCCGAGGGCCAGGAGCGCGTTGGCTGCCTTGGAGACCTCGCGCTGGAGTGCGGCATAGGTGATGGACCGGCGGTCGCCCGGCTCCCCTTCGAAGTGGAGTGCCACCTTGTTGCCCCGGCCTGCCGCCACGTGGCGGTCCACGCAGTTGGCGGCCACGTTGAGCTTGCCGCCGTCGAACCACGTGATCTCCGGGCCGCGGCCCGCCTCCGGGTCTGCCGGGACCCAGCGGTGAGCGGTGTGCCAGCGGGTGTCCCAGTCCAGGCGCAGCGCCTGCTGCTCCCAGAAAGCAACGTTGTCCGGGTGCACCCCAGTGCTCTGGTCCAACGTTTCGGTGGTGCTCACGCCCATCGTTTCACCGCCCCTTTTTCGGCCAGGCCCAGCAGGGCGTCGGTAATCTTTCCAATCACGGCCAGCATCACGATGGCCAGGAGCAGACGGTCTGTGCGGCCGTTGTTCTGCGAGTCGATCAAGAGGAAGCCCAGTCCCATGGAGGACGCGATCAGCTCAGCCGCCACCAGGAACAGCCATGCCTGGGCAAGGGCCAGGCGCAGGCCGGAGAACACGGCGGGGACGACGGCGGGCAGCTGCACGGTGGTCAGCAGCCGGATCCCCTTGAGCCCGAAGGCCCGGGCGGCCTCCACCAGGTTGCGGTCCACGTGGCGCAGCGCCAGGGAGACGGTGGTGAACACCGGGAAGAAGGCGCCGATGATGATGAGCGTGACCTTGGAGTCCTCGCCGATCTTCATCCACAGGATCAGCAGCGGCACCCAGGCCAGCGAGGGTACTGCCCGGAGTGCGCCGATGGTGGGTGCCAGCAGGGCGTCGGCGATTTTGGAAAGTCCCACGGTTGCGCCGAGGACCAGGCCCAGGGCTGCGCCCACCAGGAATCCGATCAGGACCCGTTGGGTGGAGATAGCGATGTGGGTCCACAGCTCGCCGCGGTCCACGAGCTCGCCCGCAGCGGACAGCACCATGGCCGGCGGGGGGAGCTGGACCACGGTGAACATCCCGCTGGTGGAGGCAAGTTGCCACGCTGCCAGCAGGGCCGCCGGAATGATCAGGCCAAGGGGCAGACGCGCCCAGTTCCTGGAAAGGACTCCGGCGGGAGACCATCCCGGTGCCGGAGAGGGCGCCGTGGCGGCACCCGGCTGGGCGGCGTCTGCCGAGGTTGCGGTGGCGGCTGCAGCACGTCCATCCGCAACACTTGCGCCGGTGGTGTATGGCTCTCCTGGGTAGCTCATCAGGAGGCCTTGATGGCTGACGGGTCAGCCTTCTTCACCAGCGAGTCGTCGAGAAGGGAGGCCACGGCGTCGTCAATCTGCTTCTGCGTCTTGACGTCGCCGGTCTCCACGAAGGTGGGGCCGATCTTCTCCAGTACTTTGCGCTGGGCGTCACCC
Source organism: Arthrobacter sp. E44 (assembly GCF_041877125.1). NCBI lineage: Bacteria > Bacillati > Actinomycetota > Actinomycetes > Micrococcales > Micrococcaceae > Arthrobacter > Arthrobacter sp. E44. The sequence goes on from NZ_JBHDJA010000006.1 coordinate 53,701, forward strand.
GGTGCCGGGTTGACGTCCAGGTTGCTGCGCTCCAGGACCACGGTCTTGGCCACGGGGAGGTCCAGGCCGGCCACGTCGGCCAGGATCTGGGCGGTCTGGTCCGGGTTCTGTGCGGCCCAGGCGCGGGCCTTTTCGTAGGCGTTTACCACGGCCTGTGCCAGTTCCGGCTTGTTCTTCAGGAAGGATTCGGTGGCGTTGAGGAAGCCGTAGGTGTTGAAGTCCAGGTTGCGGTAGAAGAGCTTGGCACCCTTCTGCTCCGCTCCCGCCATGATCGGGTCCAGCCCGGACCAGGCCTGGACCGAGCCGTTCTCCAAGGCGGTGCGGCCGTCGGCGTGCTGCAGGTTCTGGACCGTCACGTCGCCGGGCTTCAGTCCGGCCTGCTCCAGTGACTGCAGGAGGAAGAAGTAGGGGTCGGTGCCTTTGGTGGCGGCGATGGACTTGCCCTTGAGGTCGGCCACGGACTTGATGTCTGAGCCGGCCGGTGCCACCAGGGCCGCCCACTCGGGCTGCGAGAAGATGTCGACGGTCTTGATTTCGGAGCCGTTGGCCCGGGCCAGGAGGGCGGCGGAGCCGGCGGTGGAACCGACGTCGATCGCGCCGGAACGCAGCGCCTCGTTCGCTTTGTTGGACCCGGCGGACTGTACCCAGTTCACGGTGACGCCCTGGTCCTTGAGGCTGGCCTCGAGCCACCCCTGCTTCTTTATGACCAGGCTCAGCGGGTTGTAGGTGGCGAAGTCGATGTTCAGGGTGCCGCCGCCCTTGCTGCTGCCGGCTGCGGCCGCGCTGCCGGAGGAACCTTCCCCTGCTACGCATCCGGTGAGTGCCAGGACCGTGGAGACGGCCAGGGCTGCTGCGCCAAGGACTGAACGGCGGGAGATGGGCGATGCGTGCGGCATTGGTTTCCTTCGAAAGCGGGATGGAACGGTGCGGAATTGTGCGGTGTGGAACGGGGGAGGCCAGGCTGCGCCCGCCAGGCGGTAAGGTCCGACGGCGGCGTGGGCCACCGGGGGCAGGCGAAGGCTTTAGGGGTGCCAGCGGCTCCTCGTCAGGAGCCTTCAGTGCCCGTCGACGCCCAGCGTTTCCAGGAGTGAGCTGCGCATGAGGGCGAGTTCGGCTGAGGCGCGTTCACGCGGCCGGCTGCCGGGCACCTGGACGGTCCTGACGATGGTTGCACCTTGCCCGGCGGAGTCGGGGCCGAGGACGATGATTCGGTCTGCGAGCTGCAGGGCTTCATCCACGTCGTGGGTGACCAGCAGGACGGTGGTGGGCTCTGCCCGGTGGATGTCCAGGAGCAAGTCCTGCATCTTGATCCGGGTGAGGGCATCCAGGGCCCCGAAGGGTTCATCAAGCAGCAGGACGCCGGGATTCCGGGCCAGTGCCCTTGCCAGGGAGGCGCGCTGCGCCATGCCGCCGGACACCTCGCGGGGGCGGTGCTTGGCGAATTTCTCCAGCCCCACCAGTTCCAGCAGGCGGGCTACCTTTGCCTTGCCTTCCTTGGCACTGCATCCGGTGGGCAGGCCGATGGCCACGTTGGCCTGCAGGGTGTGCCAGGGCAGCAGCCGGGGTTCCTGGAAGGCGAAGGCGCACCGGGGATCGATGCCGTGCACCGGGGTGTCCTCAATGACGACGGAACCGGCGCTCGGGAAGTCCAGGCCTGCCGTGGCGCGCAGGAGCGTGGATTTTCCGCAACCCGAGGGTCCCAGGATGGCCAGCACTTCTCCGGGTGCCACATCGAAGGTCACGTCCCGGAGGACGGTATGGGCTGCGGTGCCGGCCCCGAAAGTGCGGCGCAGGTTCCTGAACGATACGGGGAGGGCAGGCGCGTGGGCGGGGTTCGTCCCGGCAGGCCGGGACGACAAAACTGCGGTCATAGGATCACTCCATCGGTCCTGGCAGTAGCACCCTACGGAGGCAGCCTCGCCGGAGTGGTCAGTTCCGGTACCCACGGCTGCAATCCTTGCTATCGCCGGGGCTGTTGGGGAGCGTCCGGCGACCAGGGTTGCTGCGGCGTCATCGATCCAGGTCTCTCGGCCGCTCGGGATGGTCAAGAACCACTACAGCGCACTGAATCGTCGAGAGCAAACTCTCGCGTTTAGGTGCGTAATATTCGTTCACAGCCGCATGTTCGGAGAAGGATCATTCTTTTATTCGATCCAGGCTGCCACTCCGGGCAGAGCGTAGGCTAATCCCATGGGCCACACGAACGATCCTGCAGTCATTGAACGTCTCATGCGAACCAAGGGGCGTTGGGCCATCGTTGGCCTGAGTACCAATGAGTGGCGTGCCGCCTATGATGTGTCGCTGTTCATCCGCGACAGGCTGGGCATGGAAATCATCCCGGTGAACCTGCCCGGCGACGCTGTCCACGGCGAAGCCGGGTACCGCACCCTCGGTGACATTCCGGCGGAAAAGCGGCCTATCGACGTCGTGGATTGCTTCGTGAACTCACAGAAGGTGGGCAGCGTGGTGGACCAGGCTATTGCCGCGGGGGCGAAAGCTGTTTGGCTCCAGCTGGGGGTTATCGACGAGGCAGCGGCGGAGCGCGCCAAGGCCGCGGGGCTGGACGTTGTCATGAATGCCTGCCCCGCACAGCTCGCGTGGAAATACAACCTCTAACGTCCGGAGTCCCAGCGTAGGTGGCCATCAACCCTGGCGCCGCAGCAACTCCGGATAGTGCTGCTCGGTGACGTCCGGGTGCGCCCGCATCCTGCCCTTGAGCATGTTCATGCCGAAGGACGCCAGAAGCGGGTTGGCGGGATCGTCGGTGATCCCCCGGGCGGCTGCTTTCAATTCCGGAGCCAGCGGCACGGGGTCGATCACCGCGTCCAGTCCCGGCGACCAGAAGAACGGCACCGAGTAGCGGTCGACGCCCGGCGGGGGCGCCTGCACGCGGTGGATGGTCGCTGCCAGGTACCCCTCGGTGGCGACTTCGAGCATCTCGCCAAGGTTCACCACCAGGGCTCCGGCGAGGGGTTCCACCGGCAGCCACTCGGTGGTTCCGGGCGGCAGCACTTCAAGGCCGCCCACCTCATCCTGCAGCAGGAGGGTCACGAAGCCGTAGTCCGCATGCGAGCCCACGCCTTGGTCTCCAGCGGCCTCCACCACACCGCCCACGTAGTGCACCAGCTTGCCCATCCATGCCGGTGAATCCCGGAAGGGCTCGTCGAAGTAGTCCTCGGGCAGCTGCAGGGAAACAGCAATGGCCCGCAGCAGCTCCATCCCCACCCCGGACATCAGGTCCGCCCACTCCATGGCGGCAGTCTTCAGCTCTGGCAGGGTTTCATCCGGCCACAGGTTGGGTCCCTGCAGCAGCCAGTAGGGCTGGTCGTCCGGATAATCCCTGACCGGCTCCCGCTCCGGTGAATAGTCAATTTGCTCACGGGCGTCTGCCCGGCCCTGGGTCACCTCCGTGCCCATGCGGGTGTAACCGCGGAAGTGCGGGGAGAGGCGGTTGTCCAGCTTCATCCGTTCCTCAAGCGGCAGGTCGAAGAAGCGCCGGATCAGGTCCAGGAGTTCTTCGGCTTGGCCGGGCCGGCCGCCGTATCCGGTGATTTGGAAAAACCCAACATCGTGGGTGGCATGCCGCAACTGCTCAATAAACTCAGGGCGGAAAGCCCCGTAAGGCTGCCGTGCGGAACTCAAATCCAGAACAGGTATTGCTCCCTGGTCACGTGACATCCTCGCACACTAGCACCGTGCAGGCCTGCTTTATAGGCTTCCTTTATGGACCCAACTGCCCTGCGGGAAATCTGCCTGAGCTTTCCAGGCGCCTTTGAGGATTATCCGTTTGGTCCGGAGACCGCGGTGTTCAAGGTGCGTGCGCACATCGCCGGCGGGGCCCGCCACGAGGCCAAATTGTTTGCCCTGTCATCCATGGACCAGGCCGACTTCTATGTGAACCTGAAGTGCGAACCGGCCCTGGCCGTCCAGCTGCGCGCAGTGCACCCCGCGATCACCGGCGCGTGGCACATGAACAAGACCCACTGGAACGGCGTCCGCCTTGACGGCTCGCTGCCGGACGGCATGGTCCGGGACATGGTGGAGGACTCGTATGACCTGGTGGTGGCAGGCTTGAGCCGGAAGCAACAGGAGCAACTGGGGTGGGCACGCCTCGGGAGGGCAGGCGGCAATGACTGAAGAGGGACGGGTGCCGGGCGAGCTCGGGTACCCGGGGATGGGTGGCACCGAGCAGGGCAGGGCGCCCGAAGGTTATGACCGCGTCTTTGAGGAAGCACGGCTGGGCAGCGGGCTGGACATTTACCGGCGCGTGGCGGACGGCATCCTGGGCTGGGAACTGCAGCGGCGGGCAGGGCTTCGGGTCCGCGCAGATTCGCCGCGGGCCGTGGCCGGGGCACGCGTGGTGAGCGGATTCGGCGTCGGACCCTTCCGTCTGCCCGCACCCTGCCAGGTGGTGTGGGTCCACGAGCCGGCCCCCGACGGTGTTCCCCAGTCCGCCGGCTTCGGATACGGGACGCTGCCAGGACACCCGGCCCGCGGGGAGGAATCGTTTGAGGTGGAGATCAACAACCAAGGCGAGGTGTGGTTGAGGATCCGGGCCTTCAGCAAGCCCTCCAACTGGTTCTATGCCGCCGGCGGCCCGGTCACCCGGGCGACGCAGCGCTACGTTACTTCCCGGTACATTGAAGGAGCACGCAGTCTCGCCGCGGAAGGAAAATCCCAGTGATCTTTATCGTCGTAAAATTCAAGGTCAAGCCCGAGTGGGCGGAGCGCTGGCCCGATCTCGTAGCTGATTTCACCAAGGCAACGCGGCAGGAGCCCGGCAACCTCTGGTTCGACTGGTCCCGAAGCCTGGACGATCCCAATGAATACGTCCTCGTGGAAGCCTTCAAGGACGACGCCGCCGGTGACCATGTGAACAGCGACCACTTCAAGAAGGCCATGGCTGACATGCCCCAGGCCCTCGCCGAGACGCCCAGGATCATCAGCCGCCAGCTCGACGGCGAAGGCTGGGACCTGATGGGCGAACTCACCATCTAAACCCCCATCGATTGCTCCGTATTTGTCGTTTTGGGCCACCCAAACGACAAATACGGAGCAATCGATAGCATGAAGCCATGTGGATCGGCTGGATCGAATTCGACATCCTCCTTGGCGACGTGCACAGCCTGAAGGAGAAACGTTCCGTGGTCCGGCCGCTCGTGGCCGAACTCAAGCGGCGTTTCGAAATTTCAGTGGCCGAGGTGGGGGACCACAGCCAGTACCGGCGCACGCAGCTTGGTGCGGGGCTCGTGGCAGCCGACCGCGCGCACCTCGTGGAGGTGCTGTCCGCCGTCGAACGCTTCGTGGCGGGCCGCCCGGAGATTGAGCTGCTCAGCGTCCGCCAGCGGGAACTGCACAGCGAGGACTGATCCCACCCCATCGATTGCTGAGTATTTGTCGTTTTCACGCGCCAAAACGACACCTGCTCAGCAATCGATGAAGGGTGTGGATAACTTCTGCGGCACTAATCCTGGTTCTGGTGTCATGGACCAATGAAGACGCCACGCTCATTACCGGAGGAACTCCGCGGCCGCCCCTTCACCTTTGCAGACGCTGCTTATGCGGGCCTGTCACCGCGGCGTTGGCGGCACGATTCGTTGGAGCGCTTCGGCCGGGGAATCCGGATGGAAGGTACGACGGCGGGACTTTCGTTGGGCGCGCGGGTCCGGCCATTCATTGAGGTCAACCAGCTTTGTGCTGCCTCGCATGTTACGGCCGCAGAGCTCCATTCGCTGCCGCAGCGGCGCCAGGACCACACCTCTGACGTCTACCACCTCATCCGTCCAGAGGGCGCAGCCCACCTGGACAGGCCCCACGTCATCGTGCACCGCATGAAGCTGTATGAGGACGAAATCATCAGAAGTGACGGCATTCCGGTCACGACGCCGGCGCGTACCTGGCTCGACATGGCCGAGCTGCTGTCCGTTGACGAGCTCGTGGCGATGGGGGACAGCTGCGTCCGCGTGCCCAGGCCGGAGTTTGAGGACCGGGACATGCCCCTGTGCAGCATAAGGGACCTGCAACGGACGATCGACAGGCACCGGGGAAAGCGGGGAATCCGGAAGGCGAAAGAAGCTCTGGCGCTCGTTCGGGTCGGATCGGACTCACCGCAGGAAAGCTTGCTCCGGCTCGCGATTGTCCGCGCGGGCCTACCCGAACCCGAGTTGAATGTCCCGATCATTGCCGAGGACGGCAGCAGGCATCACGAGCCTGACCTTTCCTACCGCAAATACAGGATCGGAATCGAGTACGAGGGCGACCACCACGGCGAGGAAAGCCAGATCGCCAGGGACATAACGCGCTCCGAACGGTACGCCGCGTTGGGGTGGACGGAGGTCAGAATCTCCAAGCGGCACATGGTCAACGATGCGAAACCGGCCGCAGCCAAAGTCCTGGTCGCCCTGGCCCAGGCAGGCTGGCGAAGGGGTTCTTAAAAACGATTGCTGCGTACTTGTCGTTCTGACGGTTCAAAACGACAAGTACGCAGCAATCGATGGGTGGGGAGGCGGGGGAGGTCAGCCGAAGTACTTCGGCAGGGTCCCCTCGTGGGCTTCGCGGAGGGCGTCCAGGGACAGGCCCTCCACACCGTTGATCTCCAGTTTGCCGCTGGCGGCGTCCACCACGCCGATGCGGGTGTGGGCGAAGCCGCGGGCGGTGCACATGTCCGTGAAGCGGACTTCCTCGGAGCGGGGAACCCCTACAACGGCACGGCCCTGGGACTCGGAGAAGAGCGCCGTGAACAGGTCCACGCCGTCCCGGTCCATGATGTCCTGCAGGGCGATCCGGGCACCGACGCCGTAGCGCAGCGAGGACTCCACGAGGGCGGCCGCGAGGCCGCCTTCGGACAGGTCGTGCGCGGCGTCGATCATGCCGTCGCGGGATGCATTGATCAGGATCTCACCCAGTGCGCGCTCGGCCTCGAGGTCGACCTTCGGCGGCTGGCCGCCCAGGTGGCCGCGCATGTTGGCCCATTCGGAACCATCCAGCTCGGCACCCGTGGTGCCCAGCAGGTAGATGGCCTGGCCGTCCTCGCGCCAGCCTGACGGCGTGCGGCGCGCGACGTCGTCGAGCTTGCCCAGGACTGCCACCACGGGGGAGGGGTGGATGGGCGTGGTGCCTGTCTGGTTGTACAGCGAGACGTTGCCGCCGGTGACCGGGATGCCCAGCACCATGCAGGCGTCGGACAGGCCGCGGATGGCCTCGGCCAGCTGCCACATGACGTCAGGGTCCTCGGGGGAGCCAAAGTTCAGGCAGTCGCTGACGGCCATGGGGATGGCGCCCGCGGTGGCAACGTTCCGGTACGCCTCGGCCAGCGCCAGCTGTGCGCCGTGGTACGGATCCAGGTAGGTGTATCGGCCGTTGGCGTCGGTGGCCAGGGCCACACCCAGCCCGGTTTCCTCATCGACGCGGACCACGCCGGCGTCATCCGGGAACGCCATGGAGGTGTTGCCGCCCACATACCGGTCGTACTGGTTGGTGATCCAGGACTTGGAGCACATGTTCGGCGATGCCACGAGCTCCGTGACGGCCTTGGCGAGTTCGGCCGGAGCCGCCGGGCGGCCGGCGTCCTGCACTGAACCGGTGAAGGTGTCGGCCTGGACGGCGTCCTGCCACTCGGGGCGGGCGTATGGGCGGTCGTAGACCGGGCCGTCGTGCGCCACGGTGCGGGGATCGACGTCGACAATCACGTCGCCTTCCCAGGTGATGATGAGGCGGCCGGTGTCAGTGACCTCGCCCAGCCAGGAGTACTCCACGGCCCACTTGTCCATGACGGCCTCGAACGCTTCCACGTTCTCCGGGGTAACCACGGCCATCATGCGTTCCTGCGACTCGGACATCAGGATCTCGCCCGGGGTCAGCGTGGGGTCGCGCAGCAGGACGGAGGTCAGTTCCACCTGCATGCCGCCGTCGCCATTGGATGCGAGTTCTGACGTGGCGCAGGAGATGCCTGCCGCGCCCAGGTCCTGGATACCCTCCACCAAGGAGCCCTTGAAGAGCTCCAGGCAGCACTCAATGAGGACCTTCTCGGCGAACGGGTCGCCCACCTGGACGGCGGGGCGCTTGGACGGCTTGGTGTCGTCGAAGGACTCGGAGGCCAGAACGGACGCGCCGCCAATCCCGTCGCCACCCGTGCGGGCACCGAACAGGACCACCTTGTTGCCCTTGCCTGACGCGTTGGCCAGGCGGATGTCCTCATGGCGCATGACGCCCACGGCCAGGGCGTTGACCAGCGGGTTGCCCTGGTAAACGGAGTCGAACACCATCTCGCCGCCGATGTTGGGCAGGCCCAGGGAGTTGCCGTAGCCGCCGATGCCGGCCACGGCTCCATGCATGACGCGGGCGGTATCCGGGTGGTCGATGGCGCCGAAGCGCAGCGGATCCATGACGGCCACGGGGCGGGCACCCATGGAGATGATGTCGCGGACGATTCCGCCGATGCCGGTCGCGGCACCCTGGTAAGGCTCAACGAACGACGGCGAGTTGTGCGATTCGATCTTGAAGGTCACGGCCCAGCCGTCCCCCAGGTTGGTCACGCCGGCGTTTTCGCCGATGCCCACCAGCATGTCCTTCTTCATTTCCTCGGTGACCTTCTGGCCGAACTGGCGCAGGTGGTTCTTGGAGGACTTGTAGGAGCAGTGCTCGCTCCACATGACGGAGTACATGGCCAGCTCGGCGCCGGTGGGGCGGCGGCCCAGGACCTTGACGATTTCGTCGAACTCGTTCTGCTTCAGGCCCAGCTCGGCCCAGGGCAGCTCGGTGTCCGGGGTCTTGGCAGCGTTCTCGACGGTGTCGATATTGAACTTCTTGGTGGTTTCGGTGGTCACTTGTCGCCTCCCACAATCTTGTTCAGTACTGAGGTGAAGAAGCCCAGGCCATCGGTGTCGGAACCACCGATGCCATCGAGCGACTCGGGTCCGAAGCCCGGCTCCACGGCGTGTTCGGGGTGCGGCATGAGGCCCACCACGTTGCCGGCCGCGTTGGAGATGCCGGCGATGTCGCGGCGGGACCCGTTCGGGTTGAAGCCGACGTAGCGGAACACCACGCGGCCCTCGGCCTCAAGGGCGTCCAGCGTCTTCTCATCCGCGATGTACTGGCCGTCCTGGTTCTTCAGCGGGATGGTGATTTCCTGCCCCGCCTGGTAATCCAGGGTCCAGGCCGTGTTGCTGTTCTCCACGCGGAGTACCTGGTCGCGGCAGAGGAATTTCAGGTGGTCGTTCTTGATCATCGAACCGGGCAGCAGGTGCGACTCGGTGAGGATCTGGAATCCGTTGCAGATGCCGAGGACGGGCAGCTTGGCGTCAGAGTTTGCGGCGTCGATGATCTTTGACATCAGCGGTGCGAAGCGGGCAATGGCGCCGGCCCGGAGGTAGTCGCCATAGGAGAATCCACCGGGGATGATGACGGCGTCCACGTCGCCAAGTTCGGCGTCGCCATGCCAAAGTTCGACGGCGGTGGCACCGGCCAGGCGGACGGCGCGGGCAGCATCCCGGTCGTCCAGGGTGCCGGGGAAGGTAACGACGCCGATCCGGGCGCCAGCGAGGCGCGGCTCCGCCGCGACGGCGACAGCCTCGCCGATCAGGGGAAGTTCACTCATCTCAGGCCTCGACGACCTCGACGTTGACGACGTCTTCGATCACGGGATTGGACAGGAGGGTTTCTGCGGCATCGCGGGCCTGGGCCAGGATTTCCTCGGTCACCTCGCCGTCGACCGTCAGTTCGAAGCGCTTGCCCTGGCGGACAGAGCTGAAGCTGGTGAAGCCCAGCCGGGGGAGAGCGCCAACGATTGCCTTCCCCTGCGGGTCCAGAATCTCGGGCTTGGGCATGACGTCAACAACGATCCGGGGCATCCGGTAACTCCTGTGCGTGAGCTTGGGTAAGGGCGCAGCGGAGTGGTGCCGTCTCACGCCGTACCGGGGTGTTGGGGACAAGGGGTCACCTGCATTGGTTCACCATGAGGTCGGGCGCTCCGCGAGCTTGCCCTATCATTCTACCGGCCCGGGCGCGTCCCTTTGCATTCGGCGGATTGGGGGGCAGGAACGCCGCGTGGGGCGCCGGATCCCGCTCCGCGGCCAAGGGTGGTCTGGAGTTGCCCGAAGGCCTTCATTAGGATTGCTGGATGGCTGAGAATTCAAAGTCCGTGTTGTTGCCCATGGTTGCCGCGGCGGTGTTCGCCGGCCTGGGCAGGATGGTCTTCCAGAAGATCAAGGCGGACAGATTGGCCCGCGAGACGCGGATGGCCGGCCCGGTGGATGAAAAGACCAGGCAGTGGATCAGCGAGGTGGTGCGGACTCCGCGCCACTAGTCCGCCTCCCGGCTCCTAACTCGTCAGGGCGTCCTTCGGGGCGCCCATTTTCATGCGCAGGGACTGGCAGTACAACGCGTGTGACAAGCGAAAATTTTTCAAATGTGCTCTATGTCATATCCCGCTCTCAGTCTGTACTCTGTGAACAGTCTGGTCTCAGCAAATTACAAAACCTGTAATTCCCTCTGCAGTGCCAGTCGTTCGGGGCCGCCCACCAAGTCTGGGCGGCACATCGTGAAAGGGTTGCACGTGAAATCAACTGGAAAGAGCCCCTTGCGGGCTGGGGGACTCCGGAAGGCGGCCGCGCTGGCCGTCGGGTTGCCCCTTATCCTCAGCTCGCTGGCTGTGGGGCCCGCTTCGGCGGCCCCTGGCGGCCAGGATGGGGGGAATGCTTCCTCCAGCGCAAAGGACAGTCAGTTCAAGGACGGCCGGTACATCGTGGTGCTGGCCGGACCCGCTGCTGCCGCGTATGAAGGGGGAACTGCCGGGCTGGGTGCAACCAAGCCCCAGCAAGGCAGGAAGCTCGACGCCGGCAGCCCCAACTACAAGGCCTACGACGCCCACCTGCGTAAGCAGCAGCGTGATGTTGCGGCCGCCCAGGGAGTCACTCCGGCCAAGCAGTACACCGCAGCCCTGAACGGGTTCAGTGCGGAGCTGACCGCGGCGCAGGCTTCGGCGTTGTCCAAGGACAGTCGCGTCCTGGTGGTCGCACCGGATGTTGAAAACAAGCCGGACTACACCACCACCGACTTCCTCAAGCTCACCGGTCCCGATGGTTCCTGGGCCACGCAGTTCGGTGGACAAGCCAACGCCGGCAAGGGCGTGGTGGTGGGCGTCATCGACTCCGGCTACGCACCCGACAACCCCTTCCTGCAGGGCGAAGCGCTGAAGCCGCTGCAGGGCAGCCCGCAGGTCGGTGTCCCCTATCGCACCGCTGACGGCAAGATCGCCATGCTCAAGGCAGACGGCACCACCTTCGAGGGTGAATGCCAAAAGGGTGAGGGGACCGGGGCAGGCTTCGACGGATCGCTCTGCAACTCCAAGGTCATCGGTGCCCGCTACTTCGCCGATTCCTTCCTTCAGTACGTTGCACCGGGGAACCGGGCCCCGGAAGAGCAGATCTCCCCCGTGGACGTCGGCAGCCACGGCACCCACACCGCCACCACGGCAGCCGGCAACGCCAACATCGAGCAGGTCATTGACGGGGCCAGCTTCGGCAAGAGTTCAGGTGTTGCCCCGGCCGCCAAGGTCTCCGTGTACAAGGTCTGCTGGGAGGACACCAATCCGGACACCGGCGGCTGCTACTCCTCGGCTTCGGTTGAGGCTGTGGAAGCAGCCATCAAGGACGGCGTCGACGTCCTGAACTACTCCATTTCGGGAAACAACAACAGCACCACCGATCCTGTCGCGCTGGCCTTCCTGAACGCCGCAGCCGCAGGAATTTTCGTCTCGGCTTCCGCTGGAAACTCCGGCCCCACGGCCTCCACCGTGAACCACGCGTCGCCGTGGCTGACCACGGTGGCTGCTTCCACCTTCCCCAGCGACCTGCAGGGCACAGTCGAGGTATCCGACGGCTCGCTGTACCGCGGCGCCTCCATCATGAAGTCCGAGGTGGCTGACAAGCCAGTTGTTGTCGCCGCTGCAGCCGCCGCTCCCGGCGCCGCGAATCCCAACCTGTGCGGTCCGGGAACCCTTGACGCCGCAAAGGTGGCCGGAAAGGTCGTGGTCTGCGACCGCGGCGTGGTGGACCGGACTGCCAAGAGCAAGGAGGTTATGGACAAGGGCGGCGTGGGCATGATCCTGGTGAACCTCACCAGCAGCTCCGAGGACGCGGACAACCACGTCATCCCCACGGTCCACGTCAACGCCCCCAAGAGCCTGGAACTGAAGTCCAAGCTGGAAGCCAACCCGGCGCTGACCGTCAGCCTGGTCAAGGGCGACCTGACGGGTCTGCCCCCTGCTCCGGCGCCCCAGATCGCAGGCTTCTCGTCACGCGGACCCACCCTCGCCTCAGGCGGTGACCTGCTGAAGCCGGACATCTCCGCCCCGGGCGTCAACGTCCTGGCCGGGGTCTCCACCATCGGCAACCACGGTGACCAGTTCGGATTCATGTCCGGCACTTCGATGGCCGCACCGCACATCGCCGGTTTCGGCGCCCTGGTCCTGGGCAAGCAGCCCAAGTGGACCCCCGCCATGGTCAAGTCCGCCATGATGACCACGGCCTACCCGCTGGTCAATGCCGATGGCTCGCCCAACACCGACCCGTTCCAAGGCGGTGCCGGGCACATCGATTCCACCCGGGTCCTCGACCCCGGCCTGGTGTACGACTCCGGCATCCAGGACTGGCTCGGCTTCCTCAACGGCCAGGGCGTGGACACCGGCGCTCCGCAGGCAGGATCCATCGCTGCCCGCGACCTCAACGTTCCCTCCATTGCCCTGGGCAGTCTGGTGGGGGAGGTCCAGGTGAAGCGCAAGCTGACTGCGCTGGTGCCGGGCATGTACCGGCCCGAGGTGAACATGCCTGGCTTCAACGTCAATGTGGAACCCAAGGCCCTGAACTTCGCCAAAGCGGGCCAGACCCGCGAAGTGACCGTGACCATCCGCAACGTCAGTGCACCCGTGGGCAAGTTCAGCACCGGAAGCCTCACCTGGAAGGGTCCGCGGACGGTGAGCTCACCGATCGCAGTCCGCCCGGTTGATGCCCAGATTGCCCCTTCGTTCTCGTTCAGCTCCCCCACTGGCACCGGCAGCGGCACCATGGAACTGGTGTCCGGGTCGGACAGCCCCATCGCCGTGGGTGTGGAGGGTCTTGCACCGCTGAGCCAGACCGCCATCACCAAGACGCCGGGCGAGTACGCGCCGACCAATGACGCGCACAACGCCCTGCTCCAGGTGAAGGTGCCCGCCGGCGCCTCGTTTGCCCGGCTGGGCATCCAGGCGCAGTCGAACGACGTCGACTGGGACATGGTGGTCTACGCACCCAACGGTTCCGGCGGGCTGACCGCCACCCAGGTGGCCACGGCATCTGCCAGTGAATTCCTGGACATCGAATCACCGCGCGCCGGAACCTACTACGTGGTGGCCAACCTGTATGCCACACCGGACAACGGGCCGGCCACTGCTTCGGTGCAGGCGGTGAGCTTCGCCGGTGACGCGGGGAACCTTACGGTGAACCCGAACCCCATCGTGGCACCGAACGGAACCGCCACCTCGGCCACGCTGAACTGGACTGGACTCGCGGAAGGCTCCTACCTCTCACGGCTGAGCCTTGGCAGCAACGGCATCAAGACCTGGGTGAACGTCCAGGTGGGATCCGGCTCTGCCCCGGCCCCCGCCGGGGCTCCCCAGCTTGGCCTGGCCCAGGCGGTACCCGCCACCTGACGGGGTAGACATGGGGGGAGGTCCCGGGTGGTCGTCAGGCCGCCCGGGACCTTTTTCCGTTCCCGCGGCTTCTTCCGTTGCCGGGGTAGCTAGGTGGCCGTGCCGCCCAGCAAAGGGGCCATGGCTTTCCAACGTGCGATTTCGCACCCATCTGTGCGGGTGAAGGTGGAGTGCACGCTGCGCCCCCGGAATGTCCCGGTGACCACGGCTACCTGCGGGCCGCCGTACTGCTGGGTGCACAGCTTGGGCGGTCCGGGCTTGGGGAAGAAGATGTCCTCGCCGAAGCGCTCCACGGCTGCCAGGGCCGCCCCTGGATCCGGCAGGGTGGTCCCTGGATCGGGGTGGCCATCGTTGGCCAGCAGGCGGAATACGTGTTCGGGAGCTTCCGGGTCCTCCCGGATGCTGATGGTCAAATCGATCACCGGGATACCCCTTCTGCCGTGGCCCCAAGCTCCGCCGCGAGCCTGTTCCGCAGGGTCCCCGCTTCCGCTGCAAATGCCCGCTGGTGCTCGACGTAGGCGGCTTTGCCCTGGGGCGTCTCGATGGCAATGGCAGGGTACCCCCAGTCGGCCAAATCGTAGGGGGACGCCTGCATGTCCATGGCCCTGATCCGCCATGACAGTTCAAAGCAGTCCATGACCAGCTCGCTGGACAGTGCAGGCAGTAGTTTGTAAGCCCACTTGTAAAGGTCCATATTGGCGTGGAGGCAGCCCGGTTGCTCCAGGTGCCGCTGGGTTTCCCGGCTGGGGGAATGTTCATTGAGCGGGATGGCGTCCGGAGTGTAGAAGCGGAACGCGTCGAAGTGGGTGCAGCGGATCCTGTTGTCCTCCACCACCTTGTCGGTGCCGGCCGCTCCGAGACGGAGCTGCAGGTACTCATGCCGGAGGTCGAACTTATCCTGGCGGTAGACCATGGCCCACTCGTGCAGGCCGAAGCAGCCAAACTGGGCGGGCCTGGCGGCAGTGCCGCGAAGGATGATGCCGGCAAAGGCCACTGCTTCCCGGCGGTCGTCGAGGAAGGCGCTCCGGTCGAAGGTGACCGCGGTGCTGCCTGCAGCCAGCCCCAGGGAGGCGAGCTCGCCGTCGTCGAGCTTCCGGTAATGCTTCCAGCCAACCCGTGTGGTGGCCTGGCTGCCGGTGAGGACCGTACCGGCACCTGGGTGCCAGCGCTTCAGCTGGCCCGGTTTTTGGGTGTAGTAGGTGAAGAGGAAATCCTCCACGGGATGTTTTTGCCCGGCGGACCGGCGGGCCAGGTAGGGATCGGCATAGCGGCTGACACGCTGCACGTGGGCCTCCTCCCGGTCCCGCGCACAGTCCGCAGCCAGGAGCTTAAGAGGCTCCACCGGCCGCGCCCAAAACGTCCTTGGCGGCATCCCAGGCACTGATTTCACATCCATTGGTCCGGGCGAAGGATGAATCGACGGCGACTCCGTCCACCACGCCCGTAATGGTCGCCTTCTGCGGCCCGCCGTACTGCTGCGTACAGGCCTGGGAGCCGGACGGTTTCGACGGAGCCAGGATATCCGGATTTGCCTTGATTGCCGCGCAGGCGGCAGCGGCATTGGGATGGCTGCTTTCCGCGGCCGGCGTCCCCGAGCTGCAGACCAGGGTGTAGTCGACCTCCGCTGCGCCCTGGGCCGGCACCACGGTGATTGCCAGTTCGGCGTTCCCTTGCCCAGGTCCGGCGCTTGGCCGCGATGTGGCGGGGGCAGGGGCCGCTACCGAGGTTTCAGTGTCAGGGGAGGGGGTGGCAGAGCCAGCGGCAGAGCTGGAGGAGCTGCCCGGATTGGTCGAAGGTGCTGTGGACGCGGACGTGCCGCTGTCAGGGGTACCACTGCAACCGGAGACCAGCCCAGCGGTCACGGCCAGGAAGACTGCGAGTGTCCGAATATTGCGCATCAGTCCACCTCTCGTTCGTCCCGTAATTCTAGTCGCTTGACCGGGTGTCGGCAGTCCCCGGCAGGACCTCGCTCGGTTCGACTGGGGTCACTGCGAGGTGGCAGCGATGAGCCCCATCATCGAGGCATGCAGTTCAGTGACCTGTTCGCGGGTGAGCCCCAGCCGTTCCATCATGGTTCCCGGGACCTGCAGTGCCTGTTCCCGCAGGGCCGCCCCCTTGGGAGTCAGTTCGACGGCGAGTGCACGCTCGTTCCCCTCGGCCCGCCGCCGTGTGATCAGATCCGCTGCTTCCAGCCGGCGGAGCAGTGGAGAAATGGTGGCCGGTTCCTGCGCGAGCGCCTCACTGATGTTCCGCACTGTCCGTGGGCTGTCTTCCCACAGGCAGAGCATCACCAGGTACTGCGGATGGGTGAGGTTGAGCTTTTCCAGTACCGGTTTATAGGCCCCCACCACGCTCCGGGCAGCCACCGTGAGGGCAAAGC
Source organism: Arthrobacter sp. E44 (assembly GCF_041877125.1). Classification (NCBI taxonomy): domain Bacteria; kingdom Bacillati; phylum Actinomycetota; class Actinomycetes; order Micrococcales; family Micrococcaceae; genus Arthrobacter; species Arthrobacter sp. E44. The sequence goes on from NZ_JBHDJA010000006.1 coordinate 69,765, forward strand.
AGAGCTGGTGTTCCAGCAGCAGGTCTTCCTCTTGGACCCCTGCCGCTGCCGCGTCTGTCGCTATTGCTTCCGTCGCCGTTGTGGCGGTCATGGCCCCTCCAACTGTTAGTGCACTAATCATTAGTGTACATTTAATGGAGGTAGAGGGTGAGTGGAAGGAACTTCTTCATGGGTAGGAACAAGTCCGCGGACAAGGGCAACGCCTCCCAGCGCTTCATGCGCGTCACAGGAAAGCTGCGGGCAGTCTTCGGACCCGCCAGCCGCACCGCCCTGGGGCACGACATGACTGAAGAGAACCGCAGGCTGCTTGCCCAGCGCCAGGCGGAGACCCAGCAATGGGAAACCATCACCAGGGCGGACGGCAGCACCTACGTCGTCCCAAAGAACCCTGAAGACCGCTCCCTGCGCTAGAAGTTCCGCGCCGTCGACTGCGGCGCCTTTTTCACTGCCCGGGCTTAAAATAAGGGCACTGGCTCCCGCCGGAGCCGGCTGCACTTTCGCCCGAGGCTCGGGAAGGGGGTGGATACAGTGGCACATGTCCTCAGCGGCTTCATGAGCCTGACTGAGAGGCTCCGCTTCGTCTTCGGTCCCGCCACCCGACTGGATACCGATGCGCCGGTGGTGCACAAGCACGATGAATTCGAACAGGCCTCCGAAGAGGAACTTACGCACTTCGTGGTCGAAACCGACTCCAACGGACACCATTACGCCGTGCGCCGCGAAGACCTGGAACGCGGGAGCTGATTCTTCCCGGCACGCTCCGCTGATACCTGGAAGCCCAGAGCACCAAAAAGCCGGGCTGCCTTCCCCTTGGCAAACCCAGGGAAGGCAGCCCGGCTTTTTGCCGGCGCGGCTCTAGCGGCCGGTGCCGCCGTAGACCGTGGCTTCGCTTTCGGTATCGAGTCCGAACGCTTTGTGGATGACGCGCACGGCCTCGTCGAGCAGGTCGGCGTGGGTCACCACGGAGATCCGGATTTCGGACGTGGAGATCATGTTGATGTTGATGCCGGCATCGGACAGCGCCTTGAAGAAGGTGGCGGAAACGCCCGGGTGGGACCGCATGCCGGCGCCGATCAGGGACAGCTTGCCGATCTTCTCGTTGTATTCGATGGCCTCGAAACCGATCTGGTCCTGCGCGGCGTGAAGGGCAGCCAGGGCGTCGGCGCCTTCAATGATGGGAAGCGTGAAGGAGATGTCGGTCTTGCCGGTGCCGTGGGTGGAGACGTTCTGCACGATCATGTCGATGTTCGAGTGCGCGTCGGCGATGACCTGGAAGATCGCGGCGGCCTTGCCGGGGATATCGGGGACGCCGACTACGGTGACCTTCGCTTCGGAACGGTCGTGCGCAACGCCGGAGATGATTGGCTGCTCCAAGGCAACTCCCTCTTGAGTGGTGATCTTGTCGTCGGCGCTGGGGATGACCCAGGTGCCTTCATGCTGGCTGAATGAGGAACGGACGTGCAGCGGCACACCGAACCGGCGCGCGTACTCAACGCACCGCAGGTGGAGGATCTTGGCGCCCGAGGCAGCGAGTTCCAGCATCTCTTCGCTGGAGATGGTGTCGATCTTCTGTGCCGACGGGACAACACGCGGGTCGGCGGTGAAGATGCCGTCCACGTCGGTGTAGATCTCGCAAACATCAGCTTCAAGGGCTGCGGCCAGCGCCACTGCTGTGGTGTCGGAGCCGCCGCGGCCCAGAGTGGTGATCTCGTGGGTGGTGCGGCTCATCCCCTGGAAGCCGGCCACGATGGCGATGTTGCCCTTGTCCAGGGCGGTACGGATGCGGTGCGGGTCGACGTCGATAATCCGGGCCTTGCCGTGGATTCCGTCGGTGATCATGCCCGCCTGGGACCCGGTAAAGGACTGGGCGGAGGCGCCGAGCTTGTTGATGGCCATGGCCAGCAGCGCCATGGAGATGCGTTCGCCGGCCGAAAGGAGCATGTCCATTTCGCGGGCGGGCGCGGAGTCGGTGACCTCGGCGGCGAGGTCAAGGAGTTCGTCCGTGGTGTCGCCCATTGCCGAGACAACCACCACTACCTCGTTGCCGGCCTGCTGGGCAGCCACCACCCGGGCGGCGACGCGCTTAATCCCTGCAGCGTCCGCAACGGAGGAGCCGCCGAATTTCTGCACAATGAGCTGCTTGGTCACCGCGCCGGCGGCGGGAGCTGCCTGCGGCTGTGTTGCGTTGTGCACTTCGGTGGTGGGCGTACTCATGCGCGTACCTTCGTTGGGTCAATTGGAGTTCTGGGAGGCCAGGCGGCCCGGGCGCCGGGTGGGCGCGGCATTCCTTGGGACAGTTTATCGCCGTGCCCGGAGGGACGTTTAATTGTGACCACATACCGGCCACGGAACATGGTGGCGTCGGCTCGGGAAGGCGGCGGCTCCAGGTTGGATGATGTACGACGGCGGATGGCGGCCCGGTGCGTCAGCCCAGGGCGTTGCGGCGGCCTTCGAACGCCCGGCCCAAAGTGACCTCGTCGGCGTATTCCAGGTCGCCGCCCACGGGTAGGCCGGAGGCAAGGCGGGTGACGGCAATGCCGATGGTCTTCAGCATGCGGGCCAGGTACGTGGCTGTTGCCTCACCCTCGAGGTTGGGGTCGGTGGCGATGATGACTTCCTGGATCTCGCCGTCGTTCAAACGGGTGAGCAGTTCGCGGATCCGCAGTTGGTCCGGTCCCACACCGGCAATGGGATTGATGGCGCCGCCCAGCACGTGGTACCGGCCGCGGAACGACCGGGTGCGCTCCACTGCCAGCACGTCCTTGGACTCCTCCACCACGCAGATTACAGCGGGATCACGGCGCGGGTCGCGGCAGATGTTGCACAGCTCCTGCTCCGTGACGTTGCCGCAGACCGTGCAGAACTTGACCCGTTCCTTGACGGTGGTGATGGCCTCCACCAATCGCTTCATGTCCTGGGGATCAGCTTCAAGGATGTGGAACGCCAGCCGCTGCGCGGACTTGGGTCCCACCCCCGGAAGGCGTCCGAGCTCATCGATCAGCTCCTGGACAGCACCTTCGTACACGTTTCCCTCTTCAGATTGGTATGGATGCGGGTGGATCGGTCACGGGTTGTGGCTGCCGGGGCAGCCTTGCCCAGGGTCAATAGCGTGGCGGAACAGGGCTGCCGTCCAGGGACCGCTCTTCAATCAGCTTGCCACCCAGGATGCGCTCCACAGCCGCCCGGCCGAACACACCCGACTCCTCAATGGTTTCGTCATCGGCGCTTGGGATGTCCTGGACATAGGCACTGGGAGCGGCGGTTGCCCTGGCGGGCGCCTTGGCACGACCGGCCTCAGCTTCCGGACTGCTTGAAAGCCGCTGGTACAGGCTTTGCCGTGTTTCGGTTCTTCCGGCGGCCGGGGCAGTTGCAGGCGCTTGTGGGCGCGCCGGTGCAGCGGGTGTAACAGTGGCGGGTGCAACAGTGGCTGGCGAAACCGTGGCGGGCGCAGCGGAGGCCATGGCGTATTCGGGTACCGGGGCGGGCTCCGGTGACGACGCCTGGTAGCTTTCCGTGGCGGAGGCCGGGTGGCCGTTGCCGGAAACTGACCCCGGATCCCAGCCGTGCCCTGGCGTGGCAGCAGGCAGCGGGGCCACGGGAATCGAGGGCGGCACCTGGGCCGTTGCCGGCGCGTAGTGCGGAACGGTGGCCTGTGCTCCGATGTTGTCGCTGCCGGAGGCGGCTACGGGTTTGGCACCCACGTTGCTCTTGTCTCCCACAACCCAGACGCCGGGAGCCTGCTCCACGGCCCGCGTCCATGGATCGTGCGGCACGCCGGCCGGCTCAGCGGAGGGGTTCGCGGACTGGGGGGCGGCACTGTCCGCGCGCGGAGCGACGGCCGAACTTCCGTGGGCCCGCGTACCAGCCCCCTGGCCGTCGGCAGGCGGGCGGCCGCCGGGTGCAGGGGAGGACGGGGCGCTGCGGTTGGCAGGACCCCCGGAGGGCTCCCAGTCCATGGGAGGTTCCTCGTCCAGCGGGGGAGCGTCCTCGTCCCGGGGCGGTCCCCAGTCATCATCGGAGTAGGAGTAGTCACCGCCGGTTGACGAGTGCGGGGACTGGCCGGGGTAAGGGCCGGAGGCGCCACGTGGGGTTTCCGGCCTCCCGGCCGCCGCCTGGACGGGTTCAGGGGCCTGCTGGCCGCGGCCGTTCACACCCTGTGGCGGATCTGTTTCAGCGATGTCGCCCGCAGCGGGCGTGCCCTTCGGTGCGGCCGTTGCCGGGCTGGCGGCAACGGCAGAGCTCCCGGAACTTCCGCTAATGGCGGAGGTACCGGCAGTGGGGGAACCACCGGAACGTTCACTTGGTTGGGCTGCCGGGCCGTCCGGAGTTCCGGGGGCGGTCCTGGACGTGGTCGAAGGGGCCGGCGCCTGCTGGAACGTTGAGGCAGGGGCCTGTGCCGGTGAGGCCGGTTGGACGGGCGAGGCAGGGGCCTGTGCCGGTGACGCCGGTTGGACGGGCGAGGCAGGGGCCTGTGCCGGTGAGGCCGATTGGGCCGGCGCAGGAGCCAGACCCCAGGCAATGTCAGCTGAAGTGGCCGGAACCACCGGGCTGGCGGGCACTTTTGGGTTTGGCTCAGAGCTCGCCTGGCTGGCGCCACCGGCAACGGCGTGGATCTGGCAGTCAAGGCCAACGGTCCTGTGGATGGCCTGGCGAAGGTTGTCGGAGTGGTCTGCCCGGCCGAAGGCGCCTGCAAGTCCGGACGTGGTGAAAGCCAAGGTGAGGACGCTGCCGTCGAACGCGCTTACCTGCGCATTGGGCTCAACAAGCGCCCAGGTGCTGCGCTTGATCTTGGACAGTGCCTGCAGGACGTCCGGCCACGCCCTGCGGAGGACCTCCACATCACCCATGGCCGGGGGGCCGGCGGGTGCTGTCCTGCCCGGTGCAGCCTGCTGCGGCGCGGGTGCCTGGCTGCCCGGGGCCTGGGGCGTGGCGGGCGCATTGGAAGCCTGCCCGGGTGCCGCCCAGTGATCCTGTGGCTCGGACGCTGGGCCTGCATGCGGCGAAGCGTTCGCGTCCGGCACTGCGTGGTTGGAAGCTGCAGTCCCGGAGCCCTGCTGCGTCCGGGCCGGGGCGGGTTCCTCCACAGGCCAGTCGCTGGTGCTGACCCTTGGCGGTGTAAGCGGGCTCCGCGGTGCTTCGGCGGCGGGGGGGCTCTGGCTGCCGGCCGCGTGTGCGGCAGACGCAGCGGGCCTGGACGGAGTGGTCGGCTCTTCGGCCGGTTGCGCGGCAGGGCTGGTCGGCGCCTGCTCGCGGCCCGCTTCAGGGCTGGCTTGCTCCGGGGCAGGGCGGGGACCGGCTGATGACGTGCCGGAAGCCGCGGCAGGAGTTCCAGCAGGGGCTGCCGCCGTTGCTGCCTCTGCCGGGCCTGCCTGAACTGAAGCGGCTGCTGGTACTGCCGGGGCTGCGTCGGCGGGAGCTCCGCCGTCGTTCCCTGCGTAGTTCAGCCGCCGCTCCACACGGTCGATCCGTGCAGCCATGCCGCGTTCGTTCTGCTCAGAGCTGGGCAGCAGGATCCGGGCACACAGCAGTTCCAGGTGCAGCCGCGGCGACGTGGCGCCGGTCATCTCCGTCAAAGCGGTATTGGTGACATCTGCGGCGCGGGAAAGTTCCGCGGCGCCGAGGTTGTGGGCCTGGTTCTGCAGCCGTGCGATCTGGTCGGCCGGCATCCCGCGAAGGATGGCGTGGGCGCTTTCGGGCATTGCCTGGACAATGATCAGGTCGCGGAAGCGCTCCAGCAGGTCCTCCACGAACCGGCGAGGATCGTGGCCGGTCTGGATGACCCGGTCCACGGCACGGAAGACGGTGGCGGAATCGGAGGCGGCGATGGCCTCCACGACGTCGTCCAGCAGTGAGGCGTGGGTGTATCCCAGCAGCGCGACGGCAAGTTCGTAGTCGAGGCCGTTGGGCCCTGCGCCTGCCATGAGCTGATCCAGGACCGAGAGCGAGTCACGGACGGAGCCGCCGCCAGCCCGGATGACGAGTGACAGCACGCCCGGGGCAACGGGGACGCTTTCCTGGCGGCACAGGAGCTCGAGGTACGCCATCAGCGGCTCAGGCGGCACCAACCGGAACGGGTAGTGATGGGTCCGGGACCGGATGGTGCCGATGACCTTGTCCGGCTCCGTGGTGGCGAAGATGAACTTGATGTGTTCCGGCGGCTCTTCCACGATCTTCAGCAGGGCGTTGAACCCGGCAGAGGTGACCATGTGGGCTTCGTCGATGATGAAGATCTTGTAGCGGTCGCGTACGGGGGCGAAGGTGGCCCGCTCGCGGAGGTCCCGTGCGTCGTCGACTCCACCATGGCTCGCGGCGTCGATCTCGATGACGTCGAGGGAGCCGGAGCCGCCCCGTGCCAGCTCGATGCAGCTGGGGCAGGTTCCGCAGGGGGTGTCGGTGGGACCCTGAGCGCAGTTGAGGCAGCGGGCAAGGATGCGGGCGGACGTGGTCTTTCCGCAGCCCCTGGGGCCGGAAAAAAGGTAGGCGTGGTTGACCCGGTTCTTCCGCAAAGCCGTCATGAGCGGCTCGGTGACGTGCTCCTGCCCGATAACGTCAGCGAACGAGTCGGGACGGTATCTGCGGTACAGGGCGGTAGTAACTGTCACAGAGAAAACCCTACCAATCCGGGCTGACATCATGCCGCCCTGTGGGGGAATAGTAAAGACCCCCCATGCACCCGCCAGAGCCCGTCTACCCTTGCTACCTTCCGGTCCTGGGGGAGTTCAACAGGATGACGCCACATGAGGGGCCGTCAGATACTTTACCCGAACATGTGGCCCGACTCGAATCGGGTTCCCGTCACCGCCAGCCTTCCACGCGCCAGGTCATGAAGGCGGGCTCCTCGTACGGGTGCGCGGCACGCAAAGCAGCCACGACGGCGGCCAGCACCTGCTCATCGACCACGCACTCGATGCGTTCCTCGGTAACTACTTCAGGGGTGCCTGGCCGTCCAAGGAAGGGTCGGGCGCCTTCTTGCGGTGTGAACCTCCCGGTCCCCGGCGTGACGAAAGAGCAGTGGGAGTAATTGCCCAAGCGGCCAGCTCCAGCGTCGCCGATGGCATCCAGAACCTCCCGGGTGTGGGACGTGGGGACGTAAACCACCAGTGCATGCAGCTCTGCCATGGCCCCTATCCTGCCCGATGCCGCAAGGGGCCGAACACTTCGCGCATTCCATTGCTTATCCCCGCCGCAGCCGCGATCATTGGAACGTACACCGATTGGGGCAATCTCAAGGTTGTGAGCTGCGTGGCCTGGTTGGACGGGACGGACCCGGCAGCTCAACGGTGCACCAGGGAATGGGCGCATTGGGGGCGTCCATTTTCAGATTAAAGACACCGACAGAAGTCTCCGCGGTGTGCGGACGCCGACGCCCCAAAGCTGCTCCGGACGGGCCAATTGGGCGATGCGGAAAAGTTCAGGTAATCTGGTACCTGCTTTTGATTCAGAAGCAGATGGAGAATTCGCCTAGCGGCCTATGGCGCACGCCTGGAACGCGTGTTGGGTTAACGCCCTCGGGGGTTCAAATCCCCCATTCTCCGCCGGTCAAGAACCCGGTCCCAGCAAACGTTGGGGCCGGGTTCTTGCTTTTCGCCGTCGTCGGCACTCTTTACCCGGCCTTTTTCATGTCGCCGGCCTTGTCGGCGAAGGCTCGCTTACGCCAGGTTCGCCGACGGCTCCCCGAGCCGTGTCAGGCGCTGCCTCGCGGCGATTTCACTCGGACCCATGCGCCGGCCAATGCCGCCCAGGGCGAGGTGTACGACGCCGAGCACCACCTTCGTGGCCAGCCTCACCGGAAGGGGAAAGGGGCCCAGCCGTGGTACAGAAAGCCCCAGCATCTCGCGGTACCGGGGTTCCAAGCTGTATACGGCGCCGGTAAACAGGATGCGGTAGCCGGGCCTCAGCAGGGGATGGAGCGGAGCTTTGCGGAGGAACTGCACGGTTTCCTCCACCCGTCCGTCTGCCCTCAGCTGGCCCTGCGCGTACCACCGATCCAGTTGGCTGCGCATCTCCGCTTCAGTCGTCGGCGGGTTTTCCACCCCCATCATCCGGCCCGCTTGTGCCCACTCCCGGACGTAGGCGTCGGCGCCGCCGGGAATGGGGCCGCCCCAGATCTTGTGGGCTGCGAGGAAGCCGTCCGTGAAGGCGATGTGGATCCAGCCGGCGAGTGCCGGATCGTTGGCACTGTAGGTGCGCTGGCCGCCGTTGTTGTCCTGGTAGCTGCCCTGGACCGGCTCGTGGAGGTGGCGGACACGCCGTGTTGCCTCCTCCGCCGCGGCAGTGGATCCGTACGTCACCGTGAAGATCCAGCGGATGGTGTTGGCCAGCCGGCGCAGGGGGTCATCACGGAAGTTGGAGTGCTCGTGAACGCCCGCCAAGGCGCCCGGATGCAGCGACTGCATGAGCAGCGTGCGGATGCCTCCCACGATGGGCGTCATGGAGCCGTGTACAGCCCAGACCGCTGAACCGGGCAGGTGGTAGCCGGCGTCGTCGCCTTCGGCCAGGCGCACCGACCACTCCGGCGGGGCGTCGGCCTTGCCTGAAAAGGTCTTTTTGACTTCGTCCCGCCATGTACGAAGGACATTGCGCATGAACCATTGTTGCCCATTCCGGCCCGGACAGCAGTGCTCATGGCTTCAAGCGCAGATCCGCATCCCCTAAGGCCCGATAAAAAACCCGTAATGCCCCGGCCCGGGGTTTCCACCTTTGAGGTCCTGTGGTCCCATGGGACATACCGTCGAGACAACGTGCGGCAGGCCACGTCGTGGAGTCAGTCAATTGGCGAAGAAATCCGTGTCCGGCAGCAGGAAGCCGGAGCAGCGAACGTTTCCCCCCGTTGCCCGCGCCGCCGCCGCTGCAGGTGTGATGGCCGCGTCTGTTTACGCCGTCAACCTTTCCGCCGCAGAACCGGGACAGCTGGCAGGGTCCGTGGCGCCTGCCGGAGTCAATCCGGGTGTTGCCGCTCCCTTCGGAACCCCGGACGCCGGCACGGGCCAAAAGGTGCAACGGCAATCAGCTCCGCCGGCATCGGACCAGGTTGTTGCGGGCGCACTTCCGCCTGCCATCCTGTCCAATCCGCAGGTCACCCTGGCGTTCCCGCACACCTCGATTGGAGGTGCCGACCAGGTGGGACCGGGGGCCCTGACCTTGGGACCCGCCGGTGCGGGCAGGCCGTTGGCCGGCTTCCTGATGTCACCGCTCCAGTCCCTTGACGCCAGTTCGCCTTACGGTCTCCGGGTCAGCCCGCTCAGCGGGACAGCGGGGGACTTCCATTTGGGCCAGGACTACGCAGCGGCCTGCGGCACGCCCGTCTACGCCGCCGATTCAGGTGTTGTGCGGGCCGCGGGCTGGCATCCTTGGGGCGGCGGCAACCGGATAGAGATCGACCACGGGGACGGCCTCATCACCACCTACAACCACCTTGAGTCCATCGGCGTGCGTACCGGCGACACGGTGAAGGTGGGCCAGGTTGTTGCACGCGTGGGCACCACGGGATGGTCCACGGGCTGCCACCTGCATTTTGAGGCCATCCTCAACGGCCGCTACACCAACCCCCTGCGGTGGAGCTTCCTCCAGCTCCGCGCGCTGGGCCAGGTTCCGGCCGACATGGTGTCGTTCGCGCCGGGGCAGGGGACCTCCACCGGCACGATCAGCTGGACCATTCCCCTCCAAGTGGACCCGGGCGATGGATCGCCCGCGGCCGGGCTGCTCCCGTCGCCATTCCCGCCGCTCCTGCCACGTGTTCCGAACCCGCTGCCGTCCGAACCTACGGGTATTGTTCTCCCGCCTCCCAGCGCGCAAAGGACGACGTCGGCCCCACCACCGCCCGAACCTTCCGGAGGTGCCGTGCCGCCTTCGTCCGGCCCGGCACCCAGCGGACCGCCGGCTGCTGAGCCAGCCCCGGCGCCGTCGCCCACTTCGCCGAGTCCGTCGCCGTCGCCCGCAGAGCCAGCCAACCCGACTCCTACGCCTACTGAGCCTGCACCCACGGGGCCGGTGCCGAGTGACCCTGCCCCGACTGAGCCGGTACCGAGTGAGCCTGCCCCGACTGAGCCGGTACCGAGTGAGCCTGCGCCTAGTGAGCCGGCCCCGTCCGAACCTGTTCCCGCGCCGGATGAACCGGACCCGATCGAGCCTGCGCCGACTGAGCCTGCGCCCATCGAACCGGTACCTAGTGAGCCGGCCCCGTCCGAGCCGGCACCCACGGATCCTGTTCCATTGCCCACCGAACCTGCCCCCATCGAGCCCGCGCCTATCGAGCCCGCGCCCATCGAACCTGCACCCATCGAACCTGCACCTATCGAGCCCGCGCCTATCGAGCCCGCGCCTATCGAGCCCGCGCCCATCGAACCTGCACCCATCGAACCGGCGCCCATCGAACCCGCGCCCATCGAACCTGTTCCGCCGCCGCCGGAACCGGCACCGGCACCGCAGCCAAGCGAACCCCTGCCAACGGCGCCCGCACCTGAGCCGGCGCCGACGACGGTGGCGCCTGCGCCAAGCCCCACGCCCTCGTTGACTGGACCTGCACCAACAACGCCGCCCGCCTAAGGAAATTACCTTCCTGACCCGTACATTGGGGCCACGGCACCGAACTCCCCATATGAACAATCCTTCACTGATGCGCAGCCCGCGCCCCCTGTATCCGATTCCGTTGATCCTCAACGACGGCACCAGGACGAGTTTCGGGCAGTTCAAGGGAAAAGTAGTTCTGGTGGTCAATGTCGCCTCCAACTGTGGCTTCACCCGCCAATACGCCGGCCTCGAAGCTCTCTACGGCAAGTTCCGGGACCGGGGTTTCGAGGTCCTGGGCGTCCCGTGCAACCAGTTCGCGGGGCAGGAGCCCGGTACAGACGACGAAATCGCTGACTTTTGCGAACGGAATTTCGGCGTTACGTTCCCCCTGACGGCCAAGACTGATGTCCGCGGCAGGAAGCAGCACTTGCTCTACGGCGAGCTCACCAAGTTCCGGACCGGCCTGCTGCCGGGGCTGGTGAAGTGGAATTTCGAGAAGTTCCTGGTCAGCCGCGAGGGGGATGTAGTGGCCCGGTTCGCCCCCACGATCGAGCCGGACTCCGCAGAGATCATCGAGGCCATCGAGCATGCGCTCGGATAAAAGGTGGCCCGGCGATTTGCCCACGCAAAAGCGCAGTTCTTGTAACTTTTTCCACATCAACGACGGCAATTTACCCCATGTTTGCCAAATGTCTGATTGGATAAATATTACTGAAGGGTACAAGGGAAGAACGGCTTCCCACCGACCATAGAGGTAGCAATGGAGCACATCGAGGCCGAACATCCCCGGCCGCGCCACTTCCTACTCCACCTGAGCGATCCCCACCTGTTGGGAGGTCCAGAACCCCTCTACGGAACCGTCGACAGCGAAGCCAGGCTCATCCAGCTCTTCGACGAAGTCAAAGCGTCCGGCGCCAGGCCCGAAGCCGTGATCTTTACGGGCGACCTCGCCGACAAGGGCGATCCCCAGGCCTACGTGAAGCTGCGCGCCATCGTCGAGCCCGCCTGCAGGGAGCTTGGCGCCCAGGTTATTTGGGCTATGGGCAACCACGATGATCGGGCCAATTTCCGCCAAGGCCTGCTGGACCAACCCGGCACGGATGAGCCGGTGGACCACAGCTACTTCATTAATGGGCTGCGCGTCATCACGCTGGACACCACCGTCCCGGGCTTCCACCACGGCGAATTGAGTGCCGCCCAACTGGAGTGGCTGGCCCGGCAGTTGGAAACCCCCGCACCGGACGGCACCATCCTGGCCCTCCACCACCCCCCGGTCCCATCCGTGCTGGATCTTTCGGTGCTGGTGGAACTGCGGGACCAGGCGTCGTTGGCCGCAGTGGTGCGCAACTCTGATGTCCGCACCATCCTGGCCGGGCACCTTCACTACTCCACCACGGCGGGCTTTGCCGGCGTTCCCGTCTCGGTCGCGTCCGCCTCCTGCTATACGCAGGACCTCAACGTTCCGGCGGGAGCCACCCGCGGGCGGGATGGCGGCCAGGCCTTCAACCTGGTCCATGTCTACGAGCACACCATCGTGCATTCTGTGGTCCCGCTGGGCAGCTCGCCCACTGTCGGCGAGTACGTGTCACCGGAAGAGACCGCCCGGCGGCTGGAAGCGGCCGGCATCCGGATCCCGGAAACCACCAAGCAGCGCGGCAGCGCCAGGCTTGGAAGCCCTATTCGGCGCTAGGGCCGCCGATGCCTGGGTGCCGGCCCCACGTGTGCGGGCCGGCACCTGCGCCCTGACCGCCCGGCTACTTTTCCCAGGGTGCCTTGATGGGGAAATAACGCTCCAGGAAGTTCGTCACCACTTCGGCGCGCTCATCGGCACTGACTTCAGGGAAACTGCCATCGTTCAGGCAGAAGAAGTCCATGTTCCGCTTGGCGAGCAGCTTGGGCAGGTACTTCAGTCCCGCGCGCATGGTGGTGTCCACGTAGCGCACCTTGGCCGCTGTCTGGGTGACGGCCCGGCCGGTGAGCAGGGCGTAGTAGTGGTAGAACGAGTTGGTCACGGAGATGTTGTCCGCCGCACGGAACCGGCTGGCCGCCGTCTTGCGGAACTCCTCCGGGAACTCCTGCTCCATCTGCTCCACCAGGCTGCGCCGCAGGGGCGCGGCCGTGTGCTCGAGGTGCCGGGTGGTGATACGGCCAAACCGGTTCCACAGGAGCTTGCGGTTCACCCGGGCGGCATTTTCGAAGCCGCTGCGCTCGGCGTCGTTCTCGCCCAGTCCAATCCGGGTTTCCGCCTCGATGAACTTGGTGATCCCGCCGGGAGTGAAAAACATGTCGGGGCTCACTGGGCGGCCAAAGAACATGTCGTCATTGGAGTACAGGAAGTGCTCGGACAGCCCCTCGATGTGGTGCAGCTGGCATTCCACAGCCTGTGAGTTGTGGGTGGGCAGCACGGAGGGGTCGGCGAAGAATTCTTCACTGCGGACAATGGTGACGGACGGATGGTCCGCCAGCCAGGCAGGTGCGGGGGAGTCGGTGGCAATGAAAATACGGCGGATCCAGGGCGCAAACATGTACACGGACCGCAGGGCGTACTTGAGTTCGTCGATCTGCCGGAACCGTGCCTCGTGTTCATCACCTTCGCCCAGCACGTGCCCCTTCTGCTGGGCGCGGCGGGCGGCGATGTATTCCGGGGAACTGCCATCCACCCACGAGAAAACAATGTCGATGTCGAAGCTGATGTCGCTTGCATGGTCGGCGAACATGTTCTCGATGGTGGGCCAGGTGTGGCCGTAACGCTCAACAGTCCCGCGAACTGCATCCTGGCGCAGCAGCGTCCGGCGGGTCAGGGAGTTCTCAATGGGGAGGATCAGCTGTTCCCCCTCGAAGGACCACAGCTCGATCTGGACGCCGGCGGAGGCGCCGAACTCAAAACCGCCCACCGGCTCCACCCGCGGCCGGTACAAGCGAAAAATTCGTGCCTGCCGGCTGGGGGACAGTTCACCGTCTGCCACCAGGACGGAGGTCTTCTTCTTGGCATCCACCGTCATGGAGTAGAAGGGCTCATCGCGGCAGGCCTCCACCAGGGCGGCGCGGAGCTTCTTCCGGTCCTTCCAGTCCACGGCCAGCACAGGGCGGTCGTTGTTGCCGCGGACCAGGAGGTAGGAGAGGTCGGCGTTCGCCAGGACATTGCGCAGGAACAGCAGGTCTTCCACCATGGCCTGATAAGGGGTCCTGGTGTCATTGGTCAGGGCGTAGCGGCCCTTGTGCCGGATGACGTCAGTCCGGTGGCTGAGCCGCTGCTCCGCCGCCCGTGATGTGATCTCGGCGTGAAATTGTTCCTCCACGGACGCCTGGCCGCCGTAGTAGACCTCGTCCTGGACCGGTGCTTCTGTAATGGTTATCTCCGCGCTTCTGGAAGTGGGCATTCTTACCTGCATGATAGTCCTGCCGGAGTAACTGCATGTTCCGGGGCGCCGTCGGGGCCCCGCAGTGACCGTCGGACGGCAGCCCGGCAGGGGCTCAGTCGTCCAGCGCCTCGCGCCATGCGCGCAGGAAGGCGCCGCCGGCGTCGTCATGGATAACCGTGGCTTCCAGCCCCAGGTCCTCCGCCGTGAGTACCGGGTAGGGCTTGTTGGGTACACCGTCGGCAGGACGCACGTCGACGTGCTTCACGGCGTGGTCATTGTGGTGCAGCCAGTCGGCCATGGCGTAGTCAGTGCGCGAATCACCCACGGTCCGCCACGCCTGCGGCGTGATGCCCTCGGCGGCAAGCAGCTCCACCGCCCGGCTGGCGCCCAGGTCCTTCCCCAGGCGCACGGACTCGATGTCCGTGGAGATGATGGTGGGATCGACGCGGTAGTCCACCTCGTCGTCGGAATTGGGGACGTGGTGGTCCAGGCGGACAACGCCCAGCCCGTGGCGCGCCATAAGCCCCATGGCCTCGGCGTCGAACAGCTTCTGCTCGGCCAGGTAGTCGGCGCTGGGTACATCGATGTGCTGCTCCACAGACACCATGGCGCGCTTGGTCTCATCAAAGAACATGTGAGCCGCATAGTCCTCTGCCACCAGCCGGCGGATGTCATCGCCGTACGCTGCCGGCACGGCCAGCTCCCGGTCCACGTGGATGGGACCCGGCCCGGTGGAGGTGTAGCTGAACCAGACCGCCCCCTTTTCGCAGATGGCGTGGATGACGGTGCCTGCCGGGATGCCTGCCGCGATCATCGGCTCCATCACCTGCTCGCGGATGAAGGCGTCGGAGCGGCCGGTGTTGAAGATGACGGGGATCCCTGCCGCGGCGAGGGCCACCAGGTCACGGATGATGTCCGGCTTGACGTTCCGGGTCACCGGGCTGGCCACCGGTCCGTCCACATCCAGCAGGAGCGCCAGCGGCGGTGGGGACGGCAGTCGGATTCCGGGCGCGGGTACGGCGGGGGACTCGGTTGCTGTCATGGCTCCATTGTCTCAGCAAGGCCGGCGGTGCCTGCGCAGGCACCAAGCGCGCGGACGTGGCGTTTTGTCACTGTTTGGCTACAACCTGGCACCTGCCAGCCCTGCTACTTTCGCTGGCGCACTGCGGTGCCTACTGTGGCATGGTGATATTCAAAGCTGTGGGCGAGGGCCGCCCTTACCCCGACCATGGTTACAACACTCCGAAACAGTGGGCATCCCTGCCGCCGCGGCCCGTCAGGCTGGACGAATTGGTGACCACCAAGCGCACCCTGGACCTGGAAGCGCTGCTGGCAGAGGACTCCACCTTCTTTGGTGACCTTTTCCCTCACGTCGTGCAGTACCAGGGCACGTTGTACCTGGAGGACGGGCTGCACCGCGCCGTCCGGACCGCACTGCACCAGCGCACTGCAATCCACGCCAGGGTCCTGGTGCTCGATGGCTAGGAAGCGGCCGCAGGACCCCGGCGTCCTGCATGGCCACCATGTTGTTTCCGGCCCGGAGCTGCGCGCCGCCCTGGAGGCGGCCAAGGACGCCGATGAGACCGCCCGGGTGCGCCGCCGCGTTTTGCACGGCGTGGTGCTGGTTCTGCTGATCGGCCTGATCGCGGCCGGCATCATCCTTGCCATGGCCATCATCAATGGCCGGCTGAAAATTCCTGCCGCCGAACCGGCCCCGACGCCGGTATCGTCCTGCCCCGCCTCGACCTTCGATTACACGCCCAACGACAAAGTCAGCCTCAATGTCCTGAACTCCACCAGCCGGGCCGGGCTCGCCCGCTCCGTGGCGGACGAGTTCCTGGCCCGGAAGTTCGTGGTGGGGAACGTAGCGAACGTCAACGCCGGCTACCGGGGCGTGGCTGCGGTGGTGTCAGGTGCGGCCGGACAAGCCGCGGCTTTCACGGTGCAGCGCAATCTCCAGGGGTCGGACTATTTCCAGGACGGCAGGACCGACGCCAGCGTTGACGTGATCCTGGCGCAGGACTACAAGGCGCTCGTCTCGCCGGAGCTGGTGGACCAGACGCCGGGCCAGCTCAGCTGCCCCAGGGAAAGCCGGCGCATAGCCGACCCGGACAAGCTGCCCGTCACCCCTGCGGCCTGATCATTTTGCCCCTGATTTCTTGGGCCCCGCACCTGGTGGCTGCTTGCTAACTGGCCACCGCCGGAAGCTGCGCCACCCGAATGGGCCGCCCCTCGTCGTCGAACCTTGCACCTGCGCCCAACTGGATGAACCGCACGGTCCGGGCCACCCGGGCCTCCAGTTCGGCGGGCTCGTCGCTGCCCCTCGCCGCGCTGGAGGACAGGGTGCCCAGGATCAGCTGTGACTGCTGGCCCACATCGGCCACCGGCAGGTAGCCCTGCTCCATGCCGTCCCGCAGGATGCCCTGGAGCAGGACGCTGAGCTCACCCACGTGGTCGGAAAGCTTGGCAAAGGACGACGGCGACAGTACGGCACCCATGGCAGGTCCCGGCGGGAGGTGGCGGCGACTGAGGTCAACCACCTGGGCGCGGACGTACAGGGCCAGCCGTTCCACCGGGTTCTCCAGGCGCTCCAGCGCGTCGCGCAGGTCGGAGAGGAACTTCTCGGTCTCATCGAGGGCGTAGGAGATCAGGAGCTCTTCGATGTCCGCGAAGTAGTTGTAGACGGCGGTCCTGCCAATGCCTGCATGGCGCGCAACATCAGTCATGGTCAGCCCTGGAAGGCCGTGGGTGAACAGTAGCTCGCCGAAAGCGGTGAGGATGCGGCGCTGGGTCTCCGCGCGTTGTTCGGCATTGCTGGCCGCTGAAATCCTGGGCATGCGGACACTTTACCGCTATGTGTCAGTAAAGTGCGCTAGACGGCGCAGCCGTCCGGACCGCAGGCTTCAGCTTCCGTGGAATTGACCAGGACCAGAGGATTCGCTTCCTGCCATGCCTGGTTCAGGGCGGCGGTGAACGTCTCCGTGGGCTGGGCTCCGGACAACCCGAACTTGCGGTCGATTACGAAGAACGGGACCCCGCTGATGCCCAGGCCACGGGCCTCCTGGAAATCGAACCGGACCTCGTCCGAGTACTTGTCCGTGGTGAACAGCTCATCCACCTCGGGAGCCGGCAAGCCCAGGTCCCTGCCGAGGGCGGTCAGATACTCCCGGCTGCCGATGTCCTTGCCGTGCTCGAAGTGATCGCTGAGCAGGCGTTCCTTCGCCGCATCCTGCTTGCCGTGTGCCGCGGCCAGGTGGATCAGGCGGTGGGCGGTGAAGCTGTTGGCCACCACCACCTTGTCGAACCGGTAGTACAGGCCTTCGCCCTTTGCCTGCTGGGCCACGTGCTCGAACATTTGGGAGACCTGCTGGGCCGGCATGCCCTTGCGGCTGCTCAGGTACTCCAGTTCGGTGCCGTCGTAGTGTTCCGGCAGCGTGGGATCCAGCTGGTAGCTCCGCCACACCACGTCAACGGCGTCGCGGTGGGGAAATGCAGCCAGGGCAGCTTCGAACCGTCGCTTGCCGATAAAGCACCACGGGCACGCGACGTCCGACCAGATCTCAATCTTCATGTTTCTCACAACCCGCGTACCGCGGGCGCCATTCCGGGGCGGCGGTATGACATTCAGCACACTGGGTCTTGTCTTGGAGCCGCTGCTGGGTAGATAGTCGGAGCAGAGGCGTCGAGCAGCGGGCCCTTTCGAAGTGGAAAGCACCGCGGAATACGAAATTGTCCCGGTGGAAGTTTCGCCCGGCCAGCTGGGGAGCCCGGCCTGTATCACCTGGGAGGCCAGGAATGCGGATTGGACTGGTTTCGGGACCTTGGATTCCCGTTCCCCCCGTAATGTACGGGGGCACTGAAAGAGTAGTTGACACCCTTGCCCGCGGCTTCATGGCCGCAGGTCATGAGGTGTTACTGGCGGCGCCGACGGAGAGCGCGTGTCCCGTGCCGCTCGTTCCCGGAATGCGTCCGGCATACTACGGCGGACTGGGTACCACCATGTCGGAGTTGAGCCATGTAATCAGGGCCTATGAGGGGCTGCAGGACGTGGACGTCATCCACGACCACACCTTCATTGGGCCCCTCTACCTGCACCGGCCGGCAGGGGTGCCGGTGGCGACCACTATCCACGGGCCCATCCACGAGCAGGCGGCAGACATCTATCGCGCCGTTGCCCGGAAGGGCGCTGTCATTGCCATTTCAAGGGACCAGGCATCACACGCACCCACGGTTCCCGTGACCCGCGTGATCCATCATGGCATGGACCTTTCGGCCGTACCGGTTGGGTCCGGAAGCGGCGGCTACCTGTGCTTCCTGGGCCGCTCGTGCCCGGACAAGGGCCTTGTTGAGGCCATCACCATCGCCCGGCAGGCCGGGATGCACCTGAAGATCGCGGTCAAAATGCGGGAGCCGGACGAAATCCGCTACTTCCGGGAAGTTATTGAACCAATGCTGGGTCCCAACGAGGACTTCGTGGGCGAGGTGGACGACGCCGCCAAATACCGGCTGATGGGGGAGGCAGCAGCCTTCCTGAACCCCATCCAGTGGGCCGAACCTTTCGGGCTGGTGATGATCGAAGCCCTGGCCACCGGTACGCCCGTGGTGGGGACGTACATCGGCTCCGCCCCGGAAATCGTGAAGCACGGGCGCACCGGGTTCCTCGGAACGACAGAGGAACTGGCAGGCTTCATTCCCGCTGCTGCCGCCCTGGACCGGGCTGGTTGCCGCAAATCCGTTGAGGACAAATTCAGTGCCCAACGGATGGTGGCCCAACACCTGGAACTCTTCGGTGACCTGATTGAGGGACGCATGCCACCAGGGGTTCCACACGGTACCCGCTTGCACCAGAATCGATAGGGGCAGAACTGCTTTTCCGATCCCCGGGGCAGCTTCCCCTTCAGAAGGGAGTCTTTCCATGACCGCTTGGAACGAAGACATAGAGGCGACCGGGTCCGATTCAGGCGCGGTTACGGTCCTGGAAGGATCTTCGTTCTGTATCTCCGCAGCCAGCGGCGACATCAGCCCCGACGCCGGCACGAACGGAGCGTTCTACCAGGACACCCGCATCGTGTCCCGCTGGATACTGCGCGTCAACGGCTCGCTGCGCGAACCGCTTTCAGCCCAACGGCCCCACCCCTTCCAGGCCACCTTCGTAGGGCGGGCGAAGTGGCCCGGCGGAAAATTCGACAGTCCACTGGTTGTCCGGCAGGTGCGGCACATCGGCCCGGGTCTGCAGGACGACATCACGCTGGAAAATTATGCCGCCGAGCCCGTGGAATGCGACATCGAGCTCCTTGTCGATGCTGACCAGGCCGACCTGTTCGACGTAAAAGGTGGACGAACCACGGGGGCGGATGACACCACCCGGACCGTTTCGGGGGGCAGGCTTGTCATCGAGGCGGCGCGCCATGGCCAGCAGCGCGGCTCTGCGATCGGGGCCCGGGACGCGGAGGTTACCACCGAGGGCCTGCGCTTCCGGGTGACCGTCCCCGCCCGGGGAAAATGGGCCACCAGTGTGATTGTGGTGCCGCTGGTGAACGGTGAAGCGCCGGAAGAGCCATTCAAGGAAGGACAACTGCCGCACCACCGCGAGGGTGTGCGCCGGCACCTGGCCTGGGAGGAAGCCCTCCCCAGGATCAGCATCGAGGACGCCAGCCTCCAAAACCTGCTCAACCGGAGCCAGAGTGATCTTGGTGCCCTGCGCATCTTCGACGCCCACCATCCGGAGCGGGCAGCGGTTGCTGCCGGTGCGCCGTGGTTCATGGCCCTGTTTGGGCGGGACTCGCTGCTGACCTCCTACATGAGCCTCATGGTCAACCCAAACCTCGCCCTGGGCACGCTGCAGACCCTTGCCGGGATCCAGGGAAAGAAGGTGGACCCGGACTCGGAGGAGGAACCCGGGCGGATCCCGCACGAGGTCCGGCTCGGCGTGACAGCAGGTCTTTCGCTCGGCGGCACGGCCTATTACGGGACGGCAGATGCAACGCCACTCTTCGTGGCTGTCCTCGGCGAGCTGAGCCGTTGGGGACTCTCCCGGGACAAGATCCAGCCACTGCTGGCACATGCCGACCGTGCGCTGGACTGGATCGAAAAATACGGCGACCGGGACGGCGATGGGTTCGTCGAATACCTCCGCGCCAACGACCACGGCCTGGTCAACCAGGGCTGGAAGGACTCCTGGGACGGCATCAACTTCGCCGATGGCACCATCGCTGAAGCGCCGATCGCCCTGTGTGAGGTCCAGGCATACGTGTACTCGGCCTACCTGGGCAGGTCACTGCTGGCCCATTGGAGCGGTGACCCGGCCCTGGAACTGCACTGGGCCGATAAGGCCGCGGCATTCAAGGAGGAGTTCAACAAGAAGTTCTGGCTGCCGGATAAGGGCTACTTCGCCGTGGCGCTGGACAAGGACAAGCGGCCGGTCGACGCCCTGACGTCCAACATCGGACACTGCCTCTGGACCGGCATCGTGGACCAGGACAAAGCCGAGTCCGTGATGGAGCACCTGATGTCCCCGCAGATGTTCACCGGCTGGGGGATCCGCACCCTGGCCTCGGACATGGGCGCCTACAACCCCGTCAGCTACCACAACGGCTCGGTCTGGCCGCATGATACGGCGCTGGTGGCCACCGGCCTGATGCGGTACGGGTTCGTGGACGAGGCCAAGCGGGTAGCCCTGGGGATCTTCGACGCCGCTGCGCACTTCGACGGTCGGCTGCCGGAACTGTTCTGCGGCTTCGACCGCGGGGAATTCCCCAGCCCGGTGCCCTATCCCACAGCATGCTCCCCGCAGGCCTGGGCGGCCGCTGCGCCCGTCCAGCTCGCCCGGATCCTGCTCCGGTTCGACCCCGTCTTCACCCGCGACGTGGTGCACCTGGCACCCATCCTGCCCGAAGTCGTGGGATCGTTCCGGGCCGAAAACGTCATGCTGGACTCCAGCCGGGTGACCATCAGCGCCGCCGGAACCAAGGGCAGTATCGATGGGCTTCCGCCGGGACTCAGACTCCTGACCGAGCCCCGCCCGCCGCTGGCCTACCCGCCTAACGGTTTTGCCGGCAGTTCCGTGCGCCAGGGGCAGAACCAGCCGGGCAGTTGAACCAAGGTCAGGGCAGGGAGCGCTCCAGCACAAAGTCATGTTCAACAGTGCTGCCCAGCCGGAACGACTTGGTGCCCACCTTGCGGAAACCGGATTTTTCGTAGAACCGGATGGCTCGGGCGTTCTGGCTGTTCACGCCCAACCAGGCTCCGGAACCGCCGCATGCTGCAGCGGCCTGGAGGCTGGCGTGCATGAGTTCGGCGGCCGCGCCCAGGCCGTGGTAGTCCGGGTGGACGTAGCACTTGCTGATTTCCACGGACGGCAGCAGGGTCAGGACAGAGGCCACATCGGGATCCGTTGCGGGCCGGTCCACCAGCAGGCTGTAGCCATTGAGCTGGCCGTCGGCATCGACGACCAGGACGGTGGTGTCCAGGTCCGCAAGGTACCCCTTGAAGTGTTCCTCGCTCAGCGTGTTGGCCAGGTGGGCGGCAATGTCGGCAGGTGACGACGACGGCGGGCAGGCCAGCGGAAAGGTGACGGCCGCCAGCGCAGCCAACGCGCCGGCGTCGTCCGCTGTTGCCCTGCGGATGGTGTGGGTCATGCTGTTCTTCCGGGTCAGGCGGTGATGGTTCGGATGGGGGAGCCGGCCAGCCAGGCGGTGATGTCCTCAAGGGCGCCGCCGTAAAACTGCCGGTAGCTTTCCTGGGTGACGTAGCCCAGGTGGGGGGAGAGCACGGTGTTGGGCGCAGCCAGGAGCGGGTGCCCGACCTGCAGTGGTTCCTGGTCGAAGACGTCCAAGGCGGCGCCCCGGATCCACCCCTCATTCAGCGCTTTGATCAGCGACTCCTGATCCACGAGCGGCCCGCGGGCGGTGTTCACCAGGATGCCGTCAGGCCCCAGCAGCCGCAGCTCTGCCTCGCCCACCGTGTTCTCCGAGCGTGGGGAGAGCCGCAGGTGGAGGGTGGCCACGTCGGCAACCGTGAAGAGCTCCTCCTTGGACACCAGCCGGGCACCGGCCTCCTTGGCCGCGTCCGCAGTGAGATTCTGGCTCCACGCCACCACATCCATGCCGAAGGCCTGCCCGTAGGTGGCCACCCGCCGTCCGATCTTGCCCAGCCCCACGATCCCCAGCGTCTTTCCGGCCAGCTCCACACCAACAGTCGACTGCCACGTTCCGGCCCGGAGGGAGTTCTCCTCCGCTGGAAGGTGCCGGGCGATGGCCAGCAGCAGGGCCCAGGTCAGTTCCGGCGCTGCCGTGGGCGAACCGGGCGTGCCGCACACCGTTACTCCGTGCTCGGCCGCGGCTGCCACGTCGATGGCGGCGTTCGCCATTCCGGTGGTGACCAGCAGCTCAAGCCCTGGAAGCTTCTCAAACACCTCGCGCGGGAACGCCGTCCGCTCACGCATCGCAATCACCATGGTGGTGTCCGCCAGCGCCGAAACCAGGGCGTCCCGGGAAGCGAAAGGCTCGCGGTAGGAGGTCACGGTGACCCCCTCCGCCTCCAAGGCCGCGAAGTCGGCGAAGCCGTGGGCTACGTCCTGGTAGTCGTCGAGGATGGCCAAGCGGTGCGTCATGGGTGTCCTTCCCAGTTTGCTGCGTCCTTGGGTCACGTTCATCGTATGGCAGCGCCGGCCGGGAGGGCGCCTAAAACTCCAGCAACGCCGGGCATGATAGCAATGGGAGTGATGAATCCTCGCCCATTCCCGATTTTGTCCCTGTGAGCGGCCGCGTCCTGTCCCGCATTCCGAAAAGCTGGGTCCTGCTGGCCTGCATCGGCCTGCTTGCGCTGAACCTCCGCGGCCCTTTCGTCGCCGTCGCACCCCTGGTGGACCTCATGCAGGCGGAACTGCATTTTTCGCCGGTCATGCTGGGGCTGCTGACCAGCATCCCCGTCCTCTGCTTCTCGCTCGCGGCTCCCTTGGCGTCCCTTGCGGCCCGGAAATTCGGTGCCGAGTTCGCCGTTACGCTGACCATCCTGGGAGTCCTGGCCGGCGTGCTGGTGCGCTCCGCCGGGGGCCCGGTGCTGGTGGTGGCCGGCACGGTGGTCCTTGGCGTGGCCATCACGGTGGGCAACATCGCGGTGCCGCTGATCATCCGCCGCGATTTCGCTCCGCGGCGGCAGGGGACGGCCATGGGAATCTACACCGCCGCGCTGAACATCGGGTCCTTCCTGACCTCGGTCATCATGGCTCCGCTTGCGGCCGCGACGGGGTGGAGAGTTGCCTTGGCCAGTGTTGCCGTCCTGGCCGTCGCCGCCGTGGTGGTGTGGGTCCTGGCGGTGGGACCGCGGACGGCATTCCTGGCTGAGGCTGAGGATGGCGGGGACGCGCCACTCGCGAGGGTGGGGGGTTCCGGCTGGATCACGTTCGGGCTTACGGCCGGGTTCGGTGGCCAGGCGTTCTCCTACTACGGAGTCACGGCGTGGCTGCCCAGCTACCTGCACGACGAGCTGGGCATGAGCGCCGCAGAGGCCGGAGCCGCCTCCTCGATCTTCCAGATCCTCGCCATAGTGGGCGGGCTCGGCGTGCCATTTGCAGCCAAATATATGAGCACGACGGCGGTGGCGGTCACCCTGGGTGCCTTGTGGCTTCCCGTTCCGGTGGGGCTGCTTCTCGCGCCGCAGTTGTGGTGGCTGTGGTCAACGTCCGGCGGCATCGCCCAGGGCGGCGGCATCACGCTGATCTTCATCGCCATCATCAAGCTGGCCCGCGATCAAGCCTCCGCCGGGCGGATGTCCGCCACCGTCCAGGGCCTGGGCTACTGCCTCGGAGCGGTGGCCCCGCCGCTGGTGGGCTTCGTGCACGACAGCGCGAAGTCGTGGACCCCCGCGTTGCTGGTCATCCTGGTTTCGGTGCTGACCTTCTTCGTCAGCACCACCCTCTCTGTGCGGAAGGTGCCTAAGGGCCGCTAAGGCGAGGTGTCGCCGTCGGGCTTCTTCTTTAAACACTTCACGCGAGATGCCATTTGAGCGCAATGTTTCCTTGGAACATTGCCGTTAAACGCCATCTCGCGGAGGTGACTGTGGTGCTCCGTTGCCGGACCGGCGCCCCGGATTTCGGGGGGCCTGTTGCGAAGGGCGTGCCGGCCCGGCAAACGGAAGTTTCTTGAGTGTCAGGCCGCAGCCAGCTCCTCAACCGTTGCCTTCTCGCGGGCCTCGGTCAGGTAGCGGGCATAGGCGGGAAGCGTGAGGAAGGACGGGAACTCGGTGGCCAGGGTGACCTCCTCGAAGATGTCGCGGGCGTCCTCGAACCGGTCGCCGTCGAAGCGTTCCAGCCGGGCGAATTCCTCGTCCAGGAGTTCCTCCACCCACTCGTGGCTGACGATCTCGCCGTGGTCCGTGATGGCCCGGGCATAGATCCACTGCCACAGCTGGGACCGGGAGATCTCGGCGGTGGCGGCGTCTTCCATGAGGTTGTGGATGGCCACCGCGCCGTTGCCGCGCAGCCAGGACTCGATGTAGCGGATCCCCACTTCGATGTTGTTCCGGATGCCCTGTTCGGTGATGGTGCCGTGCAGGGAAGCAATATCGATGAGGGCACGGTCGTCAGGGGTGACGTCCTCGCGGAGCTTGCCGAGCTGGTTGGGGCGGTCGCCGAGGACGCCGTCGAACACCTCCCGGCAGATGGGCACCAGGTCCGGGTGGGCCACCCAGGAGCCGTCGAAGCCATCATTGGCCTCGCGGGTCTTGTCAGCGCGGACCTTTTCGAGGGCGTTGGCGTTGGCTTCGGGGTCCTTGCGGTTGGGCACGGCTGCAGCCATACCGCCGATGGCCATGGCGCCGCGCTTGTGGCAGGCCCGGACCAGCTGTTCGGTGTAGGCGCGCATGAAGGGGGCCGTCATGGTCACCTGGCTGCGGTCCGGCATCACGAAGCGGGGGCCGCGGGTGCGGAAGTTCTTGATGATGGAGAAGATGTAGTCCCAGCGGCCGGCGTTCAGGCCCGCGGCGTGGTCGCGCAGCTCGTAGAGGATCTCCTCCATTTCGAACGCGGCGGTGATGGTTTCGATCAGCACCGTTGCCCGGATGGTGCCCTGCGGGATGCCGAGCAAGTCCTGGGCCAGGATGAAGATGTCGTTCCACAGCCGGGCTTCGAGGTGGTTCTCGATCTTGGGCAGGTAGAAGTACGGGCCCTTGCCCTGGGCCAGGAGGCGGCGTGCGTTGTGGAAGAAGAACAGGCCGAAGTCCACGATGCCGCCGGTGACCGGCTGGCCGTCGATCAGCATGTGCTTCTCCGGCAGGTGCCAGCCGCGGGGCCGGACCACGATGGTGGGCAGGTCGCCCGCCGGGCGGAGCTTGTATTCCTTGCCCTCTTCGCTGGTGAAGTCGATCCGGCGCTCCAGCGCATCGGTGAGGTTCAGCTGGCCCTTGATGACGTTGCGCCATGTCGGGGTGGAGGAGTCCTCCATGTCCGCGAGCCACACCTTGGCGCCGGAGTTCAGGGCGTTGATGGTCATCTTCTTGTCCACAGGGCCCGTGATTTCCACCCGGCGGTCCTCGAGGCCAGGTGCCGGGGGAGCGACCCGCCAGGACGGGTCATTCCGGATGTGCTCGGTCTCCCGGAGGAACCGCGGATCGGCGCCGGCAGCGATGTCAGCCCGCCGCGTGCGCCGTGCCTGCAGCAGCTCCTGCCGGCGGCTGGCAGTGGCCCGGTGCAGCTTCGCGATGAACGTCAGAGCGTCCGGGGTAAGTACTTCGTCCTGCCGGCAAATCGGCTGCGCGGTCAGGGTAATGCCATTGATCGTGAAGCTATCGGTGAAGCTGTTCATCTCAGTCTCCTTAAAGACAAAAGGGAAGTTCGACGGCGGGACTTACCTGGGTGGGCCGGGATCGGAAATCCTCCGCGTGCTATCCCTGTCCCCGGCGTAAGACCTCGCAAAGCTCGGTCGACGCCGGGGACAGGGCCCCTTTACGCACGCTTCCGGATTCCCCATCCCGGCCAGGCGACGTCACGCTCAGGCGCGTGCCGCCGTCGTGCCTCTTCGGTGAGCGAGGCGAATGGCTCACCTTGGGCGAAAATTAGTGGAACTGGCCCTCTTCGGTCGATCCGACCAATGCGAGGGTGGAGGCGTTCGGGTTGAGCGCCGTGGAGATGCTGTCGAAGTAGCCGGTGCCGACTTCGCGCTGGTGCTTGGTTGCGGTGTAGCCGCGGGACTCGGAGGCGAATTCCTTTTCCTGGAGTTCGACGTAGGCGCTCATGCCTTCCCGGGCGTAGCCGTGGGCGAGGTCGAACATCGAGTAGTTCAGGGCGTGGAAGCCGGCCAGGGTGATGAACTGGAACGTGAAGCCCATGGCGCCGAGCTCGCGCTGGAACTTGGCGATGGTGTCGTCGTCCAGGTGCTTGCGCCAGTTGAAGGACGGCGAGCAGTTGTAGGAAAGCATCTGGTCCGGGAACTCGGCCTTGACCGATTCGGCGAACTTGCGGGCCAGTTCCAGGTCCGGGGTGCCCGTTTCCATCCAGATGAGGTCGGAGTACGGGGCGTAGGCCTTGGCACGGGCGATGCAGGGTTCGATGCCATTGCGGACCTTGTAGAAGCCCTCCGCGGTGCGCTCGCCGGTGATGAATTCCTGGTCCCGCTCGTCGACGTCGGAGGTGATGAGGGTGGCTGCCTCGGCGTCGGTGCGGGCGATGACGACGGTGGGGGTGCCGGCGACGTCAGCTGCCAGGCGGGCGGCGTTCAGGGTGCGCACGTGTTGCTGGATGGGGATGAGCACCTTGCCGCCCAAGTGGCCGCACTTCTTTTCGGATGCCAGCTGGTCTTCCCAGTGAACACCTGAGGCGCCGGCCTGGATCATGGACTTCATGAGCTCGTACGCGTTCAGCGGGCCGCCGAAGCCGGCCTCGGCGTCTGCAACGATCGGGACCAGCCAGTCCTCAACGGTCTGGATGCCCTCGGAGAACTCGATCTGGTCGGCACGGAGCAGAGCGTTGTTGATGCGACGGACCACGGTGGGGACCGAGTTGGCCGGGTAGAGGGACTGGTCCGGGTAGGTGTGGCCCGAGTTGTTGGCGTCCGCTGCAACCTGCCAGCCGGAGAGGTAGATGGCGCGGAGGCCGGCCTTGACCTGCTGCACGGCCTGGTTGCCGGTGAGGGCGCCCAGGGCGTTGGTGTAGCCGCCGGTCTTCTGCTCTTCGGTGAGCTGCTTCCACAGCTTCTCCGAACCCCGCCGGGCCAGGGTGTGCTCTTCGGAGACGCGGCCGCGGAGGCGGACGACGTCGGAAGCTGAGTAGTCCCGGGTCACACCTTCCCAGCGGGGGTTGGCGGCCCACTCGAGCTCCAGGGCGGCGGCCTGCTCTTCGGGCGTCTGCTGGGTGGGCTCAAATGCTGCAGTCATCGTTGATCTCCTTGATTGAGCTCCGGATGGAGTAGGTGGTAGCCGCGTCGTTGAGGCTCCCACCGGCTTATCCGGCGCGGTGTTTCTTTCCGTGACAACTACTTTTCAGCACTTTCAACCCCCTTTCTAGATGAAAGTGGTGGAAAGAAATGCACTTCTTCACGTATTCTTCAGAAATGTCGCCTTCAAGTTGGAACAGGGACGTTTCCCAGCCTCCGTCCACCGCCGCAGCGGAACTGGACGTTATCGCCCTGGGCCGCCGGGTCCGCCATCTGCGCAAACAAGCCGGGCTCACGCTCGATGACCTGAGCGCCGCCGTCGGCACCGCGCCCAGCCAGCTAAGCCTGATTGAAAACGGCAAGCGTGAGCCCAAGCTGACGCTGCTCCAGCACCTTGCTGCAGCGCTGAACGTCACCATCGACCAGCTGCTCGGCGCTGAGCCACCCAGCCGCCGGGCCGCCCTTGAGATCGAGCTGGAACGGTACCAGCGGGGGCCGCTGTACGAGTCCCTGGACCTGCCCAAGATCCGCATCAGCTCGCGGCTGCCGCTGGATGTCCTGGAGGCCCAAGTGGGGCTGCTGCATGAGCTGGAACGCAAGATGAATGAGCAGGTGGCCACCCCCGAGGAGGCACGCCGCGCCAATGGTGAGCTGCGGGCGATGATGCGGGAACGGGGCAACTACTTTCCTGAGTACGAGGCCGAGGCACAAAAGGTCCTCAAGGAGGTGGGCTACACCACCGGTCCGCTGAGCCAGCACGTCATTGCGGATATCGCCGCGCACCTCGGTTTCACCCTGCACCACGTGGGGGATCTGCCGCATTCCACCCGTTCAGTGACGGATTTGAAGAACCGCAAAATTTACCTGACGCAGAGCCAGCGGCAGGACCATGACCCCCGCTCGGTGTTGCTGCAGGCGCTGGGGCACTACGTCCTGGGCCACGAGACGCCCAAGAACTACGGCGACTTCCTTGCGCAGCGGGTGGCCACCAACTATTTCGCCGCCGCACTATTGCTGCCCGAGCAGGCCACCGTCGAATTTCTGCAGAAAGCCAAGGCGGCCAAGGAAATCGCGGTGGAAGACATCCGGGATGCCTTCGCCGTTTCCTACGAGACCGCGGCGCACCGCTTCACCAACCTGGCCACGAAGCACCTGGGCATCACCACGCACTTCCAGAAGACACACCAAAGCGGCATCATCTACAAGGCCTACGAGAATGACGGTGTGAACTTCCCCCAGGACCACACCGGCGCCATCGAGGGGCAGCCGTCGTGCAAGGCCTGGACGTCACGGGCAGTCTTCGATGTGCCGGACAAGTTCAGTGCCTACAGCCAGTACACCGATACGCCGTCCGGGACCTACTGGTGCACCGCGCGCACTGAGCGTTCCCCCAGCGGTGAATTCTCGCTCAGCATCGGGGTGCCGTACCAGCACGTGAAGTGGTTCCGTGGCCGCGAAACCAGCGCCCGCGCCACCTCCAACTGCCCCGACCCCACCTGCTGCAAGCGGCCGCCGGCCGAACTGACCAACCAGTGGGCAGGCAACGCCTGGCCGTCGGCACGTGCCCACTCGCATCTGCTGGCTGCGATGCCTCCCGGAGCCTTTCCCGGCGTGGACGAGACCGAGGTGTACAGCTTCCTGCAGGCCCACTCGGGGAGTTGAGGTCCGCGGACAGCGGGCTCCAACTTCTTGGGAACTCGTCAGTCCTCCCCAAAAAAACTGAAACGCTGGGCCGTCGAGGAACTCCAGAACGGCCCAGCGTTTCAGTCGATTGTTTGCGAGGTGGTGGTTACTGCAAGGTTCTTAGGGGACGTCGCTCTGAGCCGCCTGCTTCAGCAGATCCGTGGCGTCGTAGTCCGTGAGGAATGCTTGCCGCTTCAGTGCCTGCACGCTGTCCTTCACGGCCGAAACGTAGGCACCGTGGTTCGGGTACAGGCCGTCGACTACTCCCTGGGGCAGCGGTTTTTCATAGCCGGCAATGAAGCAGAAAGATGCCCCTGTCGCTGTGCCGTACCAGGTGCTCGTCGGGACGTCGAGGAAGGGCGAACGGAGCCCGCCTTGCACATTGCCAAACTCGTCCAGCACCGGTGCACCGTCGCGGACCAGGATGGGTTCAGCTCGCGGAGGGGCGATGCCGTCCCGTACCCACAGATCCATGTTCCGGAGGGCGGCGTTGAAGAAGATGGCGCTGGGGAACCTGCTGCGTGGTCCTTCGTTGCAGGCCATCGGAGGAACAGCCCGACCCGCCGCGAGAATATCGGCGGAAGACGCCGAGAAGGTCAATTCGTCCGGTGTTGCATGGCCGGCCCCGGCCATCTCGTAGTGCCGGTACTGGTCACCCGGTACATCACTGTCGGCACGGCGTGATCCGATGCCACGGAGGTAGTCCGATTGGGACATGATCCGCATGATGGGGACGCCAACGTCCTTGAATTGGCGGCGCGCGTCCTCGGCTGGAGGCGCCGGCTCACACTGGTTCATAGGGTAGGCACCGGCGAAGGCGCCGCCGGCGACTGCGACGATATAGGCGTCGTACACAGGCTTGCCATCAGACTGGACCACGAGTGGGTGGATTCCATTGATGTAGTTGACCAGGAATCCTCCGGTCTGGGAGTAGCCGAAGCCGTACGCTTTCTCTACCCGGCTGGCCGGGGACCCGTAGCTCAGGGGATTTGTTGCGCTGTCGCTCTTGAGCCAGGCCCCGACTTGTGAGTAGATGTCCCAGATGAGGCCGTTCTCGGTGGTCCTGGCCGAATCCGCTGCGACGGCGGTGCAGTTGGCCGGGTCGTCCAGCGGAAGCGGGTTCGCGAAGGACAAAGCGGCGTACCGTTGCGGATCAAAGTTCTTCAGTGCCTGGACAGCGATCGGTTTGGCGGTAATACCCACCCAAGCGTCACCGTTCTTCACGATCTGCTCGTGCGCCATGGCCCAGCCAATGTTCAGGTCAAAAAGGTTGCTGGGGTTGAGCATCTCAACAATGACGTTGCCACTGAACTTTTGGCCTGAAGCCGGCTTACGCACCAGCACCCGGGTGGTGTACGGCGCCGCTGGAGTCCGAACCTGGGCCGGGCCTGCCGCGGGCCAGGTGTAGACGTTAGAGGTGCCGCTGGCCAGGTATTCCTCCTCCACATAGCCGAGCTTCCCGAGGTCCTGCGGAACCTCCTGGTGATCAGCAGCGCCGAAAGGGTGTGATCCGGGCGTGGTAGCCAGGGGACCTTCTATGGCTGGAATGGGTGTTGTGCCCTCCGCCGCGGCCTGTGACGGCTTGAGTGGAGCTGCTCCTGTCGCTGGAATGGCTGACATACTGACGCCGGCCAGAACCAGAGACAGGGTCAGCAGCGCGGACGCTGGATATCGGCTTCTCATAGGTTCGCTCCTTATCGGCATCGGGCAGCTCTGCCCGACGCGGTTCACGGCGCAACGGCTGCAGTGCCGTGCGCTCCTGCCGCAACGTCAATTGCGGGTGTAACCCGCCGTCGTCAGGGAATGCGTCTGATCGTAGGTGGGGCATTTTTGCACAAGCAAGGCTGCTTAGTTATTTTGCAACGACGTGCAGTTCCACTCGCTTTGGTCCCCAACCGGACATGGTTTTTTGCTGTGGGCCGGGTGTGAACCTGTACCGGGCAGAGGAAGCGACGCGCCTTCTGGAATCATCAATAATCACACCAGTCACAGGTCTTTCTCCGCGCGACACCGCCCCGTTTTCTCCCGCAGCCTTTCTTCGGCGACCGTTGTCTGGGATCGCAGGTCGTTCCGTTTCATGCACATCCGTGCATCCTGCCTGCTGGTAAGAACCGCCCTGGTCCGGGACCACGTGGACCATGAGGTATAGCCGCGCGTTGTCAGCCGTGCAGCGTCCGGTACGCGTCCGCGGCGGCGGGGTGCAGGGGGACGCCGGCGGTGTTGATGAGGCTCTCCGCGCTAAGGAACTGAACGCCCAGGGTTGACTGCGGAATCAGCTCCCCGGCGTTGTGCACCAGCAGCTGCACCGTCCGCTCCACGGTGGCGTTGTCCAGGTCCCGGCGGCACAGGAGCAAGTTGGGTGCTCCCACCGTCCACACTGCCGGAACACCGGGATAGCTGCCTTCCGGGATCAGGACGCGGTCGTACATGCCGCCATATCGTCGGCGCAGTTCCGGCAGCAGACCCGACAAGTCCAGCAGTCCAAGTGCCACCTCCTGCTGGGCCGTCGCGATGGCAGCCGTGGGAACCCCGCCGGACCAGAACAGGGCATCAACCGTTCCAGCTTTAAGGGCGGCGATCCCGTCATTGAGGCCAAGGTTCTCGACGGCGGTAGTCCCGGCAGCGGGCGCAGCGGCATCCGCCGAGGTGCCCAGGCCTGCTGCCTGGAGCAGCCGGGGAGTGGTCAGGGACGTGCCCGATCCCGGCTGGCCAACCGCAACCCGGCGTCCTGCCAACCCGGAGATGTCCCGGATGCCGCTGTCCTTCCGCACCACGCAGTGGACGTAGTTTTCGTACACCTTCCCAATGGCGGCGATCTCCGCTCCAGCGCCCGGCTGGACGGCGGCGTCGGCCAGGGCTACGGCAAAGGCGGCCCGCCCGGCCTGCAGTTCGGCGATATTGTCCAGGCTTCCGCCCGTGGCCACCGCCCGCGCGTGCGCGGCAACGCCGTGGCGCTCCAGCGCGGCGGCCAGCAACGTTGAGAACTCCAGGTAGAACCCGCCCGGTTCGCCGCCGGCCACCACCAGGGTCTCGGGCCGGTCCCCGCCGGTACAGGCAACGAGGGAGGGCGGCAGCAACGCTCCGAGTCCGACGGCGAGGGCTGACTTCAGCACGGACCGTCGGGGCGGGAAGGGGCCAGGGAAGCCGGGGGAGCCAGCCTTGCCCGGGGAACCAGAAGCACCAGGGTCAGGCACGCGTACCACTTCCTTCGGACGAAGGGTCCACCCGCCCAGCCGGTAGCACGGGAAATTCGATCCGCGCTGACAACCCCTGCGGAGTGCCTTCGGCCAGGACCAGCCGTCCGCCGTTGGCTGCGGCAAGCTCGCCCACGATCGTCATGCCCAGCCCCGTCCCCGGAACGGAAGAGTGCCGCGGGGACCGCCAGAACCGAATGGCAGCAGAGGCGCGCTCTGCGGCGGAAAGCCCCGGACCGTCGTCGGAAATTTCCACAACCACCACGTCCTGTTCCCGCCGGACGGCCCCCGTAACCGTCGCGCCGGGCGCGTACTTGATGGCGTTGTTGAGCAGCTCGCCTGCCATCTGGGCCAGCTCCGCCGGATGGCAGGCAACCAGCACCGGCGGCTGCGGCGGGTCGGAAAGGGCCAACGTGGAGCCTGCCTGTTCCGCCAGCGGCGCTGCCCGCTCGATCTCCCCCTGAAGCACGGGATATGGATCCACCGGCTGGGCAGGCGGATGCTGCGGCGTACTACCGGCAGCCCGGAGGTACCCTTCGGACGCCCGGTGCTCCGCGGCCGCAAGCTTCAGGACCCCGTCCAGGATCTCCTCCACCCGGTCCAGCTCCGCCACGGCACGCTCGGCAGCATCGTGTTCGCGGGCCGTCTTGAGCTCGAGCTGCAGCAGGTCCAGCCGCAGCCGGAGCGCCCCCACCGGATTCCGGAGCTGGTGCGAGGTATCCGCGATCAGCTGGCGCTGCGCCGCCATGCTGGCGCTCACGGTCCTGGCCATCGCGGTGAAGGAACGGCTCAATTCCCGCAGCTCCGGTGGCCCGTCCTCCGGGAGGCGTTCCATGCGCCCGGTCCGCTCCAGCTCATGCACTGCCGAATCCAGGCGGAGGACTGGCCGCAGGACCCAGCCGGTGACCCGGGCAGCCCCCACCAGGAGAATGGTGGCCAGCGCTACTGCGGCGACGCCCACCCCAAGCCAGCGCTCACGAAGCTTCTGCTGTGCCGTGTCCGCATGGACGTCCAGGACCACGGCGCCCAGGACTTGGCTGGCACTGCCGAAGGACCGGAAGATGACGCGGGAGCCGGAGGCGAAGGGTTCAAGCGGTTCCAGGGACGTGCCGCTCACGTTCAGCCGGGCAAGGGACAAGGCGTTCTGCACGTCCGCCCGGTCGGCGGACAGGCCCCCGGAGGCCAGGGTCGCCGCCTGCACCCGGACCACAATGCCCTCGCCGTAAAGCCCGGAGTACGTGTCCATTTCCCGCTGCAGCCGCACAGTGTCTCCGTCGCCCGCCGCATCGAAGGCCACCTGCGCCAGCCGGTTCAGCGAGGCCGCCCGGTTGATCTGCAGCTCCTGGGTCAACTCACGGGATGCCGACGTGAGGATGGTGCCCGAAATGAGGAAGACCACCACCAGGCAGAGCACGCTGAGCACACCCAGGACCCGCAGCCTCATGCGCCGGCCGCCTCTACCCGGTAGCCCACGCCGCGAACGTTGATGATGAAGCCGGGCTTCTGCAGTTTGGCCCGCAGCCCTGTGAGGTGGACGTCCAGGGAACGGGATGATGCCAGGAAGGCATCGCCCCACAGTGCGTCCAGGATTTGTTCGCGGGTGACCACCGAACCGGCGTGCCGTGCCAGCAGGGCCAGGAGTTCGAATTCCGTGGCGGTGAGGGGCAGGGGCAGCCCGCCCTTGGAAGCCGCGCGCCGGTTGAAGTCGATGGCGAGGTCGTCCAGCACGATGATGTCTTCCTGCGGGGTGCCACCCGCGCGCCCCGCCCGCCGTGTCACCGCCTCGATCCGGGCCAGCAGTTCCACCAGCTTGACCGGCTTGACCAGATAGTCGTCCGCGCCGGAACGGAGCCCGAGCACCACGCTGCGTTCGTCGTCGCGGGCAGTCAGGATCAGGATGGGGACGTCGGTGACCTGCCGGAGCTTGCGCAGGACCTCCAGTCCGTCCATGTCCGGCAGCCCCAGGTCCAGGAGAATCACCTGGAAGTTCCGGTGCGACAGCAGTGCGTCCGCGCCCCGGGCGAGCCGCTGCGGGTGGTGCCCGGCGCTTTCGACGGCGGCGGTAAGGGCGCCGGCCATGGCGTCGTCGTCCTCGACGATCAGCACGTCCATAGCCATTTTCCTTGCTGTTTGTGCAGTGTCCGGTTCATCCCCCGCCTTTGGAGATTACCGCCTAAGGAACGGTTATGCCCGACGGCGGCCGGCAGGCAGGGCGGGAAGGCGGGCCAGGCAAAACCTAAGGAAGTGTTAGGAAATGCCCTGCCACGTTGGCTGTGCGGTGGATCACCCATACCGTTGATGAGGCCCTCCGGCGTTGGAGGACGCACGTCACCACAAGGAGGAACTCACCGATGAGCACCCAACAAACCGCGCCCGTATCGGAGGCCGCCCAGACCCGGCGGGCCGTGGGCAACATCCTGAAGGGGTCCGCCGGCAACCTTGTGGAATGGTACGACCTCTACGTCTACACGGTCTTCGCAGCCTACTTCCAAGCGCACTTCTTCAATTCCAAGGATGAACTCCAGGCGGGCCTCGAAGCGATGGCCGTCTTCTCGACGTCGTTCCTCATGCGGCCCATCGGCGCCTGGTTCTTCGGGCGGTACGCGGACCGCCACGGCCGGAAGGCTGCACTGACGCTCAGTGTCACCCTGATGTCCGCAGGCTCCTTCGCCATCGCCGTGCTGCCCACCCAGGACGTCATCGGCCTGTGGGCCATGATCCTGCTGGTGATCATCCGTGTGATCCAGGGCTTCTCCGTGGGCGGTGAGTACGGCACCAGCGCCACCTACATGTCCGAGGCTGCCACCACCAAGCGCCGCGGGTTCTTCTCCAGCTTCCAGTACGTCACGCTGGTGGGCGGCCAGATGCTGGCCCTGCTGGTCCTGGTAATCCTGCAGAACGTCATGCCCAAGGGCGACCTGAACGAGTGGGGCTGGCGCATTCCGTTCGCCATCGGCGGCGTCGCGGCCCTCGTCGTGCTGTGGCTGCGCCGCTCCATGGAAGAGACGGTTTCCGCCGAACAGATCAACGCCGCCAAGGCCCCCGCGAAGCCGGGCCAGGCGCAGCCGGGCACCATGAAGCTGCTTTTCACCGGCTACTGGAAGCCGCTGCTGGTCTGCATCGGCATCACCCTGGGCGGCACCGTGGCGTTCTACACCTACACCAACTTCATCCTGAAGTTCATGAACGATACGTCCGGCATCGCCAAGACCGACACCTCCGTGATCAACTTCTGGGCCCTCTTCATCTTCATGCTGCTGCAGCCCGTCTACGGCATCATCTCGGACAAGGTGGGCCGCAAGCCCCTGCTGCTTTGGTTCGGCATCACCGGCGTGCTGTTCACGTGGCCGCTGCTGTCCACCCTGGCCGGCACCAAGGATCCGTTCACCGCGTTCCTGCTCATGATGGGCGGCCTGGTGATCGTGGGCGGCTACACCTCCATCAACGCCCTGGTGAAGGCGGAGCTCTTCCCGGCCTCCATCCGCGCCCTGGGCGTGGGCCTGGGCTACGCGATCGCCAACTCGCTGTTCGGCGGCACCGTGCCGCTGATCGGCGCGGCCTTCCAGAAGGCGGAGCGGGAGGACCTGTTCTTCACCTACGTCACGGTGGCCATCGCCATCTCGCTGGTGGTTTACATCTTCGCGCTGAAGAACAAGAAGACAACGCACCTGGACGACGAGCAGGGCCACGCCTGGGAACAGGCACCCCGAGGCGGCAAGGACAAGGACGCCCTCGGCGTTTAGTCCGGAAGGCACCCAAGGGTGCCCGTCTCCCAAGGAGGCGTACGACGGCGGCTGCCCGGCCGCCGTCGTACGCCTCCTTTTTGTTTCGGCTTGCGGCTGCTGCTGAATACCTGTTCCGAAGTGCCCGCTGAGGTGGGCGGACTATATTGGGCCATGTCAGAACACCACCACAATCGCGGGAGTCTGCACCCATGGCCAAGGAACTTGCCACCCAACTCATCGAACAACTGCAGGCTGCCGGTGTGCAGCGGATTTACGGGATCGTGGGTGACAGCCTCAACCCGATCGTGGACGCCGTCCGCCAGACGGGAGGCTCCGCGAAGGGCGGCATCGACTGGATCCACGTCCGGCATGAGGAGGCCGCCGCCCTCGCCGCTGCCGCCGAAGCACAGCTCACCGGCAGGCTGGCCGTGTGTGCGGGTTCCTGCGGCCCCGGAAACCTGCACCTGATCAATGGCCTCTACGACGCCAACCGTTCCGGTGCCCCCGTGCTGGCCATCGCCTCGCACATCCCCAGCAAGCAGATCGGCAGCAGCTTCTTCCAGGAGACCCACCCGGACCGGCTTTTTAACGAGTGCTCGGTCTACTCCGAACTGGTCAGCACTGCCGAGCAGGCGCCGCGCGTGATGCACAGCGCCATCCAGCACGCGCTGGGTCTGGGCGGAGTCGCCGTCGTGACCCTTCCCGGTGACATCGCCGGCCTCGAAGCAGTAGGCCCCACTCCCGCGCCGGCCACCTTCCGGCCGGCAACCCTGGTCCCGGACCCCGCCAGCGTGCAGGCGCTCGCGGACGCCATCAACGACGCCGGCAAGGTGGCCATCTTTGCCGGGGCGGGCGTGGAGGGCGCGCACAGTGAGCTGATGGCGCTCGCCGAGCTGGCCAAAGCACCGGTGGGGCACTCGCTGCGCGGCAAGGATTTTGTCCAGTACGACAATCCGTTCGACATCGGCATGACGGGCCTCCTTGGCTACGGGGCGGCGGCAGAGGGCATCGAGGACGCAGACCTGCTGATCCTCCTGGGCACGGACTTCCCGTACGACCAGTTCCTGCCGGACACCCGCACCGCACAGGTGGACCGGGCGGCGCAGCGGCTGGGCCGGCGGACCGACGTCGATATTGCCGTGCACGGCGACGTGCTCCCCACGCTTCGCGCGCTGATCCCGCTGGTGAAGGCCAAGAAGAGCCGCCGGTTCCTTGACCAGATGCTCAAGAAGCATGACCGGCTGATGAACAAGGCCGTGGGCGCCTACACGCGCAAGGTGGAGAAGAAGCAGCCCATCCATCCCGAGTACGCGGCGTCGCTGTTGGACCAGGTGGCCGCCGAGGATGCCATCTTCACCGCGGACACCGGCATGTGCAACGTCTGGACCGCACGCTACATCAACCCGCTGGGCACCCGACGGCTGATAGGTTCCTTCCTGCACGGCTCCATGGCCAACGCCCTTCCGCACGCGATCGGCGCGCAGCTGGCGTACCCGGGGCGCCAGGTCATTTCGGTGTCCGGCGACGGAGGCTTGTCCATGCTGCTGGGCGAGCTCATCACCGCCGCCGCCTACAAGCTGCCGGTCAATGTGGTGGTGTTCAACAACTCCACCCTGGGCATGGTGAAACTGGAGATGCTGGTGGACGGGCTGCCCGACTTTGGCGTGGACGTGCCGGACGCCAACTATGCGGCCGTGGCACAGGCGCTGGGTTTCCACGCCGTGCGGGTTACCGATCCGGGCCAGATCGAGGCGGCCTATCGGGAGGCGTTTGCGCACCCCGGCCCGTCGCTGGTGGAGCTCATCACCGACCCCAACGCGCTGTCCATTCCGCCGAAGATCTCCGGATCGCAGGTGATCGGGTTCGCCACCGCCATGTCGAAGGTGGTCCTCAACCGTGGCGCGGGAGAGGCCGTCAGCATGGCCCGCAGCAACCTCCGGAACATCCCGCGTCGGTAACCTCCTTTCCACACGCGCCATCACACAGCGCCCTTAAAGCCGGAACGCCCCTGCACTGATTGCAGGGGCGTTCCGGGTGTTCGTGCGAAAGCTGATGGCGCGTTCTGTGGAGCTAGCGGGCGCCGCCCTGCCACAGGGCATCGAAGGGGGCGCCGGAGGCAACCCGGTTGCGGATGCCGGTGGTCACAAAGTCCTTGGCGGTCCGGGCTGCCGCCAGCGGGCTGGCGCCCTTGGCAAGCTCGGCCGTGACGGCGGCGGCCAGCGAGCAACCGGCGCCGGACACGGCCACCTCGCCCACCTTCGGCGCGCTGAGGACTTCGAGGGTTTCGCCGTCGTAGAACACGTCCACGGCGTCCGGGCCTTCCAGCCGCACCCCGCCCTTGGCCAGCACGGCCGCTCCGCTGAGCTCGTGGATGCGGACGGCAGCGGCCTTGAGGGATTCAACGTCGGTGATCTCCAGGCCGGAGAGCGATTCCGCCTCGAAGTGGTTGGGCGTGACGAAGGTGGCAAGCGGCAGGATCTGCGCTTTCAGGGCCTGGTCCGTGTCCAGCGCGTGGCCGGGTTCCTGGCCCTTGCAGATCAGCACCGGGTCCAGGACAACATTGGCGAAGCTGTTCTCCTGCAGCGCATTGGCCACCGTGCTGATGGTGGCCGGGCTGCCCAGCATGCCGATCTTCACCGTGTCCAAAGCCGAAGGGGCGCCCGACGCCGGACCGTAGGCCGCCGTCGTCGCCTCCAGCTGGTCGGCAATCACCTGCTGGTCCACCGGCACGAAGCGGTGGTTCCAGCTGTCCTTCGGGTCGAAGGACACGATGCAGGTGAGGTTGGCGATGCCGAAGACACCCAGCTCCTGGAAGGTCTTCAGGTCAGCCTGGGCACCGGCGCCGCCGGTGGCCTCGGAGCCTGCGATGGTGAGGACGACGGCGGGGGCGTCCGCGGACAGCGTTGCGTCAGGGGATACGGAAGTCATGCCCCCATCCTGCCACCCGGCGTCGGACGCTATCCATGTAGGGGCGTACAGCGGCTGTGATAAGCGAGTGTTCAGCGGTCCAAGCGGTTCATTATTTGACCGTCAGGCTGTCCCCTTGGCGATCTGCAAGAGCGCCCTGCCCAGCTCCGGCTGGCTGTAGGCAAATCCGGCGTCAAGAAGTTTCTGCGGCTGGACCCAGCGGCTTTTCAGGACCAGTTCGGTCTCCGTGTAAATCAGGACGGCGCCCGCCCGGAGGAGCCAGGCAGGGGTGGGCAGCCCGAACCGTGCGCCATAGGCCCGGCGCACCAGGCGCATCATTTCCTGGTTGGTGACGACGTCCGGTGAGGCCACATTGACGGGCCCGGTGATGTCGGTCCGTGCGTGCAGGAAGAGGATGCTGCGGTACAGGTCCTCCACGTGGACCCAGCTGAACTTCTGCCGGCCGTCGCCCATATGCCCGCCCAGGCCCAGTCGCGCGAGGGTGGCGAACGGCCTCAGTGCACCGCCGCCGCGGCCCAGCACGATGGCGATCCGCAGCGGGATCTTCCGCGTCTTCGGGGTGTCCGCTGCGGTGAGGGCCGCTTCCCAGGCCCTTGCGACGTCCACGGAGAAGCCGGAACCAAGGTCGCCGTCGGCCTCGGACTGGGGACGGTCGCGGGCATCCCGGTAGATGGTGCCGGTGCTGGCATTCAGCCAGGTGGGCGGCGGGACCTGGCATTGCGAGAAGGCCCGCCCCAGTGCCCGGGTGGTGGCCACCCGCGAGTCCAGAATGATTTTCTTGTTCCGCTGGTTGTAGCGGCAAGAGACAGAGCGTCCGGCGAGGTTCACCACCAAGTCGGCGCCGTTGAGCACCCGGGCCATGCCGGCGTCGTCATCCCATGCGGCTGTGGAACCACCCGCTCCGTCGCGTCCTATGGTCCGCACCGTCCAGCCGTCCTCGCGGAAACGCCTGCAAAGATAGGTGCCAATGAAGCCGGAGGCGCCGGCCACTACGACTGTCTTTGCACTGTTCATCTCTTCCCCCAATGTTCGCTTCTGTCCTAGTCGCGGATGCTGCGGCTCAGGTCGAGGACGTCGTCAAGCACCTTGCTGACACCCGGAATGCGGGCCAGTGAGAGGCCGCGGGCAATGAGCGGCGCTGCGCCGTCCACCAGCTTCCGGGTCCGCCGCTGGCCTTCCGAGGAGTCGTAGACCCAAAAGAGGGTGATCCCCATGTAGCAAAGCCACAGCAGTTCAGGCAGCTCGGCCCGCAGCTTCTTCGGTACGGCGGGGCTGGACCCGTCCACCGTGCGCCTGAAGATATCCAGCGCTGCCTCCCGCGCGGGCGTTGAGTCCGCCGAGAAGGGATTCACCGGCGATGTGGGCCGGATAGCGGTGGCCACGAAATCCGCGCCGAAAGCATGGTAGGGCGCCATGACGTCCAGGCCCGCGTGCAGAGTGGTTTTCAGGCGGTCCGCGAACCCGGCGGCGGCGTCCAGCAATTCGGCTGCCCGCGCGGCGTGTTCGGCCTGCACTTGGAGGTACAACTCGTGGACCAGATCATCCTTGGACGAGAAGTAGTAGTAGGCATTGCCAACGGAAACGCCGGCCTCTGCAGCGATGGCCCGCATGGTGGTCTTCTCGAAGCCGATCTCGCGGAACATGCGCAGTGCGGTGTCCGCCACCCGCTGCCTGGTGTGTTCGCCCTTGGCTGCCACCGGCGCCTCCAAATTCCTGAACGTGTTCAAAAATAGTGTGCCACAAGCAGTTGAACATGTTCAAACGCTCACGGGAATTGGTCTGCCTGCGCCAAGGAGCGATCCCGTCCAACGCGATGCGAGAATTACCCGAGTGCTAATACAACCGGCTGCCCACTGCTGGGCGCCGGCCAACCACTCCCGAACGGACACCGTCATGTCTTCTTCCCCCGGCCAAAGTGCCATGCCCGATGCCGCCCTCCCGCGGCCGGCCCACCAAGGTGCCAGCTTCGCCGCCATCGGTTCGCCCTACTTCGGGATCATGCTGGCGACCATGGCCGTGGTGTTGATCCTCTCCAACATAGGAGCATCCAAGGGCGTCGCCTTCGGCCCCATTGTCACCGACGGCGGCTTTTTCCTCTTCCCCCTCGCATACATCCTGGGCGACGTCATCAGTGAGGTCTATGGCTTCAAGGTGGCCCGCAAGGCCATTCTCACGACCTTTGCGATGTCCGTCTTCGCCTCGCTCTGCTACTGGGTGGTAATTGCGCTGCCCGGCTTCGACGACGAGTACGGAGCCGCGAAGCAGTCCGCCTTGGAAGGCGCCCTGGGCCCTGTGCCGCAGATCGTCCTCGCCTCGCTGCTCGCCTT
This sequence comes from Arthrobacter sp. E44, assembly GCF_041877125.1. Taxonomy (NCBI): domain Bacteria; kingdom Bacillati; phylum Actinomycetota; class Actinomycetes; order Micrococcales; family Micrococcaceae; genus Arthrobacter; species Arthrobacter sp. E44. Next base: position 110,860 of record NZ_JBHDJA010000006.1, read on the forward strand.
CCTGGCCGGGCAGACCATTAACTCCTGGATCCTGGTGCGCATGAAGGCACGCACCGGTGAGAAGTCCCTGTGGGCCAGGCTCATGGGCTCCTCCGGCGCTGGGGAATTCGTGGACACGCTGATCTTCTGCAGCATCGCCGCGTCCGTCATCGGCATCACTGACTTCGGCAGCTTCGTGAATTACGTGCTTGTGGGGTTCGTCTACAAGACTTTGGTTGAGTTCCTTTTCGTCCCCGTCACCTCGCTGGCCATCAACTGGGTCAAGAGGCGTGAACCCAGTTACGGCCTCGCAACCCCGCCCGCGGCAGCGGTGACGAACGCCGCGTAGCTGCCGCCCGGCGTCGTGCGTTCCGGCTGTCTGGTTCCGGCACGCCGGAACGGTGCGGGATCGCCGGAAGGAACCGGCGACCTGGTCCCGTTCCGGCGATTTGGCCCTGGGGCGGCCGGGCTACCGTTGGAGTGCGGCTAGGACACGGGCTTTGAACTCCTGTTCGCGGAAGAGGTCGGCCCATTTCACGCGCAGGAAGGTCCAGCCGTTCTCGGTGAGTGCATTCTCCCGCTGCCGTTCCTGGAACAGCACCTCGGGCGTCGGCTTGTAATCGAAGTACTTGGTTTTCCCGTCGAATTCGAGGGCCACCTTCTTTTCCTTCCAGGCGAAATCCAGGCGGTACTGGCCTGCCCCCGTGGCTACGGGGACTTGGGGCTCCGGCAGCGGAAGCTTCAGCCGTGTCAGGAGTTCGCGGGTGAGCGTCTCACCGGCTGACTCCGACCGTGGTTCTGCGTGGGTGAGTGCGAGCCGGAGGGTACGGATCCCGCGGCGTCCCTGCAGGCCGTCAGCCATGCTTTCCATCAGCGCTTTGTCTGCACCGAGCCGGAGGGCGTGGTCCATCAGCACGAGCGCCTGGCGGTAGGTCAGCATCATGGCGCAATCCACTGCCGTCCGCTCAAGCGAGGTCACCCGGAGGCCGCCGCGAATCACCACCTCCGCCTCGGTCCAGGGCCGGGTATGGCCGCAGACATCCTTACCGAGCCGCTCGCTTGAGGGGTTTCCTGGCAGTAGAAGGTGGATCAGGTTATCGACATCCCATAGATACAAACCGTGCAGCCGGGCCGCCGATGTGTGGCTGTACACATAGCCGCCCCGTGAGGTGGTCAGCGTCCCATGGGCATGGGCGTGAATCAACTGCCTGCTGCGAACAGGCCGCGACTGCTTATCCCAGAGCTCGGCGCGGATGTAGCAGCCGTGGCGAAGGCGGACAAGCTTCCGGTTGAGCACCAGGGTCTTGATGGCCCGTCCGTTGAGGCCCTCCTCGTGCAGTTGCCCCGTTCGCCACAGGTTGCCGGTGCTCGGAAGTGCAGGGAGGCGGACTGGCTGTGGTGTCATCCCCACAGGATCCTGCCGCTGCGGCACCGCCGGAAGGCGCCGCCGTCGTTATGTGTAAAACGTCCTGCGGCGCGGGCTCGCCGGAACCCATCGAACTCGCCGCAACGTTCCGGCGATCCGGCAGCTTTCCGGCGAGTTCGACGGCGGGCGCCGGCTTAGCCCTTCAGCGCACCGTCCAGCAGCGCCCGCAGTTCCGTGAAGTGCCGCTCGGTGGCCTCGGGGTGGAACGCGGAGGTGTCCGCCATGGTGTAGCCATGCGGAGCGCCCTCGTAGATGTCATTGGACGCCTCAAGACCCGCGTTCTTGAGCGTTTCACCCAGCTGCGCGACGGCCTCCGGGGCCATGCTCCGGTCGTGGTCCGCATGGCCGAAGACGAACCGGGCCCTTGCGTCCTTGAGCCCCAGGTGCGGGCTGTCCGGCTCGTCGGTGACAAGGCCGCCCGCGTGGAAGCCGCCGCAGGCTGCCACCTCGCCGGGGTGGGAGGTGGCGGTGCGGACGGCGAGCCGGGCCCCCATGCAGTAGCCGGTGGCCCCGATGGGGCCGGGTGCAACGCCGTCGAGCTCCCGGAGCGCGGAAACCCAGGCGTCGATGTCCGGCAGCGCCTTGTCCGAGGTCAGCCGGCCCACCCTGGGGAAGGCGGCCTTGCCGGCTGCCTCCCGGCCTTCCTGGCTGGTCATGTCCCCGGCGGGGGCCAGCTCCCCAGCCGTTCCTTCCCGGTAGAAAACGTTCGGTGCCAGCACCACGTAGCCCCAGTCGGCGATGCGCTGGGCCATCTCCTGGATTCGGGGACGCAGGCCGAAGGCATCCATGTAGAAGATGACGCCCGGGAAAGGGCCGGTTCCGTTGGTCGGGCGGGCTACGAAGGCCTCGGCGGCACCGTCAGCGGCAGGGATTTCGATGGATTCGATAGGCATGGGGCCACCCTACCGGAGGCACCCGGAAGCGAGTCTCAGGAGTAGTACCGGCCCAGGGTCTCGGCCTTGAAGTCGAAGAACGTGCCGGACTCGATGGCCAGCCGGGCATCGTCCACCATTTTCACCACGAACCGCTCGTTGTGGATGGAGATGAGGGTGGCGGACACCATTTCCTTGGCCTTGAACAGGTGGTGGATGTAGGCGCGGGAGTAGTTGGCGCAGGCGTAGCAGTCACAGCCCTCCTGGAGCGGGCCGAAATCGCGTTTGTACTTGGCTCCGGAGAGGTTGAATCGGCCCTCCGGGGTGTAGAAGGCGGAGTTACGTGCCACGCGGGTGGGGGAGACGCAGTCGAAGGTGTCGGCGCCGTTTTCGATGGCGGTGAAGATGTCGTCCGGCTCGGAGATGCCCAGCAGGTGCCGCGGCTTGTCCTCCGGCAGTTCCTCATTGCACCAGCGCACGATGGTGCCCAGGTTTTCCTTCTCCAGCGCACCGCCGATCCCGAACCCGTCGAACGGCATGGCGCCCAGATCACGGCACGCCTTTCGGCGCAGGTCCTCGTACTGGGCGCCCTGGATCACGCCGAACAACGCCTGGTACGGCTTGCCGGCCCGTTCCTCCGTCAGGCGGAAGTGCTCCTCAAGGCACCGCTCCGCCCAGAGCCGGGTCCGCTCCAACGACTCCTCCTGGTAGCGCCGAGAGTTCTGCAGCGTGGTGAGCTCGTCGAACGCGAACATGATGTCCGCACCGATCTGGTGCTGGACCTGCATGGAAATCTCGGGGGAGAACCGGTGCCGGTCCCCGTTCAGGTGGGACTTGAACCAGACCCCGTCATCGTCGATGTGTGCCAGGCGTTCCTTGCCGGGGGCTACGGCGTCATCCGGGCCGGAGGCGTCCACGGACTTCATGTCGATGACCTTCTTGAACCCGGAGCCCAGGCTCATCACCTGGAATCCGCCGGAGTCCGTGAATGTGGGGCCGGGCCAGTTCATGAATGCGCCGAGGCCGCCGGCTTCGTCAAGGATGTCAGGTCCCGGCTGCAGGTAGAGGTGGTAGGCGTTGGCCAGCAGTGCCTGCGCGCCAAGGTCCGCCAGGGATTCCGGGAGGACGGACTTCACCGTTGCCTTGGTCCCGACGGCGATGAACGCCGGCGTCTGGATCTCACCGTGCGGGGTGGTGATGGTGCCGGTGCGGCCCAGGAACTCCCCGCCGTTTTCGGCCTCCTGCGCCTGGGAGGGCGGGCAGGACTCCGCCAGGCGCGTGCCCACCGTGAAGGAAAACTGTGAACGGGTATCCGGCAGGGCGAAGGCAGGGTTGGCTGGCACCGTACCAGTGTGCCAGCAAAGCGCACGGCGCCAGTAAACCCGGCCCCAGTAAACCCCGGGACCGGTTAGCTCAGCTGGCCGGTTCCGAGGCCGGGTAGTTCGAAGCCCGCCAGGAATCCCAGGAATGCCGGATGGCGTCGAAAGCCCCTGCCCCAAGGTCGTAGGTGGAAGCGACAATCAGCGAGCCCTCGCCCTCCGCGCGGACGTCCTTGATGGCCGGGTGGTCGGCGACCACCAGCAGCCCCTCGCCGTGCTCCGCGTAGCTGTGCACCGTGAGGCCCACCTGGTGGCTGGTGCGGTACCAGACCTTGCCGCTGATCTCCTCGCCCGTGCCCAGCGTCACCTGGTACGGCTCACCCGGCGCCGGGAGGTCGGCGAGCCCCAGCTTCTCGATGGCTGAGCCGTTTCCCTCGGTCAAGTGCAGGAACAGGGTATGCCGCTTGCCGTGCGGGTGCCGTTCCAGGGCGAAGCGGAGCTGCTGCAGGAACGTCAGCCAGCCCTGCGTGATGTCCTCGTCCCAGGCAGCCCACTCGGAGTCATGGTCCACGGCGGAGCGGGTGACACTGACCCGGGTTCCACCGGCCTCCGGGTGGAGCTCAAACGTGTCCCCGCCGTGCACGGTAAGGCTGGTGTGGTCCGGTGCTTCCTGCACATCGCTGGAGAAGTAGATCTCCTTAATCTCGGACTCGAGGTCCTCGGACTGCCAGCCATGCCACTGGGCCACCTTGGACGGTTCACGCAGCATGGTCCAGACCTGCGGCGCGTCGGCGTTGATCACTACGCTGAGATTGTTGGTCATAGCCCCGAATGTACGCCCCGGAAACTGCCCCGGGTAGGGGCAATTTCCCCCGTCAGGCAGATGCCCGGAAGCTCAGGAGCGGACGGCCTCCAGCTCGTTGCTGATGCGCCGTTCCAGCTCCGACATCCCGATGGTTTCCGAGCCGCCGTGGGCCCGCAGGAAGAGCAGGGACTCCAGCCGCAGCAGCCGCCATTCGCGCTCGGCGTCATGGTTGGAGTTATCGATGGAGCGGAAGATTTCCTTGTCGTACAGGTTGGGTTCGTTGAGCGAGCGCTGCCGCACCTTGGCGGCCATCCGCGCCTTGAACGGGTCCGTTTCCTGGTTCTCCGGCGTGCGGATCAGCTTCTCGTACACCTCAGCGCGTTTGTCCTGGCCGTCCTGCCGGCAGATGTAGCTGGCCAGCGCCAGGGACGCCTCCACGGAGGTCCACCGGCCCGGGTTCCCGTCATAGGGCAGCACGGTCAAAAGGTCCGCCACGGACAGTGCGCCGTCGGCGTCCTTCAGGGTGATAAACAGTTCGTGCGCCAGGTCGCTGAGGTCCTTCAGGCAGCTTCCGGACTTGAAGTTCACGCCCTTGGACAGCCGGTCGGTCAGGAGCAGGACGCCCTCTGCGTCCGGGTGCGCCTCGGCGGCGGCTTCCACCACGGACTCGGGGGTGCCGGAAGGGGCCGGGATGAGCGCGAGTTCCTCCTCGCTGGGCCCGGTCACTGCGGGCGGCAGCGGCGGGAGGGGAGGCACGACGACGGCGGGGGAAACGGCGATCGGCCCGGTTCCGGCGCCGGGCTGCTCCTGCCGTCCGTCCTTGCGCGCGGCGGCTTCCGCCGGCGGGGTGGGCTCCGGAAGGTTTGCCGACAGCGGAAGCTGTGTGACGTCGTCGTGCGCTCCGTCCACCACCGTGACCATGGTGCCGATAGCCACCCGCAGTGTTCCGCCGCCGGAAAGGCTTGCCAGCACCAGTGCAGGGGAGCCGAAGTCGTCGTGCTCGAGCTCCACCTGGTCGATTTCGGCAGTGCGCCGGCCGTCGGGGAGGAGGATGTGGCTGCCGGTGGTCAGAGATCCAGCCTGCTGTTCAGTGTGGTGCCTGGCGGCTGGTGATTCGGTCATGGGAGTCCTTAAGTTCTCTTGCGGTCCGCCCTACAGTCTACAAAGGCGGGCGCCTAAAACCGGGGACCCCCACGTCCCGGCGGGGTGCCTAGAAGCCCACGCCTGCGAACGCCAGGGCCTGCCGGATGAGGCCGCCGCGGCCGCCGGAAAATTCCATCTGGACGCCCGGGCTGAGGACTTCCTCGGGGGTCATCCAGGTCAGTTCCAGGGCGTCCTGGCGGGGCTCGCACTCGCCCGTCACCGGGATGACGTAGGCCAGCGACACGGCGTGTTGCCGCTCGTCCGTGAACCCTGTCTGGGAGGGCGCGGGGAAGTATTCGGCCACCGTGAACGGCACGGGGCTCAACGGCAGCTGCGGGAACGCCAGCGGACCCAGGTCCTTTTCCATGTGGCGCAACAGGGCGGCGCGGATGGTTTCGCGGTAGATGACCCGGCCGGACACCAGGGAACGCACCATGGTCCCGTCCGAATCCGCCTGCAGCAGCGTGCCCACCTCGTTGACGTACCCCAGCGGATCCAGCCTGACCGGTACGGCTTCCACGTACACCATGGGCAGCCGCCCCCGCGCCTCAAAGAGGTCTTCTTCAGAGAGCCAGCCGGGATTCGGGTCAGGTGTGCGCACGTTCATGCTTAAGTTCTACCCCATGGGGCGTCGCTGGGAGATCCACACCGTGGCGGGCGCGTTGGGGCTGCCCGCGTCGGGATTAGCCACGTGGAGGGTGCTCCCAAACGCCTCTTCGGTGAGGCTGGCGGTGAAACCGGCCGCGGTGAGTCGGTCCCGCAACGGTTCCAGGCCGCCGTCGTATTCAAAGCCCAAACCCGAGCGGGGTGCCCCTGCTGCCGGACGCACCAGGAGGACGCCGCCGTTCTTGGCCGTGAAGTCCGCAGTTTCGTCGTTGTCGGGGACGGGACGGGGGCGGGCGCCCACATGCAGCAGCGTGCGGACGGCTCCCTCCGGGTCCGCCGTGTACCAGACCGCGACGACGGCCAGGGCGGGGTCGGCGTCAGCGCACTGGGCGGCGTGGGCTGTTTTGTCGGCCATGAAACTGAAGCCGTCGGGGGCGCTGATCCGGCACGTTTCGCCGTGGGCCGCCGTGACCAGCTCAGCAGGCCGCGTTCCTTCCCCCTGCACTCCATCCTCTTCCTGCGCGGACAGGTTGGTGCGGCGCGCGAATTCGGCGACGTCGCCCACCTCCACCGCGAATACGGTGTGGCCGTCCTGCCCGGACCCGGCCTCCGCCCCGTGGAGCGCCAGCCGGCCGGACGCGGAATCGAAAACCTGCCAGCCGCCGTCGTCCTCTGTCTGCACCATCCCCAGCGCGGTGAGGAACTGCTTCCAGGAGTCAGTGCGTGAGGTGAAGTGGACGGGGCGGACTCGAAGCATGGCGTTGTCCTTCGGGCTGGGGGACGGTCTGTAGGGCCATAATGCCACCTGAAGATCCGGTGCACACGGGGCTTGTGACCTGCCATTCCACAGGCAGAATTAGGCCATGGCCGATGACCTTGAGGAATTGCTGGTGCCGGATGCCGCTGCCTGGCGCGCCTGGCTGGAGGAAAACCACAGCACCAGCCCGGGCGTGTGGCTGGTCCTGCACAAGAAGGGCGGGACGGTGACGGGCCTGGACTACGCGGCCGCACTGGACGAGGCACTGTGCTTCGGCTGGATTGACGGCCAGGGCCGGCGCCGCGATGACGAAAGCGTGTTCCAGCGGATGACCCCGCGCCGTCCCCGCAGCATCTGGTCCGCACGGAACGTGGGGCACGTCGCCCGGCTGGAAGAGGCCGGCAAGATGACCGACGCCGGCCGGGCGGCAGTGGAGGCCGCCAAGGCGGACGGCCGCTGGGAAGCGGCCTACGGCGGGCAGGCCGATGTGCAGGTTCCCGAGGACCTGGCCGCCGCCATCGCTGCAAACCCGGCCGCCCAGGCGATGTTCGATGTGCTCACCAAAACCAACCTGTTCTCCCTGGTGTACCGGACCAACTCGGCGAAGCAGGCCGCAACGCGGGAGCGCAGGATCGCCGGTTTCGTTGAGATGCTGGCCCGCGGCGAGACGCCCTATCCGCAGAAGAGGCGGCCCGCCGGGCTGGACTAGGGGAGGCCTGCGGCGGTTACGGCCGCGGCAGCCTCCAGCGTCATCCATGCCTGCAGTTGGGTGGCGAGCTCGACGGCGGCCCCCGGCGGATACGTCGCGGCCGCCGGTTGGGCCGCGTGCATCGAGAAAATGCTCCTGCCCTGCAGCCGCGCATTGGCCTCGCTGGGGCCAACCGGGCGGCGGCCGGACCAGAACGCCTCAGCAGTGTCCGTCACCAACCGGGCGGCTGTGGCACGGGTGGCGTGGGGAAGCCGGGTATCCGCTGCGGCAAGGGCCAGGTAACGACAGAGGATCCCGGTGAAGAGGCCGCCGTCGCCGGTTCCCTCGCAGCGGAGCACCGAGCGCTGAGCTGAACTGCCGTCCGTGCCGGCAGGAACCTTCAGCAGCCGCTCCACCGCGTCCACCAGGACGGCCGCCCGGGCCAGGTTCGCTTCGCCGCCCAACTCCAGGAGCGCGCCCAGCACCGGGCCCTGGTTGTAGGTGTACACCGCCCGTTCCACCACCACGTCGCCGGCCGGGTTGAGGCGGACGCCGTCCAGGTAGAGGCCCTGCCCGGCGTCGAACAGGGTTGCATCCAGCCAGTCCAGCAGCGCCTGTGCCTTGATCGGCTGGCCCGTGCGGGCATAGAACAGTGCCACCGGCGCCGTGGCGGGGGTGTTCTTGAAGTCCCGCTTCTTGCTCCAGAACGTGCCGCCGCCCAGGTCGTCGGTGCAGGCCGCGTCGAACTGCAGCGCCAGCGACGCGCGGACTTTGGCGTTGCGGCGGCGGCCGGGGCGCCGTGTCTCCTCGGCCAGCCGGTCCAGCCGCAGGGTGGCCAGGGCAAGCCAGGCCATGTCGTCGTAATAGCTGTTCACAAAGGTCAGGGCGTTGCGGAGCCTGATGCCCGTCACCAGCCGCGAGGCCAGGTGGCCTGCGCTGGGCCGGTCCGGGCCGTCGAACCGGGCCGCGGGGGTCGCTCCGCTACCCAGTTCCCTCCTGCCGGTGTCCACCAGGCAGTCCACGTAATGCGCCTGCCACCAGTAGTGCCACGGGAGCGCCATAGCGGCGGCAGGCCGGGCCCGCCGTAGCAACGCGAACCACCGGCTGCCCGGATGGGCGGCTTGATCCTGTTGTTCCTGCTGGGCCTGCCGGCCCGGGTGCCTGCCCTGCCACAGCACCGCGCCCAGGTGGGTGCCGGGGAGGAACAGCAGCTTGTGGCCGAACAGGGCGGTGACGGAGCGGGCCGCATGGTTTGCCCTGTCTGGCCAGGCGGTCATGGAGGTGCTGCTGGACGTCATGCCGTCCACCCTAACCGTGCCGACGGGGAGGCCAAGGCAACGGGGCCTGTGCGAAGGGTGCGGCCCCGGGCGATTTCAGTTAACATTCATTAACTGTTGCTCGAGGCCGCGCCGCGGCATGGGGACACGCGCATCAAGGAGGATGTATGGACATCAAAGGCAGCGTCGCACTGGTGACAGGCGGTGCGTCCGGGCTGGGAGCGGCCACCGCACGGAGATTGTTCGACGGCGGCGCTTCGGTGGTGCTCGTCGACCTGCCGTCCTCGAACGGGCAGGCAATGGCGGACGAACTCAACGGCCGCGCCGAAGCCGGCCAGTCCGCCGTCTTCGCCCCGGCGGACGTGACCAGCGAGGCTGACGTGCGGGCCGCCGTCGGGACCGCCGCGGGAATGGGCCCGCTCCGGATCGTGGTGAACTGCGCCGGGATCGCCACGCCCGGCAAGGTGCTGGGACGCGACGGTGTGCTGCCCCTGGACACATTCAGCCGCGTCATCCAGGTGAACCTGGTGGGCACGTTCAACGTCCTGCGGCTGGCCGCCGAAGCCATGGTGGCCACCGAGCCCGCCGCCACCCCGCTGGGCGGCCCCGAACGCGGGGTCATCATCAACACGGCCTCCGTGGCGGCCTTCGACGGACAGATCGGCCAGCCCGCCTACTCCGCGTCCAAGGGTGCAGTGGCGGCGATGACCTTGCCCATCGCCCGGGAGCTGGCGCGATCGCTGGTCAGGGTGGTCACCATTGCTCCGGGCATCTTCGAGACACCCATGATGGCCGGGCTGCCGCAGGAAGCGCAGGATTCACTCGGCGCCCAGGTCCCGCACCCTTCCCGGCTGGGCAAGCCGGAGGAATACGCCAACCTGGTGGCGCACATCGTGGACAATGCCATGTTGAACGGCGAAACCATCCGCTTGGACGGTGCCATCAGGATGGGACCGAAATGAGCGCCCCGGACCTTTCGCTGTTGCCGGCCGCGGACTTCTTCGCGGTGGAATCGATGCTGGGCCAGGCCGAACGGAACAAGCTGGCCGAGCTGCGGGACTTCCTGGCGGCCGAGGTTGCCCCTTACGCCGGGGACTGGTGGAACAAGGCCGAGTTTCCGGCGCACATCCTGCCCAAGCTGGCCGCCCTGGAACTGAGCACGCCCGTGCACCGCGGCTACAGCCACCTCTTCGCCGGACTGGTCATCGCGGAGATAACCCGGGTGGACACATCCCTGGCCACCTTCTTCCTGGTCCATCACGACCTCTTTGTGGAATCCCTCCACACCTTCGGCACCGAGGACCAGAAGGAGCGGTTGCTCGCTGACGCGTCGGAGTTGCGCACCACCGGTGCCTTCGCGCTCACCGAACCCCTCCACGGGTCCGACGTGGCCGGCGGCATGGAGACGCGTGCCAGGCGGGTTTCGTCGATGACAGGAGAAGCGGACGACGACGGCGACGCCTGGGTGCTCAACGGTGCCAAGCGCTGGATCGGCAACGGGACGTTCTGCGACTACATGCTGGTATGGGCCCGGGACGAGGCGGACGGCGCGGTCCGGGGCTTCATCGTCGACGCCACTTTGCCGGGGGTCAGCCGGAGCAGGATCGAGAACAAGATCGCCCTGCGCACGGTGCAGAACGCGAACATAGAGTTCCGCGACGTCCTGGTGCCGGAAGCGGACCGCTTTGCCCGCATCAACAGCTTCGAGGACACCAAGGAACTGCTCCGCAGCTCCCGGATCATGGTGGCCTGGCAAGCGGTGGGCCAGCAGCTGGCAGCGTTCGACGTTGCCCGGCAGTACGCGGTGGAACGCCACCAGTTCGGCCGGCCGCTGGCCCATTTCCAGCTGATCCAGCAGCAGCTGGTGACCATGCTGGGCAACGCGGTGGCCAGCATGTCCATGATGGCCGGGATCGCCAGGCTGCAGGACCAGGACGCCGCCGACATGCCGCAGGTGGCCCTGGCCAAGTCCTACCTCAGTGCCCGGATGCGCGAAACCGTGGCGCTGGGCCGGTCGATTTTGGGCGGAAACGGCATCGTCACCGACTACCGGATGGCCAAGATCTTCGCCGACGCAGAGGCCATCTACACCTACGAGGGGTCATTCGAGGTCAACACCCTGATCGTGGGCCGGGCCATCACGGGCATTTCGGCCATTTCCTGAACTTCCCCGGGCGCTAGGCGGGATAGGGCTGCTTCTCGCCGGCCTCCACCCGCACGTCCAGGCTGTTGTTCTTCACGGGCATGGGGCAGGTGCCGAAGGGGGTGAAGGCGCTGGGGTAGTTGATGGCCCGGTTGAAATCGAGGACCACGGAACCGTCGGGCCGCGGCCTGGAGAGGGAAAGCTTCCGCCAGTCATCTGTGGTGTCCCCGTTGGTTTCGTCGTGGAACGTGACGGTCAGGGCGCCGAGTTTCTCTTCCTCCGCCTGCAGCCGGAACTCGTGGCTGCTGCCGGGCAGGCTGAAGACTACCTCGCCCACGCTGCGGTGCACGCCGTCCACCAATGGGTTCGCGGTGCCGATCGGTACGTCCACCGGCGCAGGGTAGGGCTCAAACCGGCCCGTCACTTCCCATTCCGGGTTGAAGGGGTAAGTGGGGACGGCGTCGAATTCCGTGAAGACCGGTGAGGCGTTGTCCCGGGTGCGGATGGCGTACCGCCCGCCGCGCATGGCCAGTTCCACCACCACCTGGTCCCCGTCCGGCCCGCCGAACTGCACCCACATCAGCGACTCCTCGTCCGCCAGGACGGCGGACAGGGTGCCGTCCACCCGTTCGCCCGTCTCCACCAGCGTGAGCCCGTCTGAAGGGACCGCGGTGAGGAACGCCGTCGTGCCCTTTGCGTCAGTGGACCACAACCCCGGGGCGAGGTCGACGGCGGCGGGGGAGTCCCCAAGCCACTGGAAGGAGGTGAGGGTGAGCCAGCCATGGGGCGAGGCCAGGGCCTTGTCCCGGTTGGTGCGGAAACGGTGCCAGCGCTCCACTTTCGCGGCTGGGGCGGTGGCCGTTGGTGCTGCGGCAGTTGAAGTTGGGGCGGCTGGGGTGGTGGCCATGGTTCCTTCCGTTGCGTGTGCTCCCGCTACAACCGCAAGAATGGCGTGTTCATTCCGTACCAAGTCCTCTTGTTCCATGTGGTGCGGAGAGTAGCGTTCTGCCATGAAGATCGCAGTTCTTGGCACGGGCACAGTAGGGCGCACCCTGGCAGCCGCGTTCAGCGCGTTGGGGCACCAGGTGGTTTTGGGCACGCGGGATCCTGGCGAAACCGCCGGCCGGACCAGCCCGGATCCCATGGGCGGTCCGCCATTCAAGGAATGGCAGGCAGGGCACGGCGACATCCTGCTGGGCACCTTCGCGGACGCTGCGGGTGACAGTGAGCTGGTGGTCAATGCCACGAACGGCGCCGCATCCCTTGCGGCCCTGGGCGCGGCAGGCGCCGCACGGCTGGCGGGAAAAGTCCTGGTGGACGTGTCCAACCCGCTCGACTTCTCGCAGGGGATGCCGCCGGTACTGAACCCGGTCAACACGGAAAGCCTGGCTGAGCGGATCCAACAGGCGTTTCCCCTGGCCAGGGTGGTGAAGACGCTCAACACCATGAATGCCGGACTGATGGTGGATCCGCGCCGGCTGGCGGATGGAGACCATTCAGTGTTCGTCTCCGGCGACGACGCCGAAGCCAAAAAGGTTGTCACCGGCCTGCTGGAATCGCTGGGCCACCGGGACATCATCGACCTGGGCGACATCACCACGGCCCGCGGCGCCGAGATGGTGCTGCCGCTCTGGCTGCGGTTGTTCGGCGCGCTGGGGACCCCTGATTTCAACTTCAAAGTCATCCGCCGGGTTTGAATGGGGAGGTGGACATCCTTGGCGGAGTGAATCGGGAGTGGCTGGCGGCGCTCACCTGGATAGCCGCCGCGGCTGCCGGCGCGGGCGTGCTGGTGTGGCGGCGAAGAAGAGTGGACCTCGCGGCGCTCGCCGCCGTCGTCGTCTTTATGGCAGTCAACATCGGTGCCGGCATCTACGTCCTGAACCACCTGGCGGACGGCCGCTGGGGCGGGGATGCGCAGGCCAAGCTCGCTCCGCCGTCGCTGTCCGGGACCCCTGTGGTGGGCCAGTTCCTGGAGCCCCTTGAGAGAGCGATGGCCGGAATGGCCGGCAGCGTCAACGACTTCATCGACTTCCAGGCCGCACTGCCTGTTGCACTGGGCTTCTTCGCGGCCGCAGGCTGGGCGCTGGCCGTTTCCGTCCCGCTGGCGCTGGCAGCCGCAGCAGTGCAGGCCCGGCTTGCACGCCGCCGGAAGGCCGAGGCTGTCGCATGGCAGGACGAGGTGGAAAAACTACGCAGGGAACTCGAAGCCGTCAAACGCCACGTGGGTATCACGACATCTTTTGAGACGGATTCCACTGCCGCGCAGGAGCGGGGGTAGCATCTTTAGCTAGTAACGTGGCTCACAGTATCCAGCGCAGTGTACGAGCCAAGTCCGAACCCCTCGAAAGATTGTTTCAATGGCTCACACTGCAACACCCCCCGAAACCGATCTTGCCTCCGAACTGCGCGCGGACGTCCGGCGCGTCTCCACGCTGCTGGGCGAGTCCCTGGTCCGCCAGCACGGGCCGGAGCTCCTGGACCTCGTGGAGCAGGTCCGGCTCCTGACCAAGGAATCCAAGGAAGCGGCGCGGGGCGGTGCGCACGCCACCGGTCCCTGGAGCGCGCACGACGTCGTTGCCCAGGTCCGTGAACTCCTCGGCTCCCTGCCCATCGAGCAGGCAACCGACCTGGTCCGTGCCTTCGCGTTCTACTTCCACCTGGCCAACGCCGCAGAACAGGTCCACCGCGTCCGCGGCCTGCGGACCCGCGCCGAAAAGGACGGCTGGCTGGCCAAGACCGTGGCGGACATCGCCGCGCAGGCCGGACCCGACGTCCTGCAGGAAGTGGTCAACGGCCTGGATGTGCGCCCCATCTTCACGGCACACCCCACCGAAGCCTCCCGCCGCTCGGTCCTGGACAAGATCCGCAAGCTCTCCGACGTCCTGTCCCAGTCCACCGCGGAAGGGTCCACGGCCCGGCGCCGGCAGGACCGGCAGCTGGCGGAGATCATCGACCAGATGTGGCAGACGGATGAGCTGCGCCAGGTCCGCCCCACCCCGGTCGATGAGGCCCGGAACGCCATTTACTACCTGGGCGGCATCCTCACCGATGCCATGCCCGAAATGCTGTCCGAACTCTCAGAGCTGTTGGGCGAGCACGGCGTCACCCTTGCCTCCAAGGACGCCCCCATCCGGTTCGGCTCCTGGATCGGCGGTGACCGCGACGGCAACCCGAACGTCACCGCGGCCGTGACCCGGGAAATCCTGCAGATCCAGAACCAGAGTGCCATCCGGATCAGCATTGGGATGATCGACGAACTGATCTCCATCCTCTCCAACTCCACTGCACTGGCAGGCGCGGACGAATCGCTGCTGAAGTCCATCGACGAGGACCTGCAGAAGCTCCCCGGCCTGGACAAGCGCGTCCTGGAGCTGAACGCCCAGGAGCCCTACCGGCTCAAGCTCACCTGCATCAAGGCCAAGCTCATCAACACCGGCAAACGCGTGGCTGCGAACTCCAACCACGAACACGGCCGTGACTACAGCGGCACGGACGAACTGCTGGCAGACCTGCACCTGCTGGAGCTGTCGCTCCGCAACCACTCCGCAGCGCTGGCTGCCGACGGTTCCCTGGCCCGGGTGCGCCGCGCCATCGCCTCCTTCGGCCTGCACCTGGCCACGCTGGACATCCGCGAGCATGCAGACCACCACCACGACGCCGTGGGGCAGTTGATGGACCGGATCGGCGGCCCTGGGCTGCGCTACGCCGAGCTGAGCCGCGAGGAACGCTTTGAGGTGCTTGGCTCCGAGCTGGCCTCCCGCCGTCCGCTGTCCGGCCACCCCATCAAGCTCGACGGTGCCGCCGACGGCACGTACGACGTCTTCCGGGAGATCCGCCGCGCCCTGCGCCTGTACGGCCCGGACGTCATCGAGACCTACATCATCTCCATGACCCGCGGTGCCGACGACGTCCTGGCCGCCGCCGTACTGGCCCGCGAGGCCGGACTCATCAACCTTTTCGGTGACAAGCCCTACGCCAAGCTCGGCTTCGCGCCGCTGCTGGAGACCGTGGAGGAACTGCGGGCCTCCGCCGAGATCATTGACCAGTTGCTCTCCGATCCCTCATACCGCGAACTGGTGCGGCTGCGCGGGGACGTCCAGGAAGTGATGCTGGGCTACTCGGACTCCAACAAGGAATCCGGTGTGATGACCAGCCAGTGGGAAATCCACAAGACCCAGCGGAAGCTGCGTGATATCGCCGCCAAGCACGGTGTCCGCGTACGCCTGTTCCACGGCCGCGGCGGTTCCGTAGGCCGCGGCGGCGGACCCACCTACGATGCCATCCTGGCCCAGCCCAACGGTGTCCTGGAAGGCGAGATCAAGTTCACCGAGCAGGGTGAAGTCATCTCCGACAAGTACTCCCTGCCGGAGCTCGCCCGCGAAAACCTGGAGCTGTCGCTGGCCGCTGTGCTCCAGGGGTCCGCCCTGCACCGTGACCCGCGCACCTCAGAGGACCAGCGGGAACGCTACGGGCACGTCATGGAGGTGATCTCGGACGCCGCCTTTGACCGGTACCGGAAGCTGATCGACCATCCCGACCTGCCCGCCTACTTCATGGCCTCCACGCCTGTAGAGCAGCTGGGTTCCCTGAACATCGGTTCCCGCCCGTCCAAGCGCCCGGATTCGGGTTCCGGCCTGGGCGGCCTGCGCGCCATCCCGTGGGTGTTCGGCTGGACCCAGTCCCGGCAGATCGTGCCGGGCTGGTTCGGTGTGGGATCCGGTCTCAAGGCCGCCCGCGAGGCCGGCCACTCCGCCCAGCTGGTGGAAATGATGGACCACTGGCACTTCTTCCGCTCCGTGCTGTCCAACGTGGAGATGACACTTGCGAAGACGGACATGGACATCGCCGGCTACTACGTGTCCACCCTGGTCCCGGAGGAACTCCACCACCTCTTCCGGACCATCCGCGAGGAGTACGAGCTCACCGTGGCCGAGGTGCGAAAGCTCACCGGCGAGGACATCCTCCTGGACGCGCAGCCAACCCTGAAGCGCTCCCTGGAAATCCGCGACCAGTACCTGGACCCCATCAGCTACCTGCAGGTGGAACTGCTGCGCCGCATCCGGACAGAATCCGAAATCAGCGGGGCCGAACCCGACGAACGCCTCCAGCGGGCCATGCTCATCACCGTCAACGGCGTGGCAGCCGGCCTCCGCAACACCGGGTAACCCTCCAACCCGGCGTTTGGATAGGGTGGAGGGCATGCCTTCCTTCCAGACCCGCCTCAAGATCACCGGGCTTCGGCCGGGCAATCCGCCGGAGTCCGTCATGGACGCGGCGGTGGAGGCGCTGGGTACCCGACACCATGTGGAGGCGCACCAGCTCCAGCTCGCCGGAGGCGTGCCGCAGCTGAACCTGCGCTTCCTCGTGGAGGCGAGTGAATACAGCGGCGAGAACCGCCAGGCGGTGGAATCGGCAGCCATGATGCGCGACGCCGTCGAACGCGTTGCGCTGACGGGTGCACTGAGCGTGCTGCGGCGCAGCCGCGGCAAGTGGCTGCCCGTCTAGCCTGCGTCGGGGATGGGCTCGTCCTCCACCGGCGAGCGGTTGCCGCGCCGGCGGGTGACGATGATGCCCACGACGGCGCCGATCACCAGGCCCAGCGCCACGCCTATGAGGGAGCTGGCCCAGAACGGCAGCTTGGTGGTTGAACCGGTGAAGTACCCCAGGCCCACCAGCCAGCACGCCCACAGGACCGCTCCCAGACCGGCGCACAGGCCGAAGCCCCGGACCGAAACGTTGGCCACGCCAGACGCCGCCGAAGTGGCAAGCCGGCCGCCGGGGATGAACCGGGCGCCGATGATGGTTCCGTAGGTGGAGGACCGCCCCGCCTTGGCCAGCGCCGAATGAATGCCGGCATGGACGCGCCGGCCCCACTTCCAGCGGTCCAGCACATGGCTGAGGCGACGCCGGAAGAGATGGAACACCACCATGTCACCCAGCCAGGACGCCACGGCTGCGAGCACCAGCACCAGGAACACGTTGGCCCGACCGTCCGCGGACAGCGCGCCGCCGGTAATCACCACCATTTCGGACGGGATGGGCGGAAAAATGGCGTCGCCGATCACCATCGGGACGACCCATAAATAGAAGGTCGCTCCCCAGCTGTCGATGCTGCCGAAGTCCATTGCCACAACGTACCGCACTTGGGAAACTGGCGGCATGCGGATCTCTGTTCTGCAGGGCGACATTACGCAGCGGCGGGTGGACGTGGTGGTGAACGCCGCCAACGCGTCACTGCTCGGCGGCGGGGGAGTGGACGGAGCGCTGCACCGGGCCGCCGGGCCGGAGCTGCTGGCAGCGTGCAGAGAACTGCGGGAAAGCGCGTTGCCGCACGGCCTCCAAACCGGCGCCGCCGTGGCGACCCCCGCGTTCCAGCTGCCCGCCCGCTGGGTGGTGCACACAGTGGGGCCCAACCGGCATGCGGGCCAGACCAACCGTGCGCTCCTGGTGTCTTGCTTCAGCGAAAGCCTGCGGCTGGCCGACACTTTGGGTGCGCAGGAGATGGCCTTTCCCGCGGTGGGAGCCGGAGCCTACGGGTGGAGCGCGGCGGCTGTGGCGCAGGCAGCGCAGGACGCTGTGGCAGGGTTCCGGTCCTCGCACCCGGACAGCGGTCTGGAGCTGGTGGAGTTCGTACTGCACACCGCCGGGGTCGAGGCCGTGTTTAGGGAAGTGCTCGGGGTTTAAGGACGGGCCAGAAGTTTAGGGATGTGCCCGGACCGCTTCGCTGAGCTCCAGGCCGCTGCGGTACTCCACGGGCTCCCCCGAGATAGGGTCCACGAAACGGATGCCGCGGGCCAGGAGTTGGAGCGGCTTGGCGTAATCGTCCGGGGCCTTGTCCAGCAGGTCCGGGTAGAAGGCGTCGTTGACGATCCCCAGTCCCAGGGAAGCCATGTGGACGCGCAGTTGGTGGGTCTTGCCGGTGTGCGGTTCCAGCCGATACCGTGCGAGGCGGTGGGCACCCGAGGTTCCGGCCGCACCCACAGCCGTGCCGCCGTCGAACGTTTCCAGCCGCTCAATCCTGGTTTCAGCGTTCGGCTCGCCGTCGACGACTTCCGCCAGCAGGTAGCTGCGGGACTTGGTCATCCGGTTCCGGACCACCACGGGAAATTCGACGGCGGGGTATCCCGGCGCGGGCTCGGCGGCGGAAACGCACTCGTACTCTTTCTGCACCTGCCGTTTCTCGAACAGCACCTGGTACTTGCCGCGCGTTAGCGGATTGGTGGAGAAGAGCAGGACGCCGGCGGTCATGCGGTCCAGCCGATGCATGGGGATCAGGTCCGGCAGGTCCAGCTGGTTGCGCAGCCGGACCAGGGCGGACTCCTGGATGTAGGTGCCGCCCGGCGTGGTGGGCAGGAAATGTGGCTTGTCCACCACCAGCAGGTGCTCGTCCTGGTGCAGGATGCTGAGCTCCACCGGCAGGCGGGTTTCCGGGGGCAGCGTCCGGTAGTACCAGATGAAGGTGTGGTCCTCCAGCTTGGTGTGCCGGGTCAGGGGCACGCCGCCCTCGCCCACGATCTCGCCGGCGTCGAACCGGTCCTCGATGCCCTGCGGATCGATGTGGCCCCACCGGTGCATCATGTAGTCCATCGCAGTGTTCCACGGACCCTCGTCCGGAAGCCGCAGGCGGGTGGCGTTGACGCCGTCGCGCACGGGGAGGGGGGATTGCATCACCGGTCCATTCTACCGGTGCCGAATATTGTCCTTCCTTTGAAGGCTCCCGTGACCGGTGCCTCCCCAAACCGCCGGAACGGTGCGGGGACGCCGTACCGTTCCCGGGGTTCCCGCACCGTTCCGGCGACCTCCGTGGGGAAGTTGTTCCCGGATCAGGCGATGGCGATGGCGGGCGCCTGGGTCAGTGAGCGCCGAAGCTGGGGTGCGGCGTCGAGTTTGTCCTGGGCGGCCCGCAGGGCCAGCACCGCGGTCTCCAGCTTCGCCGGCGGGAGCGTGAAGGGCAGCCGCAGGTTGCGTTCGAATGCGCCGCCGATCCCGAACCGGGGGCCTGCCGCCAGCCTGATGCCAAAGTCCGGCGCCAGCACGGTAAGCGCCGTGCTGATGGGTCCGGGAAGCCTGCACCACACGGACAGGCCGCCGGGAGGCGGCGTCACCTGCCACGTCGGGAGGTGCTCCGCGAGGAGGCCGAGCAGTGCGGAGCGGTTGCGGCGCAGCGTCTGCAGCAGTGCGGGCAGTGGTTCTTCCAGGGCCCGGACCAGGTGGGCAGCGGCCAGTTGCTCCATGACGGGGCCGCCAAGGTCCAGGGTGGTGCGGGCTGCGGCGAAGCGCTGGATCATCGGTTCCGATGCCCGGATCCAGCCGGTGCGCAGGCCGCCCCAGTGGGACTTGCTCAGCGATCCGATGGACACAACAGAGCTGCTGAACCCGGCAAGGGGAGTTGTGGCAACGCCGTCGAGGTTGAGGTCCCGGAGCGTCTCATCCGCCACCAGCACGGTTCCGGCCGCCGCGGCGGCGCGGGCCAGTCGGCGGCGCTGGGCATCAGGCATGATCATGCCCGTGGGGTTGTGGAAGTCCGGGACCACGTATGCAAGTTTTGGCTGTTGCTGCGCCATGGCGGATTCCAGTGCCGGCAGGTCCCAGCCGGACTCCGCGAACGACACCGGTACCGGCCTGCACCGGGCCGAGCGGACGGCATCCAGCGCATGGGGGTAGCTCGGGTGCTCCACCAGGATGCGGTCCTGCCGGTCGGCGAGGGTGCGGATGATGATGGTCAGGGCGTGCTGGGCGCCGGACGTCACCATGATCTGGCCTGGGTGGGTCGGCACTCCGGCTGCTGAATACCGGTCCGCCACCGCTTGGCGCAGCGGCAGCAGTCCCAGGGCGTCGTACCCGAAGCCGGGGAGCAGGGCGGGAAGCTCGGTCAGGGCCGCGGCAAAGGCCCGGTGCACCACCTCGCCGCTCGCGGGCAGCGCGGAATATGCCAGGTCGATAAGTCCCCCAGGCGCAGCCAGCCCGGGCGCAGTGAGCCCGGGTGCGGTGAGCCCTGGCGCCGGGGGGACGGCGGACGGCGGCTGGGGACCGAAGAGTGCCGGGCCGAACGGAGTGAGTTCGGGAATGCGGGTCTTGCCCCGGCTCCCTTGCCCGCTGCTGAGGAACCCCTGCTCGCGGAGGGAGGCGTAGGCCGCGGTCACCGTGGTGCGGCTGACTGCCAGGGCATCGCACAGCGAACGCTCACTGGGCAGGGCAGTATCGAGCGGTATCCGACCATCCAGGATGAGCAGCCGCACCACGTCGGCCAGTTCACGGTAGGCCGGTCCCGTTCCGCTGTTCCAAGGGCCAAGGAGGCGGGATAAGGAGAGGGCGGTAAGGGCGGCGGCCATGTAGCCAGTATCTCAGACTGGATATGTAAACAAATGCCAGTTGGTTGCGAACATGGTTGCATGATGACCCGCAGATTGATCCAGCTCTTCACCGGCCTCGCCTTGTACGGCATCTCCTTGGCCATGTTCATCCGCGCCGGCCTGGGCCTGGATCCGTGGGACGTCTTCCACCAGGGGCTGGCCAACCGCACCGGGCTCAGTATTGGCCTGGTGGTCATCATCGTGAGTTTCCTGGTGTTGTTGCTGTGGATCCCGTTGCGGCAGATGCCTGGGTTCGGGACTTTGTGCAACGCCATCCTGGTCGGCGTCTTCGCGGACATCGGCCTGGCACTGCTCCCACCGGTATCCCACTTGGCCGTCCAGATTGTGCTCCTCGCCGGGGCCGTACTGGTAAACGCCATCGCCTCGGCCTGTTACATCGGGGCCGGCTTTGGGCCGGGTGCCCGTGACGGTCTCATGACTGGCCTGGCCCGCCGGACCGGATGGACCGTAAGGATGTCCCGCACGCTCATCGAGGTGACCGTGCTGGCGGCCGGCTGGCTGCTGGGCGGTTCGGTGGGCGTGGGAACGGTGGTGTACGCGCTGGCCATCGGCCCCCTGGTGCACGTGCTGCTGCCGCGCTTCACCGTGAATCCCGCACCGCGGAAGACCAGCAGTGAAAGCAGCGCGGCGAACTGTTGACTGCCCTGAACGCAGAACGTCAGCCAGGCGCAGGCTGGCATTTCGGGCAGAAGTAGATGTCTCGTTCCTCTTCGCCATTGGGCTTGCCCAGAAGTCCTCGCCGGATGGGCGTACCGCACTTCAGGCACGGCTGGCGTTCCCGGCCATACACCCAGTAGCCGGGCCTGCCGGCCATCCTGCCCACCGGCATGCCACGGGTGTTGAGGATGGTGACCCGGCGTCCCGGGCCCAGGTTGACCTCCAGGAGCTGCTTGGCGTCGGTCATCATGGTCCGGACGTCCGGCACCTCGGAGACAGGCGTAGCAGGATGCACCCCTGAAAGGAAGCACGCTTCGCAGCGGTAGATGTTGCCGATGCCCGCGAGGTTCCGCTGGTCCAGCAGCGCTACTCCGATGGGGACTTCAGGGCGGGAGCGGATGCGGCGTTCTGCCTCGTCCAGGTCCCAGTCCGGGCCCAGGAGGTCCGGGCCGAGGAAGCCGACGATGGCGTCCTCGTTAGCGGTTGCCACCACCTCCACGATGCCAAGCGAAAAGCCGACGGCGTCTGCCACTGCCGTCCGCAGCACGCACCTGGCGGTAAAGCCTGGTTTCCGCCACCTGCCGCCGGGCGGATAGACCTGCCACGTGCCTTCCATCTTCAGGTGCGAATGGATGGTCAGTCTTTTGTCTTCCGGGCTGACCACCCGCATCAGCAGGTGCTTGCCGCGGGGGACAACCTCCTTCAGGGTCCAGCCGGCCAGGTTCAGCGTGGCGAACCGGGGCACGCGGAAATCCGACGCAATTAAAGTCTGTCCCGCCAGGGCCTCATGCAGTTGGTGGGCGGCCCGCCAGACGGAATCGCCCTCAGGCACGGATCCTCAGTCCCTTCGGGGTGGAGTAGGCGCCTGCCGAGCTCAGGGCAGCAGCGACCGGGGTGTCCAGGAGGTCGTGACCGTTTACCTTCTCCATGAACAGCTTGTCCACCGCTCCGCGGGTCACCACCCCCACCAGCGCGGCAGCCGCTGCCGCCAGCACGGCGTCGTCCTCGGTGAAGGCCAGCAGGGTCTTTCCGCCGCGCTCCACGTAGAGGACCAGCGCGCCGTCCACCAGCACCACCAGCGCCCCCGCTTTCCGGCCCGGCCGGTGCCCCGTGCCGGCGTCCTCCTGCAGCGCGGGCCAGGGCAGGGCGGCACCGTAGGGGTTGGCGGGATCGGTGGCGGCGAGGGCCAGGGCCACGGGTTCGGCCTTGGCCAGTTGGTTGTCCTCGGAGTAGGAGCGGAGCCGGTCCACGGTGGCGGGAACCGCGAACTGGGCGGCGCCCAGGTGCTCGATGAAGTAGCCGCGGCGGCACCGGCCTGCTTCCTCGAGCCGCGCCAGCACCTTGTACATGAGTCCGAAGCCGCCCATGATCTGTTCCGCCATGACCGAACCTCTGGTCACCACGCCGTAACGGTCCAGCAGGAGTTCGGCGGTGGCGCGGGCATGGATAGTGGGATCGAGTTCAGGCTCCGGAAGCGCTGACCAGCGGCCTGCCGCGGTGGGCGGAGAGGCGGTACCCTGCGGTCCGTACCGCCCGCCGGCCAGTCCGGGGGAGCCCATGAGGCCGGTGCCATGGGAACGGCCCAGGCGGCTCAGCCGAGGCGCCCTGGCACGCGGTGCACGGGCTACCTGCCGGTGCGCGGTGTGGCCACCGGCGATCAGGGCGCGGACGGGGGCGAAGGTGTCGCCGGTGATCCTCCCTGCCCACGCCAGATCCCAGAGTGCTGCCACCACCTCTTGGTCGCTCAGGACGGCGTCCATGCCGCCGGCCACCTCCGTCAGTTGCCGGAAGAAGTATCCGCCGCCGTTGTTGCGCAGATGGTCCAGGAGCCGCCGGCCCGCGTCCCCCGGCTCGAACTCAGGTGCGGGGTTGAGCGTCAGCTCAGCTGAGTCCGCCAGGTGCAGGCTGATCCAGCCGTCGTTGCCGGGCAGGGGGCCTGCGCCGGACCAGAGCACTTCACCGGCGGCCATGAGTTCGTCCAGCATGGCGGGCTGGTAGTTGGACACGCGGGTGGCCAACACCAGGGGCTCCCACGCCGACGCCGGGACGGGCACCCCCGAGAGCTGGTCAATGGCCGTGATGATGCCGTCCAGTCCGCGCAGCGAGGGCTGGCCGCGGCCACCGCCTGGCGTCCTGACATGCTGCCACGCGGGCAGGAAGCGTCCGTAGGCAGCGGCATCCACAGGCTCCACTTCCGCCCGCAGG
The DNA here is from genome assembly GCF_041877125.1 of Arthrobacter sp. E44. Lineage (NCBI taxonomy): Bacteria > Bacillati > Actinomycetota > Actinomycetes > Micrococcales > Micrococcaceae > Arthrobacter > Arthrobacter sp. E44. The sequence goes on from NZ_JBHDJA010000006.1 coordinate 134,111, forward strand.
GCAGCCAGTGAACGACGGCGGAGCTTGCGCAGCACCTCGGCGTCGCACCATTCACTGGCAATGGAGTGCGGGACATCCGGCGCGGGCGCCTCAGCGGGCGAAGCGATCTCGTCAGTTGGCTGCGCTGGTTCATCAACCGGCGCTGATTCAGGAAGTGCAGTTTCATCCAACGCTGACTCTGCAAGTGCGGCTGCCGTCGAGGTGACATGTGGCCGGAATTCACCCTCCACCACGCGGCCGTCCGCTGCCAGCCGTTTCAGCGCGGTTCCCACCACGGCCACGCCCAGGCCCAGCCGGGCGGCTGCTTCGGCAGCAGTGAAGGGACCATGCGTGCGTGCGTACCGGGAGACAAGATCGCCCAGGGGATCGGCAACCGTTTCGATGAACGCCAACGGCACACCCATGGGCAACGGAACGCCGATGGCATCCCGCAGACGCGCTGCATCTTCTACAGCGGCGAAACGCTCAGCCCCGCCGATGTTGACCTTGATGGCGCGGTTGGAGCGCTGGAGGGCGGCGAGGTGCGCTGCCGCTTCTGCCACGGTGGCGGCCGGGGTTTCAGGGGCTGCGGTTTCGACGTGCCCGGTTTCGAACTGCCCGGCCTCGACGGCCCCGGTTTCGGCAGGTTCACCAACAGATTCAACCGCCGGGACGCCGCCCTGCAACCGCGCCGCGGTTTCTTCAGGGGCCAGCGGACCCAGCAGCCGCAGCAGGTCCGCGACGCCTTCCATCCCGCGTGCCCTGCGGTCCGGCGCCAGGCGCTGCAACTCACGCTCGGTGGCTTCGATGACCTTGGCATCCAGGAGTTCGCGCAGCTCCACGCGGCCCAGCAGCTCGTTCAGGAGGGTGGAGTCCAGGGCCAGGGCGGCGGCGCGCCGTTCCGCGAGCGGAGAATCGCCCTCGTAGAGGAACTGCGCCACGTAGCCGAAGAGCAGGGACTTGGCGAACGGTGAGGGCTGCTGCGTGGTGGTCTGCAGGATCCGCAGTTCCCGCCGTTCCACGGACGCGGCGATGTCCTTCAAAGCGGGCAAATCGTAGACGTCCTGCAGGCATTCGCGCACCGTTTCCAGGACGATGGGGAACGTGGGGTACTTCCGGGCCACGTCCAGCAGCTGGGCCGACCGCTGGCGCTGCTGCCACAGGGGCTGGCGTTTGCCTGGGGTCTGCCTGGGCAGCAGGAGCGCGCGGGCCGCACATTCCCGGAACCGCGACGCGAACAGGGCGCTGCCACCCACCTCCGCTGTGACGATCTGTTCCAGTTCCTCGGGATCAAAGAGGAACAGCTCGGCGCCGGGCGGCTCGTCTTCCATCATGGGCACCCGCAGCACGATCCCGTCGTCGGCCGCCATCGCCGAGCCGTCCAGCCCGTAGCGCTGGTGGAGCCGCTGCCCCACAGCCAGTGCCCACGGCGCGTGCACCGGCATGCCAAAGGGGCTGTGCAGGATCACGCGCCAGTCGCCGAGTTCGTCGTGGAACCGCTCCACCACCAGGGTGGTGTCGCTGGGGACCACCTCCGTGGCCTGTTTTTGCTCGGTGAGGTACTGGATGAGGTTGTTCGCCGCGAAGTCGTCCAGCCCGCTGGCCTTGCAGCGTTCGGCGGCGGGGCCAGCGTCGGAGGCCGAGAGCTCGCGGACAAAGGCGCCCAGCGCACGGCCCAGGTCCACTGGCCGCCCCAGGGAGTCACCCTTCCAGAACGGAAGCTTGCCGGGCTGCCCGAAGGCGGGGGAGACCAGGACACGGTCGTGCGTGATGTCCTCGATCTTCCAGCTGGTGGCACCCAGTGCGAAGACGTCGCCCACGCGGGACTCGTAGACCATTTCTTCGTCCAGTTCGCCCACGCGCCGGCCGCCTTTCGGAGCGCGGGCCGGTTTTCCGTCCTCCGCAGGGGAAGCCACGCCTTCCTGCTCGGTGCCGATGATGTAGACACCGAACAAGCCGCGGTCCGGGATGGTGCCGCCTGACGTGACTGCCAGGCGCTGGGCGCCGGGCCGGCCCTCGATGGTGCCGGCGTTGCGGTCCCAGATGATCCTAGGCCGCAGTTCAGCGAACTCATCGGACGGGTAGCGGCCCGCCAGAAGATCCAGCGTGGCCTCGAACGCTGAGCGGGGAAGCGAGGCAAAAGGGGCCGAGCGCCGGACGGTGCTGAACCATTCCTCCACATCGATGCTGCCCAGGGCGGTGGCGGCCACGGTCTGCTGGGCCAGGATGTCCAGTGGGTTGGCCGGGATGCTGAGCCGTTCGATCTTGCCGTTCAGCATTCGCTCCACGGTGATGGCGGTGTGGACAAGGTCTGCCCGGTGCTTGGGGAAAAGGACGCCCTGGGAGATCTCACCCACCTGGTGTCCGGCCCGGCCCACCCGCTGCAGCCCGCTGGCCACCGAAGGCGGCGACTCCACCTGCACCACCAGGTCCACTGCACCCATGTCGATCCCAAGTTCCAGGGATGATGTCGCCACCACACAGCGCAACCGGCCGGACTTCAGGTCGTCCTCGATGAGTGCGCGCTGGTCCTTGGAGACGGAACCGTGGTGGGCGCGCGCCAGGACGGGGTCCGCCCCCGCGGAGCTTCCGGCCTGGGCCATCATGTGGGCCGGCGTGGCGGTTGACGCGGGAACGCCCGACGCCGTTGCCTCCTGGGTGCCGGAGGCACCAGCGTGCCCTTCCGGAGTGGGATCGTCCCAGCCGCCGCCCACCGCAATCAGCTGGCGTTCGGCGTAGATTTCGTTGAGCCGGGCCGTCAGGCGCTCTGCCAGGCGCCGGGAGTTGGCGAAGACAATGGTGGACTGGTTTGCCAGCACCAGGTCGACGATCTTCTCCTCCACATGCGGCCAGATGGATGCCTGCGGCTGGAGCCCGGAGGCCGGCCCGGAATCAAACGCTCCCGCGGCACCCTGCAGGTCCGACATGTCCTCCACGGGTACGGAGACCGTCAGGTCCCAGTTCTTCCTGGCGGGCGGGGCCACGATTTCCACGGGGGCCGAACCGGCAAGGAACTGGGCCACGAGTTCCTTGGGTTCCACCGTGGCGGAGAGCCCGATGCGCTGTGCGGGTTTGGGCAGCAGCGCGTCAAGCCGCTCCAGCGAGACAGCGAGGTGTGCACCGCGCTTGGTGCCGGCCACGGCGTGGACCTCGTCAATGATGATGGTGTCCACCTCGGCAAGGGTCTCCCGGGCCTTGGAGGTGAGCATGAGGAACAGGGACTCGGGAGTGGTGATGAGGATGTCCGGCGGACTGCTCAAAAGTGCGCGGCGGTCCGCGGCAGGCGTATCCCCGGACCGGACCCCCACCGTGATCAGCGGCGCGGGAAGTCCCAGCCGCTTGGCTGTCTGGGTGATCCCGATCAGCGGTGACCGCAGGTTCCGTTCAACGTCCACGCCCAAAGCCTTAAGGGGCGAAATGTAGAGGACGCGGGTCTTGCGTTTGGGCGGACGGGCCCGTTTGCCTTTGGCGGGCGTCTCAGCTGCCGCCGATTCAGGGGCCTGGGACGCAGACGCCAGGAGCCGGTCGAGTGCCCAGAGGAAGGCGGCGAGCGTCTTACCGGAGCCGGTGGGAGCAACCACCAGCGCGTGCGAGCCGGAGGAAATAGCGTTCCAGGCCCCGGCCTGTGCGGGAGTTGGCTCGGAAAAGGCGCCCAGGAACCACTCCCGGGTGGGCCGGCTGAACTGGCCCATGGGTGCAGCTGCGCCGGAAGCACGGCTGCCGGCAGGACGCTGTTCCTGGTTCATGCCTCCATCATGCCCCAAGCCACTGACACTCAACTCCCGATGGATCAGGGTTGCGCCTGGGTTCCGGCCTGCTGCAGATCCTTGGTGGCGGGGCCCTCGAGGAGCTTGCCCTCGTTGGTGAAGCGGGAGCCGTGCAGCGGGCAGTCCCACGTTCGTTCGTTGTCATTCCAGTGCAGGATGCCGCCCAAGTGGGTGCAGACTGCGGACAGACGGCAGGTGCTTCCGTCCACGGTGGACACTGCTACCGGGCGGTTGCCGTCACGGTAGACCTTGCCCTGCCCTTCCGGCGGGGTGGCGGCAGCGGACGGACCAGTTGCCACAGGTGCCGGAGCCTGGTCCCTACCCCGTTTCAGGCCGTCGATTTTCCGGCCCTCCGCGGTCACCTTTCCCCAATCCGTGGCCATCCTGGCAGCCACGCCGGCGTTGAGCGTGACGGCGGAGAGCGCACCGGCAGGCGACGTGATGCGGTGGTGGATGGTGTCCGCCCAAGGCACCTGGCCACCGAGGATGTCCGCGGAGATGCCCAGTGCGGCGGCCACGGCATTGGTCATTCCCCACTTGTTGTACCCGGTGCCGAAGTAGATCTGGCCCTTGCCGCGGGGGAGTTTGCCGAAGAACGGCATGCCGTTGGTGGGCATGTAGTCCTGCGCCGACCATCTGTGGGTGGTGACGGCGCCGGGGTAATGCTGCCCGGCCCAGTCCAGCAGGCCGGTGAGGTGTGCCTTTTCGGACTCTGTGCGGCCTACCAGGTGGCCGTGGCCGCCCACCAGCAGCAGGTTCCTGCCGTCCACTTCGTAGTCGCGGAGGGAGTGGGTGGGCTGCTCAACGGAGATGTACGTTCCGGGCGGAGGTGCCTGGTCCTCCTGCAGCTGGAGTGCGGCCGCGTAGGAGCGGCTTGGCTTCAACTTGGCGAAATACAGGCCGCGGTCCAGGACGGGGATGCCGGTGGCCAGGACCACTTTGTCCGCCCTGACGCTGCCCCGGTCAGTCCGGACGGCGGATGGGGAGTCACCGGTGACGTCCCGGAGGCGAACGCCGCTGACGACCCGTCCGCCCCGGCTGCGGATGTCCGCCACCAGTGCGTCAAGGACGTCCATCGGGTTGATCTGGGCTTGGTTCCGCATGCGCACGGCACCGTGTACCGGAAAGGGCAGGCCGGCGTCGCGGACGTAGTCCACGTCCAGCCCGGCGGTGGTAGCGGCGCTGATCTCTTCCCGCAGCTTTTCGGTGCCCTGGGCGGAGGCGGCGTAGGTGTAGGCGTCACGGCGCTGGAAGGACACGCCCTGTTCTTCGAGGTAGCGCAGCAGCCATGCCTGCCCTTCCCGGTTTCCGTCAACGTACGCCTGCACTTGTTTTTGGGAGTATTGGCGGGCGAGCCGGGACAGGAACGTTCCCTGCAGCAGGGTCACTTTTGCTGTGGTGTTGCCGGTGGTCACGGCGCCGGGGTGGCGGGCCTCAAGCACCAGCACACTCTGCCCGGAGCGGGCCAGCAGCAGCGCCGCGACCAAACCGGTGAGGCCGGCGCCGGCCACCACTGTGTCGTACCTCGTGTCGGGTTCGAACGGGTCAGATGTGAAAGGTTCCCTGCGGTCCAGCCAAATCGACGTCATGCGGGTCCAACCTGCCTCCGGTCCAAGGCCTTCACAGGCCAATTTGTGATGGGTCTGTTACTGACCCTTACTATCCGCGGCGGATTTGCTAAGTATACTTACGATGTCGGGGGTTAAGTCTACGGTCGAGCACCAATGGTCGTGCATCGCCCGGCAGCCAGTGATGCACCAACGACACAAGCAGGAGACATCATGACAACCATGAATTCCGGCGGTCGCACCGTAGGCCGGACCAACATCCAAAAAGCCACCCTTGCCGTAGGCGTGGTGTTCCTCCTGGTGGGGGTCCTCGGGTTCATCCCGGGCATCATTTCCAACTACGAGTCCCTGGGGTTCGCTGGACACGGGTCCGGCGCCCTGCTGCTGGGCATCTTCCAGGTTTCGATCCTGCACAACATCGTCCACCTGCTCTTCGGCATCGCGGGCATCGCCATGGCCCGCACTGCGGCAGCGTCGAAGAACTACCTGGTGGTCGGCGGCGCCATCTATCTGGTGCTGTGGCTCTACGGCCTGCTCATCGGCCAGGACAGCGGAGCCAATTTCGTGCCGGTCAACAGTGCTGACAACTGGCTTCACTTCGTCCTCGGAGTCGCCATGATCGGCCTGGGCGTGGCGCTGTCCCGCGGGACGGCGCGCACAGGCCGCACCAGCACGGCAGCCCGGTAACCACACTGCACTGCCGATAACTGACAGGACCGCCGTCGGGGGGAAACCTCCGACGGCGGCCCAGGACTACTGAAGGCGGCCCGGCTTGATAGCCGGGCCGCCTTCAGTCATTGACGGAATGGTTTGCGGGTCAGGCGGGCTGGAATGCTCCGATGGAGAGCAGGGCAATGTCTGCGTTGCTGCAGGCCGTTGTGGGCTGCGGGATGAACAGCGAGTCGGTGTCCTCCGGCGGGTAGATCCGGTAGCCGGCGGCATCCACGGGTGAGCAGCCCTGGTAGTTGAGGGCCTGCGTGTAGCGCAGCACTGCTGTGCCGGTCTGGCCGGGAGCCAGCAGGACGTCCACCACACCGGCGGAGTCGTCCCGCGTCGCCGGGGCGCCGATCGGTTCCCCGGCGGCGTCCGCCACCAGGGAAACGCCGGGGAAGCCCCTGAGGATGCAGGGTTCGGAGCCCTTGTTGGTGAGGTTCAGCTTCATGTAGACGCTGCCCGCGGCGCCGCCGCCGGAAGCGTCGGTGGCGGCGGTGAGGCCGGCTGCCTTGCACAGGCCGGGGGCGCCTGCGGCAGTGGTGGCGGGAGCCGGGGAGGACGGCGTTGACGTGGGCGGCGCCGAAGACTGCGTGGTGGCCGACGGTGCGGCTGACTGGCTGGCCTGCCCGCTGCCCGAGGGCGAGGGCGAGGGCGACGTCGTCGTCTGGGACTGCGGCTGGCTTGGACCGCACGCGGTGAGCAACAGTGCTGCCGCTGCAGCCGCCGTCGTCATAACCAACCCCTGGGAAATTTTCTGAGACCTCATGGCACCACCTTCGCGGTACCTGTTGCCCGCGTCAACGATGCCACCTGCAGTAGCGGCAATTTGATGCCCGGATCGTGATGATCCGGGTATCAAACACGTCCCTGGTTGCCTCAGTCGGTCTCGGGGCCGGTGCAGTAGTGGCAGTCCTCCGGGCAGTCCGTCATGCCGGCACTCCCGCCAGGTCAAAGCCGTCTGCAATGTGGAACAGGCGCCGGCCGCCCGCAGGAGCTGTCACCCACACCACATCGCCGTCGTCGGTCCTGGCGTCCACCAGACCGCTGAACACGGTGCGTCCATTGTGCCTGACTTCCACTGCATCGCCGTTCTCGACGGTGTCCCAGCGGACAGGGCTCTTTATCGGGCTCTTAACGCGGCTCGTCATTGAAGTCACGGTTTTTCCTTTGAGGGGGTCCGGCCGGCGCGGCCGTTGCCGCCCGGTGATGCCATCAAACAGCGGCGCCACTGCCGGGCTCAATGGAGGAATGGCCACCAGCGCAGGCTGGACTTTGTGCACGGCTCCAGCAGAGCCTGTGACGGGGTGAAGGGGCCAGGGTTAGACTGCCTGCGTACGTGTTGGCGATCGAAGGAGAAGTTCATGGACTACACCGGAAGCCAGTCGGAGAAGGCCGTTCCCGCGGGTGAACTGGGCCGCAGCCACATCGGGCAGACCATCAGTTTCCAGCCGAATGAGTTCACCGTCGTGTTCGGCAAGCTCGCAGGCATTGCCCGGACTGAGGCCATGGTCTACCTGTCCCTGACGGGCGTGGGAAACGGCACGCACCTGAAGGATGAATACGACCTGCCGGTGACCCATGAGGTCTTCGTTCCCGTGGACGTCATTTCCAACGCGGAGTCCACCATCAAGGACCTGTTCGGGAAGGTCCAGGAAAACCTGCGCGGAGCCGGCCACAAGGGTGGCGAAGACAGGACTGACAAGCTCTAGCCTTTCAGCAGAAATGAAGGGCGGCATCCCGGGGATGCCGCCCTTCACCGCCCTGGGCGTGGGCATTCCGCTTGCACCTTGGAAGGAAACTCATGGGCAACGAGGCTTCATGGCAGGAAGTGGTCACGCAGGGCCGCTTCGCAGGCAAGACCGTCATCGTCACCGGTGCAGGCTCGGGCATCGGGAAGGCAACCGCGCTGCGGGTGGCAAAAGAGGGCGGGCGGGTGATAGCCGCCGATATCAGCAAGGAGCGGCTGGACGAGCTCGTGGAGCAGAACGCCGGACTGGACCCGGTCCCGGTGGCGGGGGACATCTCCACGGAGGAAACGGTGGCAGCGGTGGTTCGCGCCGCGGGTGGCCGGGTGGATGCGCTGGCGAACGTTGCCGGCATCATGGACAACTTCGCGCCGATCCACGACGTGGATGACGAGACCTGGGAGCGTGTGTTCCGCATCAACGTCACCGCCCTGATGCGGCTGACCCGGGCGGTGCTGCCGCTGATGCTCGATGCCGGGACGGGTTCTGTGGTCAACGTGTCCTCCGAAGCCGGCTTGCGGGGCTCAGCAGCCGGCGCGGCCTACACTGCGTCCAAGCACGCTGTGAATGGGTTGACCAGGAATTCGGCAGTGATGTACGGGCCCAAGGGGCTCCGCTTCAATGCTGTGGCACCTGGCGCCACCATCACCAACATCGTGGCCAACTGGGGTTCGCAGCTGGCGGCCGAGCGCCTTGGCCCGCTGATGCAGGCCAACATCCCAGCACCGGCCACTGCCGCGCAGCTCGCGGCGTCGATCACGTTCCTGCTCAGCGACGACGGCACCAACGTCAACGGTGCAATCCTTGCCTCCGACGGCGGGTGGTCGGCGTTGTAGCTGACGCCGGCTAAGCTGCCTGGCGGCTTGAGGCGGGCGTACGACGGCGGGTGGCTCCCGGCGTCGTACGCCCGCCTTTCCCTATTCCGGGCGCGACGGACCTACTTAGGGCAGGTGAGGTCCGGGTTGTAGGAAGCGAACATGCCGTCCGGGTTGTCCCGCCAAATCCATGCGTGGAGTGCGTACGAGCCGGGGAACGGTCCGTCCTCGAAATCGAGTCCGGCGAGCTCAGGACGTTCCGCCGCGGTCGAGAGGAACTCGGCTGCCACCAGTTCATACCGTCCGTCCTCATCGGGCATGTACACCAGCACCTCGGGTTTCCGGGCCTGGGTCTTGTCATCGATCAGTTCCTGCTTGGCGTAGTGGAAGCCCATCGCCCCCACCCCGCTTTTGTCGATGCATTCAGTGATTTTGCGGTAGCCGTCTGCTTCGGCATTTTCCAGCCAGCGGTAGTCGTCGGTGACGTGGCGCAGGGTCCTGACGAGCCGGCGCTGATCGTCATTGCTCCGCCAGTCGTCGCTGTGGTCCGGGTTCCCGTGCCCGGATCCGCCGTGTGCCAGCGCTGTGCCGGGAGCAAGGCCCACGGCAAGCGCGGCAGCGGAGGCGACGGACAGCAGCCCCATTTTGGTGCGGTTCATTGTTGATCTTCAGCCCTTTCGAGACCGAATCTGTTTCTGTTCAAGGGCGAAGCGATGGAAATGGCCTCCACCCTTCGCCAGGAGGCCGGCAGGATCCCCGGGACTGCCGGTGAGGGTGCGGTTGGGACGATTCCCTGTCCATTGGCCTGAGTGGTGCTTCAAGTATGCGCTGGCGCCAAAAGGAGCCGGTAGGCTACGCCCGGGTAATGGGTTTCCCCTCGAACGTCCTGCGGAGACACCACCGGGGTACCCACGGATGTACGCCGCCATGCGGGGGCTACGCCGGCGCGGGGCCCGTGGACTCCCGGATAGTGAGATGGGTGGGCATGACGGCCAGTTGGCGGGAGGCGTTTCCTGACAACGGGTTGAGCTGTGCCAGCAGCATGGACACCGCCACCCTGCCCGCCTGTTCGATGGGGCTGGAGATGGTGGTCAGTGGTGGGTTGCAGAAGTCCGCGCCGAAGATATCGTCCGATCCGATAATGCTCATGTCTTGAGGGACACGGATGCCACGGGCCTGCAGGCGCTGCAACATGCCGATGGCCAGCAGGTCGTTGAAGACGATGCAGGCCGTTGCACCGGTCCTGACCGCTGCATCGGCAGCAGCAGCCCCCGAAGTGGTCTTCGGGGTGTAGGGGCCAATGCGGTGCACTTCCATTCCACGCCTGCCCGCATCCTCCTCGAAGACCTTCCACCGCATCTGGTTGGACCATGAGGTTGGTGGGCCTGCGACGTAGCAAACCTTGTGATGGCCCAGCGAGGCCAAGTGCTCCAGTGCCTGGATGATGGCGGAGGGCGTATCGATCATCACGGTCGGAGCGCTGGTGGAAGCACGGTTGAAGGTCACCAGGGGCTGCGACTGTGAGACCTCGGCCAACTGGGCGTCCGACAGGCGGGAAGCAGCAAGGATGAACCCGTCCGCGGATTTCCGCATCTTATGCAGCGCGTCCAGCTCCATCTCGCTTGACTCCTCGGTGTCCACCAGGAGCTGGGTGACGCCGGCGGCCTTGAGCTGGTGCTGCGTGCCCCTGATGATGTCGAAGTAGAACGGGTTGGTGATGTCGGGAACCAGCACTGCCACTGCATTGGTCCGGCCCGAACTGAGCCCACGCGCCTGGGAACTGGGGACGTAGTTGAGTTCCGCTGCCGCTTCCTCGATCCGCACCCGGGTGCGGGGATTCACGCGGTCCGGCCGGGCGAGGGCACGTGACACGGTGGAGGTGGCCACCCCTGCGAGCTCGGCAACGTCGCGGATGGTGGGCGGCCGGTCCCGCTGTGCGCCCACGTCAGGACTGGCTTGGCGTGACGCCTTCATTGTCGGGTCTGCCATCGCTGTGGCCTTTCCTCGCGGACCGGAATCGCCGGCCAAGTGGGGCCTCCAAGGCTACTCGCCGCTGGATGCCTGATGCACCTATCTGAGCATTTATGGCAACTTTTGGCAACCGCTTGCCACCGGCTTGCCGTCTTCCTAGACTGGCTTTCGAGTCGCCTGCAGTGATTTCCGCCACAGGACGGATGTGGCCATGCGGGTGTCCTAGAGGAGAAAAACAATGAGGTTTAAATCGACTACTGGGCTCGCGGCGATTGTCACGGCTGCAGCACTCGCCCTGACCGGTTGCGGATCAGGCTCCGGTTCCGGAGGGGGCGGCTCCACCAACGCCGATGGGAAGGTGGACGGTACGGGCAAGACGCTCAACGTCCTGGTGGGCGTCCTGAGCCAGTACCCCGAGCAGCAGAAGCAGTGGCAGAGCGATATAGCGGCCAAGTTCAAGGCTGAGACCGGCGCGGACGTAAAGTTTGAAACCTTCGCTTCGGCCAACGATGAGCTCACCCGCATCCAGACGTCGGTGGTATCGGGCCAGGGCCCGGATATCTACGGACTTGGCACAACATTCACCCCCACGGCCTACGCCACCAAGGCGTTTGTCACCCTTTCCGATGACGACTGGAAGAAAGTTGGCGGCAAGGATCGCTTCAACCAGGCCGCCCTGGGCATCTCGGGCCCGGACAAGGACCACCTGGCCGGCATCCCGTTCGTCAGCCGGCCCTTCGTCATGGCCTACAACAAGGACCTGCTGGCAGCGGCAGGCATCGACAAGCCCGCCACCAGCTGGGATGAGCTGGCAGCCCAGGCCAAGAAGATGACCAACGGCGACACCTACGGCATCGCCACCGGCTACAAGGACAACTACGATCCCTGGAAGTTCATCTGGGCCATGTCCGTGCAGGCCGGCAACCCGCTGGTGGACGGCAACAAGCTGAGAATGGATGACCCCACGGTCAAGAAGGCCTACCAGACCTACTTCGGCTGGTTGACCCAGGACAAGGTTGTTGACCCCGCGTCCGTGGGCTGGAGCAACAGCAACGCTGTGGCGGCCTTCGCCAGCGGCAAGGCCGGCTACCTGATGATGACCACGTCCAGCTCCATCCCCACCCTCGACAAGTCCGCAGTTGCGGGCAAGTACGAATACACCCTGATGCCCACCATCGCACCGGGTGAGACCCAGTCCAAGTCCGACGGCGATGCCGCCAGCATCCTGTCCGGCGACAACCTGGTGGTGGCTGACTACTCCAAGCAGAAGGACCTGGCCTTCGCGTACATCAAGCTGATCACGTCCAAGGAAGAGCAGCTGAACTACCAGAAGACCTTCGGTGACCTGCCCGCGAACGCCGAGGCGCTTGCCAGCCTGACGGATCCCAAACTGAAGCCGCTGGCCGATGCCGCTGCCAAATCCAAGGCAACGCCGTTCACCGGTGCCTGGGGCGACATCCAGCTGGGACTGCTCAACGTCACCGTCCAGTCCGTTCCTGACCTGGCCGCCGGCAAGGTGGACGAGGCCGCCCTCGAACAAAGGATCAAGGACGCCCAGAACAAGGGCCAGGCATCCCTGGACCGGGCCTCCAAAGGATAAGTTCTGATGTCAACCGACGCCTCACATGAAGTCCGGCCCGCGGCAGATACCGCCGCGGGCCGGGCGCCCCAAAACGTCCCCGATTCCGGGCAGCAGCACGGCCACGAGGGCGGACTGCGCCGCAAAGGCCTGAGCGAACGAAACCGCCCCCTCTGGATGCTTATCCCCGGCGGCACCCTGATGATCATCATCATCGTGGTACCGCTCCTGCTGGGCATCTACATGTCGGTCCTCAACCTGGACCAGTACACCCTGCGGAAATGGATCAGCGCGCCGATCATCGGAGTGGAAAACTTCGTTGAAGCGATTACAGCTTCGCCGCTGCTGCACGCCGTCTGGCTCAGTGTCAGCTACTCGCTGCTGGCCATGGTGGTGACGCTGCCGCTGGGCATTGCCGCCGCGGTTGCCACGCAGAACGCGTTCAAGGGCCGGGCAGTGATCCGCTCGATCTTCCTCATCCCGTACGTCCTCCCATCCTTCGTGGTGGCCACCGTCTGGCGGACCATGCTCCAGCCCGGCGGAATCGTGGACGAGGCCCTGGCCACCGTGGGCATTCACGTCGGGCTGTGGCTCAACGGGCCGCAGACCTTTTGGACACTGGTCCTGGTCCAGATATGGGCCTCCTGGCCGTTCATCTACCTGTTGGCGCTGTCTGGCCTCCAGTCCGTGGACCACGAAGTACATGAAGCTTCGGCCCTGGACGGGGCACTGTGGTGGAACAAGCTGCGGTACGTGATCTTCCCCTACCTGAAAGGCCCGCTGTCGCTGGCCTTCCTGATCGGGATGCTGCACCACATCAACAACTTCACCCTTCCGTTCGTGCTGTTCGGTGTTCCGGCCCCGGCCGACGTCGAAGTCCTGCCCATCCTGACCTACGTCACCAGCTTCCAGAGCTTCCGCTTTGGCCTGAGCGCCGCCATGGCCTTCATCTCCCTGGTGCTCATCGCCATTCCGCTGTTCGTCTACCTCCGTGCCGTCAAGCTTGACGACGCCGAAACACCTGGAGCAAAGAAATGAGCACCACGACAGCCACCCGGCGGAGTGCCCCAGCCTCTGACATCGACCGTCCGGGCTCGCACCGGCAGCACGAGGTGCTGCGGCTGCTCCCGACCCCGCTGCTGATTTTCGTCCTGGTGTTCCTGGGCGCCCTGGTCCTGATCCCGGTGCTGTACATCTTCCTGGCCTCGGTGAACTCGGACATCGGCGTGGCCAACGGCGAGTTCTGGCCATCGACAGTCACGTTCGAGAACTACTCAAAGATCTGGACCAGCGTGGGCCTGGCCACCGGCCTTACCAACAGTGTGTTGGTGGCGGGCGCAACCGCTGTGGTTTCCGCCGCGATGTCCATCTCCACCGCTTTCGTACTGGTCCGCTACACCTTCCGCGGCCGGCTGACCATCCTCCGTGGCCTGCTGGCCCTGCAGTCCGTGCCCGGCACCCTGATGGTGCTGCCGGTCTTCGTCCTGTTTTCCTCGGCCGCCACCTATCTGGGGATCCAGGTCATCGGAACCCAGTGGGGCCTCTTCGTCACCTACCTGACGTTCGCCATGCCGTTCTCCACCTGGGTGATGGTCACCTATCTCCGCGGGCTCCCCAAGGAACTCGAAGAAGCAGCAAGGATCGACGGCGCGTCCAACGTCGGAGTCCTTTTCCGCATCATCCTGCCGCTCAGCTGGCCCGGCATCGTTGTCTCCGGCATCTTCGCGTTCCTGCTCGGCTGGAACGACGTGCTGTTCGCCTCGGTGATGACGCGCCCCGAAAGCCAGACGGCCGCCGTCGCACTTCAAATCTTTGGTGCTTCCCAGGAAGGCGGCGCCATTCCCTTCTACGGCCAGATGATGGCGGCAGCCCTGGTGTGCGCCGCACCGGTGGTCATTCTCTACCTGATTTTCCAGCGTTACCTAGTAGGCGGGCTGACCGCCGGAGGAGTTAAATAACCATGGTTTCGACCACCCAGGTCACCTGGCAGCTGTCAGGCTTCGGCGACGAGATCGACGACGACCCCGCAGTCCAGATCGCAGTGCTGCAGGCCCTCGGCGCCAACCACATCGAGGTCCGCAGCGCGTGGGGCACCAACATCGTGGACCTCAGCGACGATCAGCTCCAGGCCCTCGCGTCCCTGCTGTCGGAGAAGGGCATGAAGGTTTCGGCCATCGCTTCCCCGATTGGCAAGGTGGACGTCAGCCTCCCGGTGGAGCACGAAGTGGAGCGGCTGCGCCGTGCCGTGAATGCGGCCAAGGTCCTGGACGCCAGGTACATCCGCATCTTCTCCTTCTACTACGGCGAGTCCGTGCAGGTGGAAAGCATCCGCGACGCTGTCATGGAGCGCATGCGGGCCCTCGCCGATGTGGCGGAGGAAGCGGGTGTGATCCTCCTGCACGAGAACGAGAAGGACATCTTCGGGGATGTTCCGGACCGGGTCCTGGACATCATCGAGACCGTCAACTCGCCCGCCCTGAAGGTTGCCTGGGACGCGGCAAACTTCGTCCAGGTGGGGGTCAAGCCCTTCGACGAGGCATACACGAAACTGCGCCCGTACCTGGAATACCTGCAGGTCAAGGATGCACTGTTCGAGAACGGCCACGTCACGCCGGCCGGCGAGGGAGACGGTGACCTGCTCAGGACCGTGGAAGCACTCAAAGCCGACGGGTACCAGGGCTTCGCCTCCCTTGAACCGCACCTTGCGGGCGCCCATGGGCTGGGCGGGTTCTCCGGCCCCACCGCCTTCGGCATCGCAGCCCGAGCCTTCGCAAAAGTCACCGCAGACGCAGGAGTCCAGACCGCATGAGCACCTTGAACGTAGCCATTACTGGATGCGGCGTCATCGGCCGCACCCACGCCGTAGCCCTCCAGTCCTTCCCGGAGGCCCGGATCGTCGCCCTCGTCGACGCCATTCCGGCGGCAGCCGAAGCGCTTGCCGATTTCATCGAGAAGCAGGGCGGGGAACGGCCCGCGCTGTACACCTCGCAGGCGGAGGCCTTTGCTGCGCAGGACATTGACCTTGTCGCATTGGCAACGCCCAGCGGCCTTCACATCCAGCAGGGACTGGAGGTCCTGGCCGCCGGCAAGCACGTGGTGATCGAAAAGCCCCTCGACGTGGACCTCACCCGGGCCCAGGAAATCGAGGCCGCCGCAAAGGAAGCCGCGGAAAAGGGAGTCGTTGCCTCGGTCATCAGCCAGCACCGGTTCGACCAGTCAAGCGTGGCTGTGGCGGACGCTATCGCCAAGGGACGTTTCGGCCGGCTCACCTCAGCCATCGCATCGGTGGCATGGTGGCGCAGCCAGGGCTACTACGACTCCGGCGACTGGCGCGGCACGTGGGCCATGGACGGCGGCGGTGCGTTGATGAACCAGGGCGTGCACACCGTTGACCTGCTCCTCTGGTTCATGGGGCGCCCCGTGGAGATCCACGCGCACACCGCCCTGCTGGCCCATGAACGGATCGAAGTGGAGGACACCGCCGTAGCCACCGTCACCTTCGAAAACGGCGGACTGGCAGTCCTGCACGCCACCACGGCCGCCTACCCCGGGCTGACTGTCCGCGTCCAGCTCATGGGATCCGAAGGATCCGCCGTGGTGGACAACGACCGGCTGCAGTACTTCCACAGCAAGGACGCCGGCGGCGAGTCCGCGGACATGGGCCTCCAGGGCGGCGGCAACCAGGCCGAACAGGAACTGGCCAAGTACCCGGTGGAGGACTACAAAGCCGCGGACCCCACCACGTACCCCGCCGGGCACGTCCGCCAGTACCGGGACATTCTTGCCGCCATCGCCGGCGGCCGGCAGCCGGGCGTCACCGTCAGTGACGCGGTCAACGCGCTCGCGGCCGTGCGCTCCGTCTACGTTTCGGCCACCCTCGGCCAGCCCGTCCTCTTCGACGACGTCCTTGCAGGCAAGTACAACGACCTTGAAGTCCGCACCGGCAGTGCGGCAGAAAGCGCCTGACACCATGAAGTTTTCAGTATTTACGGCATCAACCCCCGAATGGGCTCCCGAAGAGGCAGTGAAGCACCTCGCCGACCAGGGCTGGGACGGCGTCGAATGGCGCATCACCGACCAGGCAGAAGCAGATGCGCCAGGCTTCTGGGCCGGCAACAGGGCCACCATCCCGCTCACCGGCATGGAGGACCACCTGGACCGGCTCGCCACCCTCACCAGCGGGGCCGGCCTGGAGTTCTCCGGCATCGGAGGGTACGCCCGGTGTGACAACCACGCTGACGTGGACCGGATGCTGGCAGCCACGGCCAAGCTGGGCGCGGAAAAGGTTCGTGTCACCACGCTTCCGCTCGGGACGGCAGCCTGGGGCAACGAACCGGCCAGCGGCACGCCCTACCCGGAGCTCTTCGCGGCAGCCCGGCGTGACTTTGAATGGATCGCCGAGCGGGCAGCACACCATGGAGTGAAGGCGCTGGTGGAACTCCACCACCGGACCATCACCGCTTCGGCATCCTCCGCCCTGCGGCTGCTGGACGGACTGGATCCGCAGCACGTGGGCGTCATCCATGACCTGGGCAACCTGCTTATCGAAGGCCAGGAGGACTACCTCCCCGCCTTCGAACTCCTGGGCGACTACCTGGCGCACGTCCACGTCAAGAACGCGCTGTGGGTCAACAGCGGAGAAATCGACGAGTCCGGCGCGGCTGTCTACCGCAACGAGTGGGCTCCGCTCCGGTCAGGGCAGGGCAGTGTCCTCCAGTACTTCAAGGCGCTCGCGGCCTTTGGCTATGACGGGTGGGTGACTGTGGAGGACTTCTCCACCGAACTCCCGCTGGCCGAACGGACCGCGGACAACCTCGATTACCTGCGTTCCACGGCGGCCCTGGCAGGGCTCTCCGTCGCGGCAGGAAGGCGTTGACCATGGCACAGCCAATAGCGGACCACCCGGACCGGCTGCTGCCGGCCGATCCCGGGGTCCGGGACATCGCGCGGTCGCTCTTCAAGAAAGTGGAAGGGCTGCCCATCATCTCCCCGCATGGGCATGTGGATGCGGCAGTCATCGAGCAGAACACGCCCTTTCCCGATCCCGCCGCGCTCCTGGTCACCCCGGACCATTACGTCACCAGGCTGATCCACGCCGGCGGGGTGCCCATGGACCAGTTGGGGCTCGGCAATCAGCCTGCTGATTCACGGGAGGTCTGGCGCCACTTCTGCGAGGCGTGGCCCAACTTTGAAGGAACGGCGTCCGGCTACTGGATCCGGCAGGAGTTTGCCCACGTCTTTGGCCTGGCGGAGGAGCCGTCCAAGGACAACGCCGACCGGCTTTACGATGCACTCCAGGCCAAACTCTCCGAGCCGGGTTTCCGGCCGCGGGAGCTGTTCAAGGAATTCAACATCGAGGTGCTCGCCACCACCGATGACCCCCTTGACTCGCTTGACAGCCATGCCGCGCTGCAGGCGGACCCTTCGTTCGCCGCCCGCGTGCTGCCCACGTTCCGGCCGGACCAGTACCTGAACATGGCGCACCCGGCCTGGCAGGACAACGTGGAGCGCCTCATCGGAGCTGCCGGGGACGGCGCCTCGGGCTACGCCGGCTACATCAAGGCCCTCGAGGCTCGCCGGCGCCACTTCGTGGAGCGCGGCGCGGTGTCCGCGGACCACGGCGTCTTCACGCCCACCACGCTGAAACTGGACGACGGCGAAGCGGAGCGGCTTTTCGAGTGCGGCCGGACGGGCCAGGCGAGTGCTGCGGACCGGGACGCCTTCGAGGCGCACATGATCTACCAGATGGCGCGGATGTCGGTGGAGGACGGTCTGGTCATGACCATCCACCCGGGTTCGTTCCGCAACCACCACACGCCCACGTTCGAGGCCTTCGGCGCGGACACCGGCCACGACATACCGGTTGCCGTGAACTACACCGAGGCCGTGCGCCCGCTGCTGCAGGATTTCGGGACGGCGAAGGACTTCCACTTGGTCCTGTTCACCCTCGATGAGACGGTTTTTTCACGCGAACTGGCTCCGTTGGCCGGGTTCTACCCTTCGGTTTACCTTGGCGCTCCGTGGTGGTTCCTGGACGCGCCGGACGCCATGCTCCGCTTCCGTTCGGCGGTCACGGAGACGGCAGGGTTCTCCCGGTCCTCGGGCTTCATCGACGACACCAGGGCGTTCTGCTCCATCCCCGCCCGCCATGACACGGCCCGGCGGATCGAGGCATCCTTCCTGGCCCGGCTGGTGGCAGAACATCGAATCACCGAGGAACGGGCACACGAACTCATCGTGGACATCATCGACGCATCACCACGGCGGGTGTTCAAGCTGTGAACGCCGCCCCGCCTGCACCGGGCTCACTTCCTGTCCTGGACCGCAGCCTGAAGCCCATGCCCCAACCTCCGGTGCGCATCGTGCACCTCGGCCTGGGGGCATTCCACCGCTCCCACCAGGCCTGGTACACACAGCACGCCCCTGACGCCGCGGAGTGGGGGATCGCGGCGTTTACCGGCCGGCGCCCGGCCGCCGCAGAAGCGCTGTCGGCCCAGGACTGCCATTACACGCTGGTGGAACGTTCGGCAGACGGGGACAGTTTCGAAGTGATCGGCAGCATCGTGGAAGCGGTGGACGGAGCCAACATCGCCCGGCTTTGTGAGCTTGTCGCGGCGGAGGAGACGGCGGTGGTCACGCTGACCATCACCGAGGCCGCGTACGGGCTTGCGGCAGATGGAACGTTCGACGGCGGCGCTCCCGGTGTGGCGGATGACCTCCGCGCGCTGTCGGCGGCGGCGTCCGGGGAAGCGGGAGTGCCCGGCACACCCTTGGGACGCCTGGTGCTGGCCCTCGCCAGGCGCCGGGACAGCGGGGCGGGACCGATCGCCGTCGTCAGCTGTGACAACCTGTCCGCCAACGGGGAGGTTGCCCGCCGCGCCGTCCTGGGACTGGCATCCGGATGGGGTTCCGGGCTGGCCGAATGGGTCGGGGCGAATGTCAGTTTCGTCAGCACCTCGGTGGACCGGATCACCCCGCGGACCACCGAGGCGGACATCGCTGAAGTCGCCGAACAGTGCGGCTACACGGACAGCTCGCCCGTGGTGGCCGAACCTTTCCGGAACTGGGTGCTCAGCGGGGATTTCCCGGCTGGACGTCCGCGCTGGGAGGACGCCGGCGCCGTCGTTGTTGCCGACATTGAGCCCTATGAGAACCGCAAGCTGTGGCTCCTCAACGGTTCGCACTCCATCCTGGCGTACGCCGGGCAGCTGCGCGGGCACGCCACCGTGGCCGACGCCCTGGCCGATCCCGCCTGCCGGAAGGCCGTGGAGGACTTCTGGGACGAGGCCGCACACCACCTGCAGGCGGCCGGGCTGGACATCCCTGCGTACCGGAAGGCGCTGCTGGAGCGGTTTGGAAATGCCCGGATCGCCCACCGGCTTGCCCAGATCGCGGCCGACGCCACCACCAAGCTGCGGATGCGCGCCGTGCCCGTCCTCACGGCGGAGCGGGCCAGCGGCCGAACCGGCAGCGGGGCTGCCCTGATGCTTGCCGCATGGATTGACTACGTGGCCGCCACCCAGGACTTCCAGGACCCGCTGGCCGAGGACATCCACGCGGCCAACGCCCTTGAGGGCAACGGGAGGGTCCAGGCCCTTCTCCGCCTGGTGAGTGCCGAGATCGCGGATGATTCCGACATTGTTTCCCTGGTGCACGGGCTGTGCGGATCCATCGCAGCCAAGACAGCCACCCCGTCACCTCTTTAGACCCTGCTTTTTCACTTCCGGAAGGAACAGTTAGATCCCATGAAAATCATTGCCGCCGATGTGTTTGTGACCAGTCCGTCCCGGAACTTCGTCACCCTCCGGATCACCACCGAGGATGGTGTGACCGGTATTGGGGACGCCACGCTGAACGGTCGCGAGCTGGCGGTTGCCGCGTATCTGCGGGAGCATGTGGCGCAGTTGTTGATCGGGAAGGATCCGCACCGGATTGAGGATACGTGGCAGTTCCTGTACCGGAGTGCGTATTGGCGGCGGGGTCCGGTGACGATGGCGGCGATCGCTGCGGTGGATATGGCGTTGTGGGATATCAAGGGCAAGCTGGCAGGGATGCCGGTGTACCAGTTGCTCGGTGGTGCTTCCCGGAGCGGGTTGCGGGCGTACGGGCATGCCTCGGGGGCCGATATTGAGTCGTTGTTTGATTCGGTGCGCGAGCATTTGGAGTTGGGGTATAAGTCGATCCGGATCCAAACCGCAGTTCCAGGCATCAAGGCTGTGTATGGGGTCGCGGCGCAGGCCCAGGCGTCGGGGGAGCGGTATGACTATGAGCCGGCGGGCCGGGGTGCGTTCCCGGTGGAGGAGGACTGGGACACCAGGGCGTACCTGCGGCATTTGCCTTCGGTGTTTGAGGCGGTGCGGAATGAGTTCGGTCCGGAGATCCCGTTGTTGCATGATGGGCATCACCGGATGACGCCGATCCAGGCGGCGAAGCTGGGCAAGGCCCTGGAGCCCTATGATCTGTTCTGGTTGGAGGACTGCACGCCGGCGGAGAACCAGGAGGGGCTGCGCCTGGTGCGCCAGCACACCACGACGCCGCTGGCGATCGGGGAGATCTTTAATACGGTGTGGGATTACCAGACGCTGATCAAGGAGCAGCTGATTGATTACGTCCGGGCGGCGTCCACGCACTTTGGCGGGATCTCCCCGTTGAAGAAGGTGATGGATTTCGCCGCGCAGTACCAGATCAAGTCCGGGTTCCATGGGCCGACGGATATTTCCCCGGTGGGGTTCGCGGCGCAGCTGCACGTGGGGTTGGCGATCCACAACTACGGGATCCAGGAGTACATGCAGCATTCGGTGAAGACCAACGAGGTGTTCGAGCAGTCCATGACGTTCGTGGACGGGTACCTGCACCCGGGCGACAAGCCCGGCATCGGCGTGGAATTCAACGAAGAAGCCGCCGCAGCTTACCCGTACCAGCAGGCCTACCTGCCCTACAACCGCCTCGTCGACGGCACCGTCCACGACTGGTGAAACCGGCCCGCGGCCGGTAAGAATGCCCACGGCTGAAAACTGCCCACACGGGTGAGAAGGAAAATTTCGGTGAACAACAACAACCCCACCCCTGCCAAACCCCGTGTTGTGGTCATGGGGGTCTCCGGCTGCGGCAAGACAACGGTTGGCGGCCTCGTGGCCCGCGAACTCGGCGTCCCGTTCCTCGATGGCGACTCCCTGCACCCCGTGGAGAACGTGGCCAAGATGGCGGCGGGCCATCCGCTGACCGACGAGGACCGCTGGCCCTGGCTGACGATCGTGGGCCGCGAGCTGGCTGCCGCCGGGGACAGCGGGCTGGTCCTGGCCTGTTCCGCGCTGCGGCGAACCTACCGGGACGCCATCCGGGAACAGGCTCCGGACACCATCTTCCTGCACCTGAACGGCAGCAAGGAGGTCCTCGCCCAGCGTGTGGGCGGCAGGGCCGGGCACTTCATGCCACCCGCGCTGCTGGACTCCCAGCTCGCCACCCTCGAACCACTGCAGGAGGACGAGCGCGGCGTGGTGGTGGACATCGCCGCGCCCGTCCCGGAAGTCGTGGCCGGGGCACTCAACTGGATTGCCGCCGTCGTACCTTCTCCCACGGGGGCACAGGGCAGCCGGCCGCGGCAGTTCGACGTCGACCTGGCCGCCACCCCGTTCAATCTCGACGACGACGCGGTCGCCTGGGTGGAGGGCACCATTGGTGCAATGACGCTCGAGGAGAAGATCGGGCAGCTGTTCATCAACCACAACAACGACTACTCACCCGAGTACCTTGACGGGGTGCTGGAGAACTACCACGTGGGCGGCATGCGTTACCGTCCGGGTCCGTCCGCTGCGGTGCAGGAACACATCCGCTACGCGCAGTCCAAGTCCCGGATTCCGTTGCTGGTTGCGTCCAATCCGGAGATGGGCGGGGCCGGCAGCTGCGACGACGGAACGTTCGTATCCACGCATCTGCAGGCGGGCTCGCATCCGGACAAGAACATTGCCCGGCAGATGGGGCAGGTGGCCGGGGTGGAGACGGCGGCCCTGGGCTGCAACTGGGCCTTCGCACCGATCGTGGACATCCACTACAACTGGCGGAACACGGTCATTTCCACGCGCTCCTTCGGCAACACGCCGGAAGTTGTGGTGGAGCGGGCCAAGGAGTACTTCGACGGCATCAGCGAATCACCCACGGCATGCGCCGTGAAGCACTTCCCGGGGGACGGTATGGATGAGCGGGACCAGCACGTGGTCACGTCCTACAACACCCTCCCCTACGAGGAGTGGAACCGGACGTACGGACACGTGTACCGGGAGATGATTGCGCATGGCGTGCAGTCCATCATGGCCGGCCACATCGGGGCGCCTGAGGTATCCCGGCATTTCCGGCCCGGGCTGTCCGACTCCGAGGTCCTGCCTGCCACGTTGTCCCCGGAACTCCTGCAGGACCTGCTGCGCGGGGAACTCGGGTTCAACGGCCTGGTGCTCACCGATGCTTCGCAAATGGTTGGGCTGACCCAGGCCATGAGGCGCAAGGACCTGGTGCCTGCCACCATCGCGGCGGGCTGTGACATGTTCCTGTTCTTCCGGAACCCCGCCGAGGACTTCCAGTACATGATGGACGGCTACAAGTCCGGGATCATCACCGAGCAGCGGCTGCATGATGCGCTGCGACGGATCCTGGGATTGAAGGCGTCGCTGGGGCTGCACCGGAAATCTGCTGATGAGCTGGTTCCGCCTGCCGAGGCGCTTGCCGTTATTGGGTCTGCTGAGCACCGTGCCGTAGCCGCTGAGATTGCAGACAAGACGGTGACGCTGGTCAAGGACACGGCCGGTAACCTGCCCATCACGCCTGCGACGCATCCCCGGATCCGCTTGTACGGCATCTCCGGCGGGGCAGACTTTACCCGGGCCGATCCGCTGGCCTACCTCGAGGTGGTGAAGGAGGAACTGGAAGCTGCCGGGTTCCAGGTGCACCTGTTCCGGACCGCTGAGCAGCGCGAAGCGGCCGGGGAGGCCGGGATGAACTTTATGCGGGTCCTGGCAGAGGAGGCCACCGGCGACTACGCGGAAAAGTACGACGCCGCCTTTGTCTTCGCCAACGTGAAAGGCTTCGCGCAGGAGGCTGCCATCCGGATCAAATGGTCGTCTCCCATGGCGGCCGAGATCCCCTGGTACGTCACGGAAGTGCCCACAGTGTTTGTGTCCCTGAACCAGCCGAACCACCTGATCGACGTGCCCATGGTCAGGACCGCCATCCACGCCCACGCGGGAACACGGGAAGCAATCCGGGCCGCCGTAGAGAAGATCCAAGGCAAATCGGAGTTCCAGGGAACATTCAACGAGAACGTGTTCTGCGGGTCGTTTGATACACGGCTCTAGGACTGTTGGACATGCAGGAGGCGCCACCGCAACAGCGATGGCGCCTCCTGCATGATCCGCTCAATGTGGTGCGGTTGCCCCTAGGCGTCTTCACGCTCCGGGTTCTCCAGTCGGAAGAAGTTGGACTGGTTCCCGTCCGTCCGCTCTTCCTGGTAGATGAAGTTCAGCCGCCGGTCGTCAAACGTCTTGAACCATTCCTCCCAGCTGACTTCGCGAAGGTCGGCGTCCCGATCCCGGAAATCAATGCGCAGGACACCCAGGTGGTCGCCATGCTCGGTGCCCTCGACTGTGGCAGGGACACCGCCGCGTTCTTCGGCCCACTGCCTGATGACTTCATGGTGCGTGGTTGCCAGGCTGCGGCCTTCGCGCTCGGGCTGCTCCTCCGTGGAGGTGATTTCCTGCGAGTACTTCAGCGACTTGGACGAGTCATCGCCGTAGCGGACCTTGCCGCCGTCGGGGCCGGCGCCCAAGTCTTCGGAGTCTCCGCCGGCGTCCTCATTCCGGCTGCCTCCGCCGCTGGCACCGTCCTGCCGGGCCTTGGCCACCTCTTTCACCAGCTCTTCCTTGCGCATGCCGGAGGCGCCGGGGATGTGGTCTTCCCGGGCCTCCCTGCGGAGTTCATCCACCTTCATGCTGCGCAGCTCGGTTTCGCTCACGTCGGGGGTGTTGGGGGTCTGGTTGCCGGGCTCGTCACGGCCTTCCTTGCCGCTGCCTTCCTTGCCACTGCTGGACCGCCCGGAGTTCCCTGAGCCGGAGCGGGAAGCTTCCTTCCGCCCGCCGTCGTGGTCCTCCTGCCGGGCCTTGGCCACCTCTTTCACCAGCTCTTCCTTGCGCATGTCCGAAGCGCCGGCGATGTGTTCTTCCCTGGCCTCCTTGCGGAGCTCATCCACCTTCATGCTGCGCAGTTCCGTCTCGCTCACATCGGGCGTGTTCGGTGTCTGGTTACCGGGCTTGTCACTCATGTCAGGTCCTCCTTTTGCAGAACTCTTTTGCAGAATCGACAAATAATAAGGCTGCTTACTTTCTAGCGTGTGCCGGATGTCGGCGTCAAGCATCGGCGCCCGACGCGCCACACATGCACTGCACTTACCGGCGGGGCCTTTGGACTCTGGGGGCGGCCCAATCACTGTTTGTAGGCTCCATGCATTCCGGTGACAAGGAGGTTTGGCATGGGAAACGCGTTGTCGGGTTTCCTGGCATTCATGGGGCCGTCCGTGCGCGGGCACCGGGCTCAAACTGGGTTCCGCTGGCGAAAGTCGGGTTTTCTCGGCGGAGCGGCCGCGGCCGGGATTTTCACGCACGCGGTCCTGCCGCGTGTGCTGGGGGCCTGGGGCGCGACCAAGCTGGAAAGGACCATGCCCCTTCCGGGCGACCGCCTGATTCCGGATCCCGACGAAGTACAGACCATGGCAGTAACGATCTCCGCCCCTCCGGACGAGGTCTGGCCATGGTTGGTTCAAATGGGTGTGGACCGCGCTGGCTTGTATTCCTATACCTGGGTGGAGAACGGATTGCTCCATCTGGGCGTTACCAATGCTGACCGCATCCACCCTGAGTGGCAGGACCTGAAGGTTGGCGACATCATTGCCTTCACGCCGGAAGGCTATCCGGGAGGAAGGATAGGGCCACGCGTGGTGGAGTTGGAGAGCGCGCGCTACCTGGTGCTCGATTCAAGCCCTGGCGCCCCTCCCGGAACAGTCACCGGCACGTGGCAGTTCGTCCTCCACGGTTCCGGTGCCAGGGGAACCAGGTTGCTGCTGCGGACGCGATCGGGCCCTGGCCGGCCGCCCGCGCTTCGGGTCATGGACTTCCTCCTCCGCCCTGGTTACCTCGTCATGGACCGTGCCATGCTGCTGGGCATCAAGAAGCGCGCCGAGGGGGACGCCCACGTCGTCGGGGGCGTCGTGATCCTGGTGACGATCAGCTTTCCGTTTGCCGGGCTTCCCGCACGGCACTCACCCGGCCGTGTTCAGACAACCACTTCAGGGCTTCGGGTTCTTTGGTGAAATATGCCGTGGGGGTCAGGGACCGCTGCGAAAATGCGGCCACGACTTTGCCCATTGCCCCATCCCCGATGAGGGCCGCGGCGGAGAATCCGCGGTAAGCGTTCATGCCAGCCCTGGCCTCCGGCGTTAACCCGGCAACACCAGCGAGATCAACCAGGAGAGGCAAAGTGCGGCCACCGCTTAAGCCCTCCAGAACCCGGGCTGCGTGCACCGCCATCTGGTAAGTGATGTGGACATCCGGGACCCACTGCAACCGCAGCATGTCCCCGTCGCAAGAGGCAGTGAAGAATTCGTTCATTCCTGTCCTGGTTCTCGTAGGCGGGCTTGTATTCCAGACGCTTGACTAATTGAAACCCCATTCTGCCGGACAGGTAGGACAAAAAGTCCAGGGGCAGGTATCCCAACTCCGGGGGGCGGTCTACGTGACGGTGGTTCGCCGGATGTCAGCCCAGCGCCTTTTCCAGCCACTGCACACAGGCCTCTGGTTCCAGCAGCGCCGCGGTGTGACCGGCGAGGCCCATCGAAATCGTCTGCACTGGCCTGCCCAGCAGCCTTTGGAGCCGGGGGATGTCGCGGGTGGCCTGGGTGCGGTCATTCTCCGCCCGCAGCACCACAGCGTCTCCGTGCCACTGCTGAAACCGTTCCCGACGCACCAGTTGCCTCCTGGCCACGTCAGCTGCGACCGCGAAATGCGACACAATATCCGCCCGGGTGAGGTCGTGCCGGACAGTGTGGCGAAGGACCGCCGCCCAGTCGCCGTCGGGATCCGACCCGGCCGGGAACAGGCCGGTAAGGCCGGCGAGCAGCAGGGAAGCCGACCAGCGCTTGGGCAGCACCCGCGCTGCGAAAGTTGCCACTGTCAGGGCCGGTACCCAGAGCAGGCCGTAGTCGGCCGGTCCGCTGCTGGACAGCACCAGCCGGCCGATCCGTTCGGGATGGGAAGCAAGGAACGCCTGGGCGAGCAAACCGCCGTAGGACTGGCCCGCCACGTCGCAGCGCGCAATCCCTTCCGCGCGCAGGATGGCCGAGACGCCGTCGTCGAAATCGGCAAACCGCTTCACGTGGGGGTAATCCGGCGCCACCACCGTGTGGCTGCGCGCAAGGCGCCCAAGGAAGTCATATCCCAGCCCAGCCCGGCGCAGGCCGCCGGTGAGCCAGAGCACGGGCGGTCCTTCGCCCAGCCTTACATAGCGCCATTCCACCTCACCGGCCCTGAGTTTCCGGCCGTGGGCAGCGACGAAACGCCGTGCTGCCGACAGGATTGCCTCCCCGGCCGGCACCCGTGGAAGTTGGGCCGTCATGTCGACACCCGTGCGCGCCGGCGTTCGGTGAGAAGGACGACAGCGGCAATCACCCAAAAGGCCGCACCCCAGCTGAGGGCCGGAGCCAGGATGGCAATTCCTGATGCGTTTCCGGAGGCCGCCATGAAGGAGTTGATGAAGGCACCCGCGGCAAGGGGCGCGTGCATCAGCACCGCCAGGAGGAGACTCCCGGTCCGGTCGTAAAGCCAAACCATCAGCATCCGGTAACCGGGCAGCCAGGCAAAGAGGAACACGGCAACGATAAGGGCGGCAGGTATGGCCCCTGAAGGATCAGTGCTGTTGGCGAACATGGGGTAGTGCCAGGCACCCCAAAAGGCGGCCATGATCAAGGCCGTGGACACAACACCGTGCCGCCGGCGCAGGCGGGGCAGCGCGAAACCAGTCCAGCCCACCTCTTCCAGCATGCCGACTATCAACCCCACCGCAATCCCGGCCAAAATGATGGTCACCAGCTCGCCCGACGTCGGCACGCCGCCGTAGTAACCGGGAAAGACGACGGCCACTGCCACGGCCGTCGCAGCCATGACCAGCGGAGCGGTGAGGAGCGCCAGCGCATACCAGCGGGCACCCACCCTCCACCGGCGGAGGCGGCTGCCCATGTCCCGAAGCCCCGCCTTTCCGTCCAGGAGGCTGGTGAGGATGACGGATGCGGCGGCGGGTCCCAGGGGCGCCAGCGTAAGTCCAACAGCCATTGGGACCGGTGCGAAGCCAATGACCGCTGCCATCCCGCCCCAAGACAAGACAAAGGTTAGGGCGTAATAGGTGGATACAGGGTGCCGACGGACCAACGAGGTGAACCCTTTCCCGGCAGCGCCAGGTACCAGCGGCAATCCATGCTGTGGCTGTGCGGTCATCACAGACCTCCTGCCTTGGCCGACACCCGTTTTGGATATGGCGGCTAATGATCCTTCAACCCCAGCTTGGTCGGGCGGGGCCAGCGATACCAGGGCCTTTCGTCAGGGGGAATTCTCAGGGGACTGTGCAGGGCTGGGCATAGGTACCCGGCCTGTCACGCGTACTCCGCCGACGGCTCCTGTCCAGGGGGTATCGCCGGGTGCCGGCAACACCAGGTGGGCGAAAACGTACCCCTGCTGCAGCTCCAAGACTTGCGTGGTGGCTCCACGGCAATCCAGCGTCAGCTCGACGGGCTGGAAGCGAGCGCCGGGATGCTCCTGCCCGACGGCGACCGTGGCACCGGAAGCGCCGGCACAAGCGGCTGTAACGGTGAACTGCCCGGCTGCCGGGACTTCCGCCGTCGTGCCAAAGCCCCTGACCGGGCCATCAAGGGGACCCTCCTCAAAAAGGAGGACCGGGCCCGGCACTGCCTTGAGGAGCCTGTCCAGCTCACGGTAGTTGTGGACCTCACGCTCCAGGACCAGGGGATCAATGGAGGGCGCGGGGGAGTTAGTCGCCTGTGCCGGGCCGGGTGTTGGAGTCCGCGCAGGCTCGTCGTATTGGTAGGAACAGCCCGCTGCCGCACCTGCTGCAATCAACAGGGACAAGCTGGATACACGCCCCATCCACCTGCCCTTGGTTCCCACATTTTTAATCGTGGGCAGGGGAGCGGTGCAAAGTAAACACTGCTCCTCCAGATTGATGCAAACGGCACCGCTTCCCTTGTTTCAGTGGGCCCACAACGAAGGGTGGGAGGTGCCGGGACTTCAGGCCCTAGGCCGCCGTACTCAAGCGGCAGGAGGCTGAGGCAAGGAGGTGACAACAATGGAGATGCCGCGAACCCGTGCCAACAGCGAGTCTCCGAGGAATCGGCAGTCTCCACGGAGTTCGGTAAGGGGCTGGGGCACGGCTGGCGGCATTGCGGCCCTATCGGCAGTTGCGAGGTATGGCACGTGGGCAGCCACTCGCAGGAAGGGCCGTCTTTCCGGGTTTCGGAGTACTGAAGGAGAGCAGCAGTACCTGCGGGCCTACCAGGACGTACTGGAAGAATGGCCGGCCGCCTACGAGGAGATCGCCGTCGAGACAGCCTTTGGAATAACCCACGTCCTGGTGAGCGGTGACACCGAGGCGCCTCCCCTTGTCCTCCTCCACGCCACCGGGACGAGCTCCACGGGGTGGTTGGCGAACGTGGGACCACTCAGTGCCCGGTGCCGGGTCTTCGCCGTCGACATCGTCGGCGAAGCCGGGAAGTCACACCAAAGTAAGCTGCTTCGGGGCCGGAAAGACTGCGTGCAGTGGCTGTCGTCCGTCCTTGATGGGCTCGGGTTGGAGCGGCCGTCTTTGGTTGGGTGGTCATTTGGGGGCTGGGCCGCACTTGCCTTCACCATCGACAGGCCCGAGCGGGTCGACAAGACGGTGCTCCTCGCACCCTTCGGCTCTCTCGCCCCCTACTCGCGCAGCATTCTGGCTTTCCTCAAGGTTGGTCCTTACCTTCCGTGGGGTCCGCCAGGAGGCCTTGCGCTGCGGATGATGGCACCCGGATACCGGTTCGATGAGAGGTTCGCAAAGCAGTTCATCCTCGGTGGCCGCTACTTCAAGCCCGCAGATCCCCGGGTGAGTGTCTTTCCCAGGCCTTTCACTACCAAGGAGCTCAGTTCTATCCAGGTGCCGGTCCTGCTGATGGTGGGCGACCGGGAGTCCGCGTTCGATCCC
Source organism: Arthrobacter sp. E44 (assembly GCF_041877125.1). Lineage (NCBI taxonomy): Bacteria > Bacillati > Actinomycetota > Actinomycetes > Micrococcales > Micrococcaceae > Arthrobacter > Arthrobacter sp. E44. Next base: position 163,529 of record NZ_JBHDJA010000006.1, read on the forward strand.
CGGATCGCGGTCTCGCAGGCGCGGAACTTCATTCCCGGTGCGCAGACACATCTGGTTCCAGGGGTCGGGCACATGATTGCCATGGAGGCCCAGGCGGTTGTGAACCACGCAATACTGGGATTTCTGCAGGATCTTCCTTTGGAAGGTTTGGCCCGGACGGAATAGGTCCGGACGGAACAGCAGGCCGCTCCTCAGCGGAAGATCTTCTTTCGAGCCGACCTGAAGTGGACGCCCAGCAGCAGGCAGAGGATGGGAAAGACTACGCCGTAGCCAAAGACACCTATCAAGCGGAGGTATGGATTACCGAAAGCAGGGCCTGTCAACCCCAGCAGGCAGAGAAGGCCAGCCAGCAGGAAGGCGGCCCGTATGTACAGGGGGCTGCCAGGGCCGGTGAATGCCACCGCCGCGAACAGCAGTGAGAGGCCGAAGAGGAAGTGCCAGGCTGTGACGTCGGCGGCAAAGAACAGTGACGGTTGGGTGAAGTCATAGATATAGCCGAGGGCCGGATCGCCGACGGGGGCCACCCGGCGGGCCACCAACAATTCGATCAGGTGCACGGTCGAGGTTACCGCTGCCGTGGAGAGCATGAAGCCAAAGGCCAGGACACCGAAAACCCTGGCCGGTGCGGGGGTGAGCTGGAAAATGACGGCGAAAAGTACCACGTGGATGGGCGCCCCAATGACTGTCACTGCTTCAGCTGCCGCCCAGAACGGATCCCGGGGCGCGCCCGAGAATGCCCCACTTGCCCCTACCAGGGCCAGATACACCACATCAAACGCGAAAACGGCCCACGCCGACCACTGGCCCAGCCCAAACAGGTGGCCCTGCACCTCGCGGTCAGAGCCGCGCACCTGTCCTTCCACTGCCTCCGTCACGGCATCGAAAGTAGTGTCAAGGTTCAGAGTTCATAAGTGCCGTAGGTCCCCGCCGTCGGAGGCACTCCCAGTGACTCCTTTTGGCAAAGCAAAAGGCCCTGCTTCCCTCTTTTACAAGAGGGAAGCAGGGCCTTTCTACCTGGCGGTGACGGTGGGATTTGAACCCACGTTGGCTTTTACACCAAACAACATTTCGAGTGTTGCACCTTCGGCCGCTCGGACACGTCACCAACCTCAATAGGGTACCGGAGTAAGGCCTGCATCCCCAAAACGCACGTATAGCGCGGGCTTGGAGCAGGGGCTGGATTCTGCCGATGCATCTGCGAGGTGGCAGATAACTGCAATGCCGGCCCGGAACATTGCGGTCACATGCCACTTCGCGTGAATGTCAGACCCTGCCGCGATGATTGATTCATGGGAACGGCAGCAGTGGTCAAGGCTTATGCGGACATCCGGGCTGCCCTTGCTGTGCTGAACACTGAGGTTGACGGGTGCGGTTCGGACCCGTTTTCGGTGGTTGATCCGTTGGCGGGCTTGGCGGATGGGTGCCTGGACATTCTTGCCGGTGCCCGTGAGGTCGAGGCCGGGTTCGCTGGTTTGAAGGCGAAGGCCGCGGTGAAGTACGCGGAGAGCGCCTCTGTCGTTGCGGGGCCGGATGCGCCAGTGCAGGCGCAGGAGATGGCAGTCGCTGCGGAGGTCGGGTGTGTACTGGCGCTGGGGCCGCGGGCGGCGTCCTCGTTCCTGGCGACTTCGCACGCCGTTGTTTCCTCGTTGCCGCGGACTTTTGCGGGGCTGCAGGCGGGGACGTTGTCCTGGAGTCATGCGGTGGTGATGGCTGATGAGGCCGCGAGCCTGGATGCCGCGGGGGCAGCGGCCTTGGAGGCGCACTTTTTGGACCCGGAGGCGCCAGATAGCGCGAAGGGCTGTCCGGTGGGGCAGCTGCCCGCGCACCGGTTCAGGGTCAAAGCACGGACGTGGCGGGAATGTCACCACGCCGAGAGCACTGAGAAGCGCCATGCCAAGGGGGTCGCGGATCGGCGGGTGGAGTTCCGGCCGGACCAGGACGGGATGGCGTGGCTGTCCGCCTGTCTGCCGGCGGATCAGGCGTTGGCGGGGTGGAACCGGCTCACCGCGATGTCCCGGTCACTGCAGGGGCGCGCGGAGTCCCGGACCATGTCCCAGTTGCGGGCGGACAAGTTCGCTGATGCGATCCTCGGCAGTGGCAGTGGCAGTGGCAGTGGCAGCAATAGGAGCAGTATCAGCGGCCGTGGCGCCAGCGTCACGGATGCGATTGACGAAGCTAATGGTGGTGACGGCGATACCGGTGCCCGTGACAGCGCCGGTGGCAATGGCTGGGACGGACGGGAAGACGTGTCCTCGCCGATCCGGGCGCAGGTTCTGGTCACGGTTCCGGTGTTCTCCCTGATGGGTTTGACCGATGAACCGGCCATGTTGGACGGGTATGGGCCGATCCCGCCCTCGATGGCACGGGACCTGGTCGCGAACGGTGCGGGGTCGTTCTACCGGGTGTTGGTGGATCCGCGGGACGGTGCGCCGCTGGAAATTGGCCGGACAAGTTACCGGGTGACCGGGGCGATGCGGGCCTGGCTGAGGATGCGGGACGGTAAGTGCCCGTTCCCGGGCTGCAGCAACAATTCCTTGGACAACGATGCCGACCACATCCTCGCCTGGGCCAAGGGCGGCACCACCGGGATCAGCAACCTGGGACAACCCTGCCCCAAGCACCACAAACTCCGACACAGCACCGGATGGAAACCCACCCGGGCCACCAAGAACGAACCACCCGGCTGGATCTCACCCGCCGGCCGCCACTACCCAAGCGAACACCAGGACTGGGAACCACCCAAACGGCCCAGGCAGCTGGTGCCGCAACTGAATCCGGCGCAAAGTGCAATCTCAGGTTGCACAGACTTGGTGGTCGGGGGCTTCTCCCTGGGGGAAGCATGCCTTGACGGTATCCTCCATCCGCCCTCCGCCTAGCTGCGGCCTCTCCCTAGCTGTCTGCCTGGTGCCGGGGAAAATCACCGTTGGCTTGCCCGCGGATTGGTAACCCTGAAATGAAACTGCGTCACTAAGCCCCGCCACGAAGCCATGCCTTTCACCGCCCGGGATGCTGTCCGACGTGTCCCGGCAAGCCGCAACGAAACCCGACATCCGCCGTCGGACTTTCCCCCTCGCCACGGGTCCGGATAGATTCATCAGCAAGATGACGAATTCAGAAACTCCCATCCACGCAACCGCATACTGGACCACTGCCAAAGAGCACGGCGAACTCAGGGCGGAAGAAGTTGCCGCCCCCGGACCGGGTGAAGCACTGGTCCGTGCCCTTTACTCGGGCATCAGCAAGGGCACGGAAATGGTGGTTCACGCAGGGGCCGTTCCGCCGCGGGTCGCAGAGGAAATGCGCGCCCCGCACCAGGAGGGCGAGTTCCCCGGCCCGGTGAAGTTCGGCTACCTCTCCGTCGGAGTCGTGGAGGAGGGGCCCGAGGGGTGGAAGGGCCAGCGCGTCTTCTGCCTGAACCCGCACCAGGACCGCTACGTGGTTCCCGTGGAATCCCTAACCCGGATCCCTGACGAGGTCCCCTCGCGCAGGGCGGTCCTCACCGGCACAGTCGAAACAGCTGTAAATGCCCTGTGGGAAGCCGGGCCGCGCCTGGGGGACCGGGTCGCGGTCGTCGGCGCCGGCCTGGTGGGCGGCATGGTGGCTACGCTGCTGCGCACCTTCCCGCTGCAGCGCCTGCAGCTCGTGGACCTTGATCCGGGCAGGAAGCAGCTCGCGGACACGCTGGGTGTGGACTTCGCGCAGCCGGATGACGCCCTGGCCGACTGCGACATCGTTTTCCACTGCTCGGCGTCCCAGGAGGGCCTGGAACGCAGCCTCCAGCTCGCCGGCGATGAAGGCGACGTCATCGAAATGTCCTGGTACGCCAACCGGGAGGTCACCGTACCGCTGGGGGAGGATTTCCACGCGAGGCGCCTATCTATCCGTGCCAGCCAGGTGGGCATGGTGGCACGTGCCCGCCGTCACCGCCGCACCAACGCGGACCGGCTTGACCTCGCCGTATCGCTGCTCAAGGATCCCGTCTTCGACGCGTTCCTGACCGGATCGTGCCGCTTCGAGGACCTGCCGGACGTGGTTCAGAACCTGGCGGATGGCACCCTGCAAGCCCTGTGCCACGTCGTCGAGTACCCCGAAAGCAGCCCCGCCCCCAGTCCAGCCACTGACAACAACGGAAACTTGAGGTAACCCATGTTCAGCCTGACCGTCCGCCGCCACTTCATGATCGCCCACAGCCTTCCCCGTGAAGTGTTCGGCCCCGCACAGGGCCTGCACGGGGCAACCTTCGTTGCGGAGGTGACCTTCCGCCGTCGCGTGCTTAACGCCGACGCGATCGTCCTGGACATCGGTGCCGCCGGCACCATCATCGAGGACGTGCTGGCCGGGCTGAACTACCAAAACCTGGACGAGCACCCGGACTTCGAAGGCAAGCTCACCACCACGGAGGCGCTCGCCGAATACATCACCCAGCAGGTCGCCGCCCAAATCAAGGACAGCGACGACGGCCGGGAACTGGCGGCAATTGACGTCACCCTGCGCGAGAATCCGGACGCGTGGGCGTCTTATTCCCTGGACCTCACCGCGTAGCCGTGCGCCCCATCCGGCTGCTGGTCCCCGGCAACATACGCCACAGCTCAGGCGGAAACGTCTACAACGCGCATCTGGTTGCCGGCCTGCAAGCGCTCGGTGCCGCGGTGGACGTCATCAGCGTCGATGGCGGCTGGCCGGATGCCGGCGCCGACGAACGACGCCGTCTGGGCACCCTGCTCGGGGCGTGGGAATCTGACAAGGCTCCGGGGAATGCCGTGGTCATCGTAGACGGGTTGGTGGCCGTTGGTGCCCCGGACGAACTGGAATTCGCGGCAAATACGGGGCGGGAAACATGGGTCCTGGTGCATATGCCCGTTCCGGAAAGTTCGGGGTCCGCAGCGCTCGACCGCGAAGTCAGGGCCCTGCGTGCAGCAACCGGAGTGGTCTGCAGCAGCGCTTCTGCGGCGTCCGTGCTTACCACGCGGGGACTCCGCCAGGCCCAAGTGGTCCTGCCTGGAGTGGAACCCGCACCCCAGGCTGCCGGTTCCACGCCTCCGCACCTGGCGGTCGTCGCAGCCCTGCTGCCCAACAAAGACCAGGTGCTGACAGTCGAGGCGCTGGCCCGGATCAAGGACCTTGAGTGGACTGCGTCGTTCGTGGGGTCCGACCAGGCCGACCCGGACTACGCGCGGGAGGTCCAGGCTGCCATCACTGCCAACGGGCTGCAGGAACGGGTGCGGCTGGAGGGTGAGCTCACGGGTAGGGACCTCGAAGCCGAATGGGCGCGCACCGACCTGACCCTGCTCGTTTCCCGGATCGAAGCGTTCGGAATGGCGGTCACCGAGTCCCTTGCGCACGGAATCCCGGTACTTGTCCGCGAGGGGACGGGGGCAGTGGAAGCGCTTGGCATCGCCGGGATAAGAGCGGACGACGGCGGGCCGCGCCTTCCGGGGGCAGCGCTGCCACTACCGGCCGGGGCAAGTGAGAGTCCGGGTCGCTTGGCGGAGGTCCTGCGTCGCTGGCTGACGGACGAACAAACCCGGGAAAGCTGGCGGGCAGCAGCGCTGAAAGCGCGGACCAGGCTGCCGGACTGGAGCAGTACCGCCCAGGAGATGCTGGCCCTGCTGTCGGGCGCGGGGCAGCAGGAACCGGCTGAGACTGAAGGTCCGGGCCAGGACTGAAGCGGGCCCCGACTGAACCAACGGGGTTAGAGGCTGTTGCTCCGGTGCCCGGCGAAAAACTCCCGCAGCAGCTGTGCGCACTCTTCCTCGCGGACCCCGGGGTACACCTCGACCCAATGGTTGAGGCGGCGTTCGCGGAGGATATCGAACACCGACCCGGCGGCCCCGGCCTTCTCGTCCCACGCTCCGAACACCACCCGGGGAATCCGCGCCAGCACGATGGCGCCGGCACACATGGCGCACGGTTCCAAGCTGACCACCAGCGTGCAGTCGGACAGCCGCCAGCCGTCGTCGCTGCCGCCGTGGAGCCGTGCCCGTTCCTGTAGCCGTCCGGCCGCCTCCCTGATGGCCACCACCTCGGCATGGGCCGTGGGGTCGCCCAAGGCCTCCCGTTGGTTCCGGCCGGAACCCAGCACATCGCCGTCGGGCCCTATTACCACGGCGCCGATGGGCACGTCCTCCGTGGCGAGGGCCCGCCGGGCCTCAACCAGGGCAAGGCCCATCCAGGCCTTGTGTTTCTTTTCGGGCAACGGCATGGCTCAATGATAGTTTCGAGAGATACTAAGCTTGCGTACTTTTCCTGGGAGGCATGATGAGCAGAGTCCACGAGCGGATGGACAGATGGTTCAAGCCCTACGCCGCCCTTTGGCTGACCCTGATCATCGGCGGGACCGTGGTTGTCATCATGGCCCTGGCCGGCGCCGAGGTCTACGACGACGTAGTGGGCAAGGACGGGCTCGCAAACCTCGATGTTCCGGCCCTCCAGTACGCTGAGTCGCTGCGAAACCCGGGCCTTGATGCCTTTGCCACCGGCTTCACCAACATCGGCGGCGGCATCGGCATGCCCATCCTCGCCAGCATCCTTACCGCGTGGCTGACGTTCCTGAGCCGGACCTGGCGCCCACTCCTCCTGGTGGGCGGCGCGGCAACCGTCTCCATCCTCGCCACCACGTTCGGCAAGAAACTTGTGGGCAGGACCCGGCCGGACCACGCCGATGCGGTCCCGCCTTACGAGGATTCGCCGTCTTTCCCCAGCGGCCATACCCTCAACACCACCGTGGTCATCAGCGTCCTCCTGTACGTTCTTTGCCTGCAGTTCCACCAACTCTGGGTCAGGGTCACGGCAATCACGGCCGGCGTGATTTTCATCATTGCCATGGGGCTGAGCAGGGTATTCCTGGGCCACCACTGGTTGACCGACGTCATGGCCGGCTGGACGCTGGGGCTGGCCTGGGTGGCCATCGTGATCCTGGCGCATCGGTTGTTCCACCTGTTGAGGCGCAAGCAGCATGCGGGTCCGGCCCCCACGTTCGATCGTCCCGTGGTGCGGGACGTCGTCCTCGAATCCGTGCACGACGGCGGCGATGCCGGCAAGCAGGGCGCGTCCGGCAGCCGAGGCAAGGACACCGCCGGATGATAGTTTTGGGGGATGCGCACTCTCGTTGTTGACCACCCCCTGGTCGCCCACAAGCTCACCGTCCTGCGGGACAAGAACACGCCGTCGCCGGTATTCCGCCAGCTGACGGAAGAGCTGGTGACCCTGCTGGCTTACGAGGCCACGCGGGAGGTCCGCACGGAGCCCGTCACCATCCAGACGCCAGTCAGCACCACCATCGGCACGGCATTCACCAAGCCCACACCGCTGGTGGTTCCCATTCTGCGTGCCGGCCTGGGAATGCTGGAGGGCATGACCAAGCTGGTCCCCACGGCCGAGGTGGGCTTCCTGGGTATGGCCCGGGACGAGGAAACGCTGGACATCATCACCTATGCCGAGCGCCTTCCGGAGGACCTGACGGGCCGCCAGGTCTTCGTGCTGGACCCCATGCTGGCCACCGGCGGCACCCTGCGTGAGGCCATCAAGTTCCTGTTCAAGCGGGGCGCTTCCGACGTCACCTGCATCTGCCTGCTGGCTGCCCCTGAAGGCCTGGCCCGGCTGGAAGAGGAACTCTCGGGCGCGAACGTGCACATCGTCCTGGCCTCCATCGACGAGAAGCTCAACGAGAAGTCCTACATCGTTCCCGGCCTGGGCGACGCCGGCGACCGGCTCTACGGCATCGCAGGGTAGTTTTTACCCTTTTTCACTCGTCGTCCTGCCGCTAGCCTGTGCGGATGGACTGGAAACTCGAACTTGTCTTTGTCCCTGTATCCGACGTTGACCGCGCCAAGGACTTCTATGTCAACAAGGTGGGCTTCAACGCGGACTACGACGAGCGGCCGTCGGACCACGTGCGCTTCGTACAGCTGACGCCGCCCGGCTCTGCCTGCTCCATCTGCATGGGCGAGGGGCTTTTGGACGCCCCTCCCGGCACGGGAACCACCCTCCAGATGGTGGTCGACGACATCCAAAAGGCGCATGACCACCTGAAGAACAATGGTGTGGACGTCAGTGACATCGAAGTGCTGCCTTGGGGCCACTTCGTTTACTTCGCCGACCCGGACGGCAATAAGTGGGCCGTCCAGTACATCCCTTGGCGGAATGCCGGGCAGGATGCAGCTCAGGCCGGCAGTACGCCCAGCAACGCTTAAAACAGACCGCGGGCCGCATCGTGATGATGCGGCCCGCGGTCTGTCGCTGGAATCCCCGGCGTTACCCCGTGGCCAAGGCGTACGACGGCGGGTGGCGGGACCAGCCGTCGGCTGTCCTTGGAGCCGGGAGGTTCAGCTGAAGGTTTCCCTTTGCGGCGCTATGCCAGGGAGAGGTGCCTAGTACCAGTTGTGCGCCAGGTGGAAGTTCAGCGCACCGCACGGAGACTGGTAGCTCTTCTTGATGTAATCCAGGCCCCAGTTGATCTGCGTGCGGTAGTTGGTCAGGTAGTCGGCGCCGGCGCTGGCCATCTTCTCTGCAGGCAGGGACTGGACGATGCCGTAGGCGCCGCTGCTGGGATTCGTGGCCGTGGTGGTCCAGTCGGACTCCTTGGTCCACAGCGTCTGCAGGCACTGCATCTGGTCAGGTCCCCAGCCAAAGGTTGCCAGCTGGCCGGCAGCATAAGCCTGGGCACCGGCGGGATCATTCACCGCGACGACGGGTGCCGGCGCAGGAGCGGGTGCCGGAGCCGGGGCAGGAGCCGGGGCGGGTGCCGGAGCCGCGGCAGGTGCCGGGGCTTCCGCTGCGGGGGCCGCCGGTGCAGGCGCGGGGGCTGGTTCCGCTGCCTGGGGGGCTACGCTGATTGCCGCCGGAACGGACGCTGCCGGGTTGGAGCGGATTTCGCTCTTCTCGATGCTCATTTGGGCGTCGGCCGCTGCCGTGGAAGAGTTTGATTCGGTGGATGACACCGGGGTCATGCTGCTGGTTGCCTGGCCTGCCGCGCCTACCCCCACGAGCACCGCGCAGGATGCTGCAAGGATCCCGGCACGCACGCCCAGGCTGGTCTTCTTTGCTGGTTTCTTGGCCGGTTCCTGCTGTGCCAGATGTTTACCCTTGGCATGCAGGCATGCTTCTGCCGTGTTTTTGGACATGATTGATCGCCTCTCACACCTGCGGAGTTAGCTGTCGGGTTCGGATGAGGGCATCCGGCCGCACGGAAAGATCACGTACGTGCTTAACCCCAAGGGCGTTCATCGCCCGGGACGGTGGGTCCCCCGCCTCTGCCGTTGCTCAATCGGAATCCGGGGGAAGCGGCAGAGCTTGGCGTCAACCCGGGATATGCGGCCCGAACGGGAGCCGCACCCAATCGACGGTACAGGAAAAGCGAAGCAAAGTCACATTTAGGTAACGGAAGTCACGGCCTCCAGCGCGCCGGCTTGCTTCTGGCGTGCGGTTGAATCGTTACGTTCAGGACACCAGGCCGTGTTGTTACCGTGCCAGGAGGTAGATAGTGGTGCCGCCGATGCTCTGCGCACTGAAGTTCTGCGAAACCCACTCGGCGATCCGGCCGACGGCATCCGAACCGGAGCTGGACGGCATGGCCCCGCCGGCAATGAAGTAGTGGATTTTTCCCTGCGCGACGAGGTCTTGGAACTGCGCCAGGGTGGGGGAGGGGTCGGTGCCGTTGAAGCCGCCCACGGCCATCACCGGCAGTTCCGTGGCGAGCTGGTACCCGGCGGCATTGTTGGAGCCCACTACCGCTGCTGCCCAGGTGTAATTGGTTGCACCGTCTTTGAGCGCGGCCACAAGATCCGCTGGTGGAGTAGGTGCGCCGAGGAGGCCACCGAGTCCGCCGCCGGGCCTGCCCCCGAAGTTAGCGCCGCCAGGGTTTGTTCCGGCCGGGGCGGCCTGCTGCTGGGAACCCTGCTGCTGGAAGCCCTGCCCCATGGGACCCTGGCCCGTGACGCCCTGTCCGGCGCCCCGGCCCGAAGGGCTCCGACCGGTCGAACTGAAGCCTCCCGGTCCGCGGCCGCCGGCGCCTAAGCCCGAGGCTGGCCCCGCACTGACGATCGCCCCGCTGTGTGCCGTAGCCGCGGTGGTGACGGAGTAGGCCAGCGGACCGGGGAGCGACGCAGCGATGGCGAGGGCCGCCGTCGTCCGCTGCATGGAAGCCAAGCGCAGGAACTTGCCCAGCCCAATGCCTGCTGCGGCTGCCAAACTTCCGCCGAGCACCAGCCAGCGCAGCCAAGGGCCGTAGGCGGACGTGGTTCCCAGCAGGTAGAAGGCCATAAGCGACGCCACGGCCACTGCTGAAGCGAGGAAGATGCGGGCAGCCGCTTGCCTGCGGCGCTGCCACAGGAGAACGCTGCCCAGGCCTGCCATTCCGGCGATTCCCGGTGCCAGTGCCACCGCGTAGTAGGGGTGGATGATGCCGGCCATGAAGCTGAACACCAGGCCCGTTACCAGGATCCACGAGCCCCAGACGATGACGGAAGCGCGGACAACATCTGTTCGCGGAGCCCGCCGCCCCACCCACAGCAGCCCCGCCGCAAGGATGAGTGCGGACGGCAGCAGCCATGCGATCTGGCCGCCGAACTCGCTGTTGAACATCCGGAACAGGCCCGGAACGCCCCAGCCGTTGCCGCCGCCCACACTGCCCGTTTCGTCGCCCGTGAGCCTGCCCAGGCCGTTGTAGCCCAACGTCAGCTCCAGGATGGAGTTGTTCTGCGACCCGCCAATGTAGGGCCGCATGTTCGCCGGCGTCAGCTCGACGGCCAGCAGCCACCAGCCGGCAGAAACCACCATCGCTGCTCCCGCGGCTGCCAGACGGATCAACCGCCGCCGGGTGCCGCCCGGAGCTGCCACCATGTAGGCGAGGGCGAACCCGGGAACCACCAGCAGGACCTGAAGCTGCTTGGCGAGAAACCCAAAGCCCAGGAATACCCCGGCCAGCAGGAGCCACCGAGGCCGGTCCTCCTGGACCGCGCGGAGGAACCCGTACGCGGCTGCTGTCATTAGCAGCACCAGCAGGGCGTCCGGGTTGTTGAACCGGAACATCAGGGTGGCAACCGGGGTGAGGGCAAGGACCGCCGCTGCCAGCAGCCCTGCCCGGTGCGCAAGCCGGACATCACCGGTGGCCGGCGTTGCGGCCCGCCGCACGGCCAGATAGACCAGCCACGCCGAGCCGACCCCCATCAGAGCCTGGGGAACCAGGATGCTCCACGAGCTCAGGCCAAAGATCCGGACCGACAGCCCCATGATCCACAGGGAGGCCGGCGGCTTGTCCACGGTGATGGCATTCGCGGCATCGGAGGAGCCGAAGAACCAGGCTGCCCAGTCCTGCGATCCGGCCTGGGCTGCGGCGGAATAGAACGCGTTGGCCCAGCCCGACGCACCGAGGTTCCACAGGTACAGCACGGCCGTGCCAGCCAGTACAGCTGCCAGTTCCAGCCTCCGGTGGAAGGCCGCACGGTCTCCGCGGAAGGCCGCATGGTCCCGCGTGCCCGGCCGGCCCCGGAGGGTGAATCGCTCCCGCCCCAGTGGATTCCTCCGGGGGCGGGCTGCGGTGGTTACAGGCACGCTGTGCTGGCTGGCCATCGTGTCCTACTTGGTGAGCTGGTAGACGGTTGAGTTGCCTACGGTCTGGGCCTGGAAGTTGGCCTGGACCCAGGCGGCCACTTCGGAGTTGCCGCCGCGGCCGCCCATGCCGCCACCGCCCATGCCTCCGCTTTGGATGAAGTAGCCGATCTGGCCCTTGGCCACCATGTCCTGGAACTCGGCCAGGGTGGGGTAGGGATCGCCGCCGTTCCAGCCTCCGAGGGCAATGACGTTGGTGTCCGTGGCCAGTTCCAGGCTGGCTGCCTGGGTGGCGCCGGAAACGATCGCAGACCACTTTGTGCTGGTGGCCTTCAACAGGGCAGTCACCGCGGCATCGGCAGTTCCTTCGCCGGGACCGCCGGCGCCGCCTGCATCACCGGGGCCACCTGCACCGCCCGGGCCGCCGTCAGGTGCGCCGGTACCGGCTCCGGGGGTGCCGCCGAGGTCGTTCATTGGGTCAAGGCCGTCGGTTCCGGTGGCCGAGTCCGTGGCGGAGTTCCTGCCGTCGGTCCGGTCGCCGCGGAAGCCCGCGGCCCGGTTGCCGAAAGCGCCCGCTGAGCCTGCGGGTCCCGACGTCGGAATGGAGCCTGAGTGTGCGGAGGCAGCGGTGGCCAGGGTCCAGGCACCGGCACCAAGCCCGCCGGCCAAGAGGGATACGACGACGACGGCGGCCGCCCCCGCACGCCGGAACCGTCCGGAGGTGCGCACGGCGTCAAGGCGGAGCAGGATTGCCGCGGCGGCAAGGACACCGAGGATGATGACCGCCACGCGCAGCCAAGGGAGCCAGGATGCGTCCCGGCCCAGGAGGACAGAGGACCAAATCGAGGTGCCCAGGACGGCCACCGCAAGGACAATGCGGGCAGGCCAGTATGTTCGGCCGCGCCAGAGTTCCACCGCACCGATGCCCACCAGTGCCGCGATGGCCGGCGCCAGTGCTACCGAGTAATAGGGGTGGACGATGCCGCTCATGAAGCTGAAGACGCCTCCGGTGACCAAGAGCCAGCCGCCCCACAGAATCAGGGCGGCCCGGCTTGGGGAAGTGCGGGCTTCACGCCGGGTGAACCACAGACCCGCCACCAGCAGGATCAGGGCAGCGGGCAAAAGCCATGAGACTTCACCGCCAAAGCTCGTCCCGAACATCCGTAACATGCCGGCAGCCCCGCCGAATCCAGCGTTGCCGCCCCCGAAGCTGCCTCCGGGCCCGCCTGCAGCACCCCCGGCGGCGCCGCCGGGCATGCCTTCGCCCGAACCGGTGATTCTGGCCAGGCCGTTGTAGCCGAAGGTCAGTTCCAGGAAGCTGTTGGTGGTGGATCCGGCCATGTACGGGCGCTCCGAAGCGGGAGTCAGCTGGAAGAGGGCAACGTAGCTGCCTGCCACGACAACGATTCCGCCCAATGCGCCCAGCAGATGGGCAATGCGGCGCCCGACCGAGGCGGGGGCCGCCCACAGGTAGGCCAGTCCGAGTGCCGGGACGATCAGGAAACCCTGGAGCATCTTGGTGAGGAATGCCAGCCCGATCACGGCACCGGCCGCCGCCAGCCACTTCCAGCCGGCCCGTTCAATGGCGCGGGTGGTGAAATATGCGGCGAGCACCAGGCACAGCGTGAGCATGGCATCCGGGTTGTTGAACTTGAACATAAGTGCCGCCACCGGCGTCAGGGCCAGCGCACCGCCGGCCAACAGGCCTGCCGCCGGTCCCGATACCCGTTTGACGGCCAGATAGAGGAACCCGACGGCGGCCACGCCCATGAGTGCCTCCGGCACCAGCATGCTCAGCGGCGAAAAGCCGAAGATTCGGCCCGCGAGTGCGGGGATCCAGAGCGCCGCGGGCGGCTTGTCGACGGTGATGGCATTGCCGGCATCGAGCGAGCCGAAGAGGAAGGCGGTCCAGTCCTTGGTGCCCGCCTGGATGGCCGCGGCGTAGAAGGAGTTGCCGTAGTCGGTTGCTGCCAGGTTCCACAGGTACAGGACCGCGGTGGCCACCAGGAGCCCCGCCGCTGAGGGCCGCACCCAGCGTGCCTGGTTGCCGAAGGCGTAGCCGGCCCAGCGCGGCATTGGGTTGCGGGCTACGGGTCCGGCAGTTCCAGCGGGTCCTTCCGTGGGGCGTGCAGTGGTGCCGGCGGATGGGTGCTGGTGGTCCGGGTGCAGGGGACCTGTGAGTTGCGCGCTCCCGGTGGAGTCGGCGCCTGCCGGGGAGATGGTGGAGGTCATGAAGCTGCCGTTTCTGTTGAAGTGGTGGCCGTAGCGTTTTCGTCTGTGGCGTCTGTGGCGTCTGTGGCGTCTGTGGCGTCGGTACGGGGTTCGGAACTTGCGTCGTTGGCGCCGGGAGCTGCCGTCGTCCCGGGTGCCTTGTCCCGGAAGACCCATAGCCGGAACAGCAGGAATCGGACTGCGGTGGCCGCAAGGTTCGCCGCCACTACGGTGAGGACTTCCGCCCACCGGTCCGGTGTCGTCGTCCTGTGCACCAGGGCGAGTGCTCCGGAGGTGAGCAGCAGGCCGATGCCGAAAACAATCAGCCCCTCGAAGTGGTGCCGGACCGGGTTGCCGCCCTGGATGCCGAACGTGAAGCGCCTGTTGGCTCCGGTGTTGGCCACCGCGGTGATCAGCAGCGCCAGGAAGTTTGCCAGCTGCGGGTCCACGAAGCCGCGGCAGAACAGGAAGATCAGCAGGTAGGCCAGGGTTGAGGCGGCCCCGATGGCGGCGAACCGGACCAGCTGGCCGAAGAGGCTGCTGCCCGGGGTCTGCTCGTCCGCCCGTGATGACGCCGGCAGCGGACCCCGCGCCAGGGCGGCGCGCAGTTCCGGTACGGGGATGCGGCCGTAGACCAGGTCGCGGGTGAGCCGGGCCATGCCCCGGACGTCCGCCAGCGCCGTCCGGACCACGTCCACACTTGAGTCCGGGTCGTCGGTCCAGTCCACGGGAACTTCATGGACCCGCAGGCCGCAGCGCTCGGCAAGGACAAGGAGCTCCGTGTCGAAGAACCAGGAAGTGTCCACCGTGTAGGGAAGGATCTGCTGGGCGACATCGGCGCGGATGGCTTTGAAGCCGCACTGGGCGTCGCTGAACCGCGCACCCATGAAGGAGTGGAGCATCAGGTTGTAGCTGCGCGAGATGAATTCGCGCTTGGGGCCGCGGACCACGCGGGAATTGCGGGTGAGGCGTGTGCCGATGGCCAGGTCCGAGTGGCCCGAGATCAGGGGCGCCAGCAGCGGGGGCAGGGCTGCAAGGTCGGTGGACAGGTCCACGTCCATGTAGGCCAGGACCGGCGACGGCGACGCCAGCCACACCTTGCGCAGGGCATTCCCCCGGCCCTTCTCGTCGAGGTGGACCACCGCGACCTCGGGGAACTCCCGGGCCAGCCGTTCGGCGATCTTCAGTGTCCCATCCGTGCTGGCGTTGTCCGCCACCGTGATCCGGAAGCTGTGCGGGAAGGTGTCTTGCAGGTGTCCGTGGAGCCTTCGGAGGCATTCCTCAAGATCGCGTTCCTCGTTGAAGACGGGGATGGTGACATCGAGGACGGGAACCGCGGTGCGGGTGTCCACGGGGGCGCGGCGCACGGCACGCCCCCGGGAAGGAAGGCCAGCAGAAGGAAGGCCAGCAGAAGGGAAGCCAGCGGAAGGGAGGCCCGGCGGCACCACCGCGGCGTCCTGCAGGGTTCCTGAAGTGGAGTCGGTGAGCGTCATGAATCAAGAGTGGCGCCGCCGGATTTGTGGGCTTTAGGCACAACCTGTGACGTGCCTGTGTAAGTGCTGCCGCCCCGGTTTTCTGGTCAACGCGCGGTGACCGGCCATTGCCTGGGCAGGTTAGGGCCTGGCCGCCCCGGCGGCGGGGAGGCGCACGGCGAACTCGGTCCGGCCCGGCCGGGAGACCAGTTCCACGGTGCCGCCATGGGCGGCCACGATGGATTCGACAATGGACAGGCCCAGGCCTGATGACCCTTCCGAGCCGGAGCGGGCGGTGTCGGCCCGGGTGAAGCGGGAAAAGATGTTGCCTTGGAATTCGGCCGGGATTCCGGGGCCGTCATCGGTGACCGTGACCACCACACTCCCGTCCGCGGAACGCATGACGCCGGTGATAACGGTGGTGCCCGCAGGTGTGTGCTTCCGGGCGTTGGAGAGCAGGTTTGCCAGCACCTGGTGCAGCTGGGTGGTGTCTCCACGCACGGTGACGGGTTCGTCGGGCAACTTCAGCTGCCAGGTGTGGTCCGGTGCCATGACCTTTTCGTCGCTGACGGTTTCGATGACCAGCTGCGTCAGGTCCACGTCCGTGGCTTCGGTTGCCTTGCCCTCGTCCAGGCGGGCCAGCAGCAGCAGGTCCTCCACCAGGGCGGTCATGCGCTCGGACTGGCTCTGGACGCGGCCCAGCGACTTCTGCCCGTCCTCGGTGAGGTGTTCGGTCATGCGCATCAGCTCCGTGTACCCGCGGATAGCGGTCAATGGAGTTCGAAGTTCATGGGAGGCGTCGGCAACAAACTGGCGCACCTTCATCTCGCTGCGTTGCCTGGCCTCCAGCGCGCTGGAGACATTGTCCAGCATCAGGTTCAGGGCGTGGCCCACGCTGCCCACCTCCGTGGTGGGGTGTGCTGCGGAGGGTGGCACGCGCACTGCGAGCGCCACCTCCCCGGCATCCAGGGGGAGCTTGGACACCTTGGTTGCGACGTCGGAGAGCTGTTCCAGCGGCCGCATGGTCCTGCGGATCAGGGCAGTGCCGGCAAGTCCGATCACGACAAGGCCGCCCAGCGAGACCAGCACCATGGTCAGCACCAGGGACGCCTCGGTGCTTTGCTTCATCGACAGCGGCAGCCCCGTGATCACCACATCGCCGTAAGGGGTTTCTGTGGCCAGCACCCTGTAGTCGCCCTTGGACAGCTCGCGGTCCACCGGCAGGCCATCGTGGGGGAGTGCCTGCAGGGTGGCAACATCAGACGGCGTCAGGGAAGTCCGGGTGAAATCGGTGGAAAGGAAGCCTGCCTCCCTGCTGATCTGCCCGTTCACCACCCGGGCATTCAGCGTTCCCACACTTTGTCCGCGTGCGTCGAGCGGATCCGGGCGGCCGGAGGGGTTGCCTTCGGGCGGTCGGCCACGGGACGCCAGCTTCAGCTGCGCATCCAGTTGGTTGGTGAGGACCACGTCCATCGAGGCATAGCTGGCCACGCCGATCGCGCTGGAGATTGCCACCAGGAGCGCCATTGACAGCAGGATCAGCCGGGTGCGCAGGTGCCAGGTGGCCGGGTTGAACAAGGAGCGGCCGGCAGGCCGGGGGACGCCGGAAAGCGATGACATGCTTTTCCTTGGCTAGTCTGCGGGCTTGATGACGTAGCCCGCCCCGCGCACGGTGTGGATCATCGGCGGATGGTTGGCTTCAATCTTTTTGCGAAGGTAGGAAATGTACAGTTCAACGATGTTCGCCTGGCCGCCGAAGTCGTAGTCCCACACATGGTCCAGGATCTGGGCCTTGCTGACCACGCGCTTGGGGTTCTCCATCAGGTAGCGGAGCAGCTCGAACTGTGTTGCCGTCAGTTGTATGTCCTCCCCGGCGCGGGTGACTTCCCGGGTGTCCACATTGAGGACAAGGTCGCCTACCACCAGTTCGGCGGTGTCCATGGCGGCCACCCCGGAGCGTTGTACCAGGCGGTGCAGGCGCAGCAGCACTTCCTCCATGCTGAAGGGCTTGGTGACGTAGTCGTCCCCACCGGCGGCCAGTCCCACGATGCGGTCCTGGACGGCGTCCTTCGCCGTCAGGAAGAGCGCAGGCACCTCCGGCGCAAAGGCGCGGATCCTGCCCAGCAGCTCCACGCCGTCGAACCCGGGGAGCATGACATCAAGCACCAGGACGTCGGGATGGAAGTCCTTTGCGAGCTTGACGGCGGTGGGCCCGTCCCCGGCCACGGCTACCGACCAGCCGGCCATGCGCAGCCCCATGCTCATGAGTTCAGCCAGGCTGGGCTCGTCATCCACCACCAGGGCGCGGATGGGGGAGCCGTCGGGGTGGGTGAGCTGCGGGAGGTTGTTGGTCATGGGGTGCGGGGATGCCATGGGACAACCTTCCGATCTGACGGTTTGCCGATGCTTTGCCGTTGCTGTGTTCCAGCTGTGAGTTCCAGCCTAGCCAGCCGGGGCCCCCAGCACATGCTGCCCAGGCCTGCCCGTCCCACCAGGTCACAGGCAGGCTTGGCCTGTGGCACAGCCTCCACACAGCAAACCGGCAGAACCTGATCCAACAACAGGACAAGAGCATCACCACCACATCGATTTCTGGAGAAAGCCATGGATCAGCAGGACAACCGAGCCGTCCCCGGGGCATCAGCACAGAAGGGGCAGCCGGCATCTGTGTGGGCCGGCGCCCCGGCCGATCGCGCCAACGATGCTCAGGACCACACCACGTACGAGCCGAATTCGCCGCAGCCTGCACAAGGTTGGGGTGCGCCCGTTCCCGGTTCGCCTTCCGCCGGATGGGGCACGACGCCGGCGGTGGGCCAGGAGCCAGGCTCCGGCACCGGATGGGGCGCGCCGCAGCAGTACGGGCCAAACGCTTCGCCGCGGAACGGGAAAGGAAGCTGGACTGCGAAGAAGGGGTTGCTGGTGGGCGGGGTGGCGGTGGTGGTTGCCGCAGCAGCCGGTGCCGGCGCCTACGCCGCCGGAAACGGAACCACTGCCGCTTCGGCCAACAACGGTCCGGGCGCCGGCGCCAACGGCCAGTTCGGTTCCGGAGGGCAAGGCGGCATGACCGGGCAAGGCGGCATGGCAGGCCCGGGTAGCCAAACCGGCACGGACGGAGGCATGACCGGGCGCGACATGGACGGCGGCATGGGCCTGGACGGCGGACCCGGTGGACTGGGAATGGGCGGAGCAGGCCTCAATGCAGCCGTCCACTCTGAATACGTGGTCCTGCAGGACTCCAGTTATGTGACCATGGCGGGCCAGGCCGGCACCGTCACGGAGATCTCGGGAAACTCCTTGACCGTAAAGAGCGAGGACGGCTTCTCCCGGACCTACGCTGTGGGCGCCGATGTCCAGGTGACCCAGGGTATGCGCCAGCGTGGCGGCTCCACCGGCAGTACGCTCAACTTTTCCAACGTGACCGCCGGCGCGACTGTCCGCGTCACGGCCCTGAAGAACCCGGACACCTACACGGCGCAGACCATCCAAGTTGCAGCAGCGGGCACTGCAGCAACTTCCGGTTCGGGAACCAGCAGCAACTAAGGCCCCGGACAACGGGCAGCGGCCAAGACGCGCTCATCCTGCCTCCGGGTGGAGGAACTTCAGCAGAAAAATCCGCCGGAGGCAGGACGTCGGCTGGACACGAGCTGACCCCGTCCGACCGATTCCACGTCAAACGGTTGAATTTCGAACCTATTCGGCAGGCCGCCTTTTAGGCGAATTAAATTCCGTAACGCCGGCGATAAGGGCTAATTGTCCGGATAAGAGTCGAAATATAAGCCCCCTGCCGAACTCGTGACATCCACCACAATTCCGCGATTTGTCTCACGATGCGGACTCTTCGGTCCATTGTTACTTGCAAGTTGGCATTGTTACGCTGCACACTTCCAATGTGAACAAGAACTCAACAGCACCTGCAGCCGCAGAATATTGGCCCAGCACATCCGCTGCTGCCGACATGCGCTGTTGTCGAATGCACGCCTGACCTTCCCACCCACCGAAGTTCTTAGGCATTCGCCCCCAAGCCCAGCGTCGGGCGCCCTCCCCGCTCAGTGCAAACGGGGAAGTCAGCATTCGAGCCGCGAAGGCGGCCATTTCACATTGAGGTAAGCATTCCATGTCAGTTGCATCCGGATACGTCCACATCTCTGTCCGTAACGCCGCCAAGGCCGGCCAGCCCTCCGGCCTCCGTCCCGGTTTCGGCCCGCGACAGGCGCTCGCTCCCTCCACCTCTGGAAGCAGCTTCCCCGGCCAGGGTTTCGCCCCGCAGGGATACAACCCCAACTCCTACGGCCAGCTCCGAGCCGTACATCCGGCTGAGTCCGCTCCCGTTACGGCACCTACCCCGGTAGTGGCCGGACCAAACGCCGTGCGTCCGGTAGCCAATGAGAACGTGGCCCGCGGATTCGTCCTTTACATGGGCATCGATGAGGAAACCGCAGCCGCGGCCGGCACCTCCATCGCCAAGCTCGCCCAGGAAATCCGTGCCTACGCCCAGTCGCTCGTCTCCGGCGCCGAAAGCTACGCCGCTGTAGCGGTGGCCCCGGCCGGCACCCCCGGTTCCGCACTCGACGTCGTCCGCTCCACCTTCGGCGACCCCACCGTCAACTCCCGCCAGCGCACCGAGGCCCCCCGTCCTGCCCAGCAGCAGGAACCGCGCCCGTCCGGCGTCCTCATCGACCTCGCCCGCCGCGAAGTCCACCTCGACGGCGAATCCCTGAACCTCACCTTCAAGGAGTTCGAGCTCCTCAACTACCTCGTCGAAAACGGCACCCGCACTGTGGGCCGCGACGAACTCCTCGAAGGACTGTGGCGCAACGCCGAAGAAGTGCCAAACGAGCGCACCATCGACGTCCACATCCGCCGCCTCCGCTCCAAGCTGGGCCGCCTCGCCAACACCGTCCGCACCGTCCGCGGCCAGGGGTACCGGTTCTACGAGCACCCGGAAGTTGTTGTCTGGGCCGCTCCGGAGTACTCGATCTAAGTCTTACCTGCGCTTGAAAGGCGGCATATCCCTCGGCGCCTGCGCTCGTCCCTCACGCAACAACGGCGCTGTCGGGACATGCCGCCTTTGCGCGTTCAGCCCTCTCCACGCACTGTGCCTCCGCGGCTGCTGGGGCCTCGCAAGCTCGGCCAGGGAACCTTGGCGGCGTGTGGCCCAACGCAACAACGGCGCTGTCAGGATGCCTCGCTGCGCTACGGCGACCTCGTCACCCAACTGCCTCCTCTGGCATTTCGCTTCTCTAGGTACTTGCCTCCGCGGCTGCCGGGGCCTCGCGTCAGTTTGGGCAGGGTTTGCGCTCTCGCCGGGGGCTATGCCCTGTTGTCTCGGGCCTTGGCTCTTTGCCTGCTCTTGAAACCTGCTTTGCGTGACGCTGTCTCCGCTGCGCTGCCTGTCCGTGCCTGTACTTGCTGGGGCTAGGCTTGGGCCATGAGTTCGCACCATGTCCGACGCCTTGTGATCATGCGCCATGCCAAGGCCGACTGGCCCGGCGGGGTGGCCGACCATGAGCGGCCCCTCGAGGAGCGTGGGCACCGGGAAGCTCCGCTGGCCGGCCGGTGGCTGCTCAAGCACAATATCGTCCCGGACTTCATCCTGTGCTCCAGCGCCCTGCGGACGCGGCAAACCTGTACGTGGGTCTGCTCGGAACTCGGCGACAAGGCCCCTACGCCCAAGCTTGAAGACGGGCTGTATGCGGCGTCGGCCCTCCGGATGCTCACTGTGGTCAACCATGTGCCGGATACCGTAACCACGCTGATGCTCATCGCGCACCTGCCCGGCGTCCAGGACCTGGCGATGCACCTCGCCTCACGCGACTCCGACCACGACGCCTACATGGACGCCGCCACCCGCTTTCCCACCAATGCCCTGACGGTCCTGGAAACGGAAAAGCCATGGGCGGAACTGGACGGGCAGGACGCCCGGATCACCCGCTTTACGGTTCCCCGCGCCCACTAGGTTCTGGCCCACTAGGTTCTGCCCCAACCAGCTCGGGCTCGCTAGGCACTGGGGACGTTGGCGGCAATCCCGCGGAGGAGCCCTGCGACGTGCCTGATTCCCGGGCTGGCCGTCATGGTCCTGCGGTGGACCAGTCCCACCTGCCGGGCCTGGACCGGGTTGACCACGGGAACAGCCGTAACGCCGGGAGGCAGCGCCGGCCGCCCCAGCCGCGGGACGAGGGCCACCGCTACCCCCTGTTCCACCAAGGCGACGTGCGTCGCGAAATCGGGGTCGTAGACCCGAACGTCCGGTACCCGGCCCAGGTCCGCGAAAATCCGGAGCAAGGCCTCGTTGCAGATCGCCCCGCCCGGCGTGCTGATCCACCGCTCGTCAACCAGGTCGGCCGGCTCAACCTCCGCCCGCTGCGCCAGCGGGTGGCTGCGGTGCACCAGGAGGTCGGCGACGTCCTCGCACAGCCATTCCAGCGCCAGGTGTTCCGGGATCACCAGCGGCACGGAGTTCCAGTTGTGCACCAGGCCCAGGTCCGCTTCCCCGTTCGCAACCCGGGCCACGGCCTCACGCGGATCCTCCGCCAGGACCGCAACGCTCAACGCCGCGCCGGACTGCTCCAGCTGCGCCAGCAAGGGGCCCACCAGTCCGCGGCAGGCGGTGGAGAATGACACGATCTTCAGGCTGCCGCTGGGCTTTGCCGGGTCCGCCAACAGCGTGGACTGCAGCTCTTCCAGTTCGGCCAGGATGCGGCGGCCGTACGCCGCCAACGCGAGTCCGCGCTCCGTGAGCAGCACCCCGCGGCCGCGGCGCTCCAGGACCGCGAAGCCCGCCTCCTTCTCCAGCTTTTTCACCTGCTGGGACACGGCCGAGGGGCTGAACCCCATGGCCTCGGCCGCGGCGATGACGGAACCATGCTGCTCGATTCCTGCCAGTGCCCGCAGTGATCCGATGTCAATCATGAAGCAAAAGTACATGATCAAGTGCATAAATGAGCGCTGGTGCTTCATCTGCTGCTCTGCGACAGTGGAAGCGTGAACCTGCGCGACTCCCTCCTTGCCGTCCTTGTGGCCCTGCTGTGGGGCCTTAATTTCGTTGCCATCGACATCGGGCTGCATGCGGGCGGACAGGAGTTCCCGCCCCTGCTGTTCGTGGCCATGCGCTTCGTCCTGGTGGTCTTCCCGTGGATCCTTTTCGTCAGGAAGCCGGATGTCAGCTGGAAGGCCATCATCGGCGTCGGACTCTTCATGAGCGCCGGCCAGTTTGGCCTTCTCTACCTGGCCATGGCGCTGGGGATGCCCGCAGGGCTTGCGTCCCTGGTCCTGCAGGCACAGGTGCTGCTGACCGTCCTCCTCGCTGCCGCCTTCCTGGGCGAACGTCCCAGCCGGCGGCAATTGGCCGGAGTGGTGCTCGGCGTCGCCGGACTGGGGCTCGTGGCGGTGGGGCGCAGCGCCGTGGCCCCGCTGCTGCCGCTGGTCATCGTCCTGGCTGCGGCCTTGTCATGGGCAGCCGGAAATGTCATCGCCCGCAGGGCGAAGGCAGCCTCCGGCCTGGGGCTGGTGGTCTGGTCCGGCGCCGTGGTTCCGCTCCCACTCGGCGCGCTGTCCGTACTGCTGGACGGCCCGGACGCCGTCTGGCGATCACTGGCCACCCTCCAGGCACCGACCATCCTCAGCGCACTCTATACCGCGGTTTTTGCCTCGCTGGTGGGCTACGGGATCTGGAACCGGCTCCTTGCCAGCCACCCGTCGTCGGCCGTTGTCCCCTTCACCCTGCTGGTCCCGGTGGTGGGAATGAGCGCTGCCTGGCTGGTCCTCGCGGAGGTGCCATCGCCAACGGAACTGGCGGGCGGCCTGCTCCTGCTGGGTGGCGTGGCGACGGCGGTACTGACCAGTGGAGGGCGCCGGCGTCAGCGGCGTGAGGCGGAGCCGCTGCCGGACCGGGGTGCCGGCCTGGCCGCAGGAGATGCCGACGACGGCGGGCGCTTGGCTGCCGCCGGACCTCCGGCCGGGGGCCGGGAAGCGGAGGGCCGCTGAGGCGGGGATGCCTGGGCGCCGGCCCGCGGAGCAGCGTCTCGCGGGACGGCCTGCGGACGCGGACGTTGCGCCGCTGACCTGCCTTGGCCCTGCGCGGTTCCCCTGGCGGCGGAACGGGCTGCAGGGGAAGTCTGGCGTCCTGCGGGCGAAGGCCGGCGCGCCGCCGTACGCCGTTTGCCCGGCCACAGCGCACCCAGGAAGAGGATTCCGAAGGTGGCCACAAGGGCGCCGGCAGCGCCGATGAAGTAGTTATCGGGGTCCTGGGTGGGCAGCGGGGTGCCCAGGAAGGACGACTGGCCGTCGAATGCCAACTCCCAGGTGCTGAGGAACGCCAGGGAAAAGCCTAGGGCTAGGGCGGTTCCCGCACCGGCGGCCAGCAGGGCAAAGCGCCGCCGCCGGACCAGGATTTCGGCCAGCGCGGCAAGGTAGGCCAGCGCCAGGACGCCCAGGAAGGCGAGGAACACCGGCTCGGCGAGGGTCATCGCGGTAAGCACCAGCAGCCCCGCAGCGACGACGCCGCAGATCACCGCAAACTTTCCGCTCTTTCCCGTATGGCGCATGTGCTCCATCATCCCCGAGGAGCAAGCCCCTTCAGGACGTAGCCGCGCATGATGGCCATGATTGCTGCAACACTTTGGTCACGGGTGCGCTCGGGGTTGTACGTCTGCCGGTCCAGGCCCACCACGAAGCAGGCCCCGAAAATGGCGGTCTCCAGGCTGCCCCGGGATACCGAATCATCCACCGGGTAGGCCTTGGCCACCTTCTCCACGGCCTGGCCGATGACCTCCAGGAGCTCGGCGCGCAGCACCGAGAAGGTACCCTGCCACTCGCTGGGGATCCGCCAGTTCTCGCTGACCCAAAGGCGGGCGAAGGAAGGGTACTCCGCCATGAAATCCATGGCCTGCCCGATCATCGCCTCCATGGCCAGCAGCGGGTCACTGCCCGTCCCTTCGGCGTCGGCGGCCTCGAGCAGCCTCGCCTTGAGAATGTCCACGCCGTGCCGCAGGAGCTGCGCGATCAGCTCTGACTTGCTGCCGAAGTTGTAGTACACGGTGCCCTTGGAAACTCCCGCGGCTGCCGCGATCTCATCGACCGTGACGCTGGCCGCCCCGCGCTCGCCGATCAGTTCCATGGAGGCATCGAAGAGCTTTTGGCGGGTGGCGTTGGTCCTGGCCGGGCGGAGGCTTTTGGCAGCGGCCGTGGGTTCCGTGGTCATACTGCGATCTCCGGTTTCAGCGTCTTGAGCGTCCAGTACTTGTTCTTGCGTACCGCGAGCGTGGACAGGGCCGCGCCCAGCAGCGTGTAACCCACCAGTCCTGCCAGGGTGGGGAGGATCATGGACAGGTCGCCGCCGTAGATCAGGTGCCGCATGCCGGTCACCACGTACCCCATGGGCAGAATCTGGTGCACAACGTGCAGCGGCTGCGGAGTGGTCTGCCACGGGAACGTGCCGCCGGATGACACCAGCTGCAGCACCAGCAGGATCAGCACCACCAGTTTGCCAGGTGAACCGAGCAGGGCCACCACGCCTTGGATGAGCGCGCTGAATGCCATTGCGGCGGCCAGCATGAACATCCACATCAGCACCGGGTGGGCGGGGTCCAGCCCCAGTGCGATATCCACCACCAGGGTCAGGAGGGAGGCCTGCACCACCGAGACCAGCAGGAAAGGCAGCCAGCCGCCCAAAGCGATCTTCCAGCTCGGCGCGTTGGAGGCCAGCGCCCGCTGCGTGATGGGCCGCATGGCCTGGACCAGCATGAAGATTCCGATCCACATGGCCAGCGTAAGGAAGAACGGTGCCAGCCCGGCGCCGTAGGACCCTGCCTTCGCCTGCGAGACGTTGCTGACCGCCACGGGATCGGCCATCACCCGGGACAGGTTGTTCTTCTGGGCATCGTCGGGGTTGGGGACCTGCCCGGCGCCCTTCCCGATCTCGTCTGCCAGCGTCCGTGAGCCGGTGGCTGCCTGGGCCGCACCATCGGAAACCTGGGCGGCGCCGGCGTCCACCTTCTTTGCTCCGTCGGCAAGGCCTGCGGCGCCGTCGACGGCGGACTGCTCGCCGGCTGCCAACGCTGCGGCGCCGGCGTGCAGCTGGTCAGCCCCTGCCGAGGCCTGTCCGATGGCATCCTTGAGGGCCGGCATTCCGGCCGCCAGCTGGGCTGCGCCCGCGCTGACTGCCTGGGAACCGTCGGCGAGTTGCTGGACCTGGGCCGCGTCGGTCTGGATTTTGCTCCTGGCCGTTGCCACGGGGCTGGAAGCCGCTGCGGCGTCGAAGTCGGCCAGGACTTTGTTTGCCTGGTCCTGGGTCAGGATGCCGGAGGCCACCAGCCTGCTGTTGGACTCCACCACGCGTGAGCGGAGGCCCTGGTCCGCGGCGTCCAACTGGGCTGCCACATCCTGGACCTTGGCGTTGAGCTGTGCGTTTCCGGCCGCGACCTGGGCTGCACCGGAGGCGAGCCGTTGCGTGTCCGGTGGCAGGCTGGCTGTCTTGTCCTTGAGGACTGCCAGGCCGCTGCTGAGCTGCCCCGCGCCGTCGGTCAGCTGGTTGGCGCCGTCGCGCAGTTTCAGCTGGCCGGCGTACAACTGGTCCGCGCCGCTGCTCAGGGCCGAGGTCCCTTCGTGGAGGGTGACGGTTCCGTCCCTCAGGGTGGCCACGCCGTCGGCCAGCTGCGAAGCGCCGTCCGCGGCCTGGACCATCTTGGAGTGGATAGTGCCGAAACCTGTCAGCAGCTGGTTGGCGGTCTCCTCACCCACCTCTTTGGCCACCGTTGCGTGCACGGCCGTGGTCAGCTTGTCCACGATGGTGCTCAGGAGGTAGTTGTTCGCATCGTTGGTAGTGACGTTCAGCATCGCCTGGCTGGCGGAGTCGAAGCTGCCGGGGGAGACCAGGTTGGCCGAGAAGTCCTTGGGAATCCGGAGTGCAAAGGCGTACTGCCCGCTCCTGACGCCCGCATCGGCCTCTGCGGAGCTGTCCACTGGAATCCAGTGGAACACGTTGCCTTCCATCAGGCTGTCCGCCACCTTGGTGCCGGCCTCCAGCCGGGTGCCGTCTGCAGCGGTGGCGCCGGAATCCTCCACCACCAGGGCAGCGTCCAGGTTGTTGAGGTGCCCGTAGGGATCCCAGTTCGCGTAGAGGTAGACCGCACCGTAAAGCAGCGGGACCATGGTCAGCGCCAGGATGGTCAGCTTGGGCAGCAGCCCGCCGGTCATGCGCTTGAGTTCGGAGCGGGCCAGCCGCAGGACAGTCACTTGGCAACCTCGGTTTCGAGTGTGGTTTTGGTATGTTCCGGGTCCTGCCCGGCTTCGGCGGCGTGCTTGCCGGCGGGGGCCGTGGCGTCATTCGCCTGGATGTCATCGCGCGGGTCGGAACTGTCGGCGGGACCGGCAGGGGCAGGCTCGGGCGCGTCATTGCCGATCGCGGCAACCGGGCCGTCCCACCAACCGGGTACGGCACTGACTGCCGCTACGACGGCGAGCGGCCGCCCGGCGTCGTACGCCAATTCCTGGAGGCGCGGCAGCCAGGTGAGCCCGTCTGCACTGTGGCGGTCCGGCGAGTCGACCACCAGCAGGTCGGTGCGCGGGTTGGCCAGGGCGAGAGCCGTCAGCAGCTCAAGCCGCCGCCGTGGTTCCAGCTGCTCCGTCCAGAGGTCCGCGATGTCCTCGAACCGGTTGACCTTCAGCCATGGCCCGCTGAGCAGTGCCCCACGGTACCGCCGGGGTATGAGGGCCAGGTCCTCGGTCACCAGGTCGCGGACGCTGAGGTGTTCCTCGGGTTCGTTCACCCCGGGGGAGTCCACCAGGGCCGACGCCACCCGCAGCTGCTTGGTCCGCGGGCTGCCGTCCCAGCTGACGTCTCCGCTTGTGGCCTTCATCCGGCCGCTGAGCAGGAGGGCCAGGGCGGTCCGCTGGTCCTGGCGCTCGCCGGTGACGAGCAGCAATTCACCCCGGCGGAGGTTCAGGGAGGTGGGCGGAAGCAGCGGGTCCCGGCGTCCTTTGGCATGGAGCTGGCGTGCTGAGAGCAAGGCGTTGCCTTTCGCAGAAGAAGTCTGTATCAAGGCTAACCGAACTGACTGGTCAGTTCAAATAGAACTCAGAGACCGTACTTCTCCAGGAGCCGCAGCCACACCTCGCTGATGGTGGGGTAAGAAGGCACAGCATGCCAGAGGCGGTCCAGCGGCACCTCGCCCACCACGGCGATGGTGGCCGCATGCAGCAGTTCGGCAACGTCCGGGCCGGCGAAGGTGGCGCCCAGCAGGACCTTGCGGTCTTCATCAACCACCAGCTGCGCCCACCCTTCGTAGTTCTCGGAGTGGAGCGAGGATCCCGCCACCTGGATGGGCAGTTCTACCGAGGAGGCGTTGTAGCCGTCCTTGTGGGCGGCCTGCAGGGTGCGCCCGACGCTGGCGAGTTCGGGGTCCGTGAAGACCACGCTGGGCACGGCGTGCTGGTTGGCGGTCTGGGCGTACCGGGTCCATTCGCCCGGGGTGCCGTTGAGTTCGCCTTTGGCGCGGGCCGCGATGGCGGCGCCGGTTGCCCGTGCCTCGTACTTGCCTTGGTGGGTGAAGAGGTTCTTGCCCGCCGCGTCTCCCACGGCGTAGAGCCAGGGTTCGTCGCCCGGCGTTCCCTGGACCAGGCCGGAGCTGTCCGCCGTCAGGGTCAGGTGCCCGGATTCGTCGGGCTCAAAGCCAATGTTTTCCAGGCCGAGGCCCTCCAATGCCGGGTGCCTTCCTGTGGAAACCAGCACCTTCTCCGAGGTGATCGTGGATCCGTCGCCCAGGGTGAGGGTGATAGTGCCGTTGTCGTTCCCGCTGATCCGCTCTGTGGCAGTATTCAGGCGGAGCTCGACGCCGTCCGCCCGCAGCCCCGCCGCAACGAGTTCAGCGGCCTCCTTTGGAAAGTTGCCCAGCAAGCCGCTGCGGGCCACCAGGGTGACACTCGAGCCCAGCCGCGCGAAGGCCTGGGCGAGTTCAACTCCGGCCACCCCGCCGCCCAGTACTAACAGCCGATTCGGCACCTCACTCGCCGACGTCGCTTCCCGTGTTCCCCATACCTGCACGTCCTGCAGGCCTTCGATAGGGGGAGTGTTCGGGGCGGAGCCGGTAGCCAGGACCACGGCGTGCCGCGCGCGCAGCCGGTGTTGGGTCCCGTCCAGGCCCGCCACCTCCACTGCTTTGGGGCCGGTCAACCAGCCATGGCCGCGCACCAGTTCGATGCCCGTGTCCTCCACCCAGGAAGCCTGGCTGTCATCCTGCCAGTTGGAGGTGAAATAGTTCCTGCGTTCCAGGACGGCGGCCGCATCCAGGGTCCGGGTCACCGCCTCCTTGGCGCCGGGGGTGGTCTGCGCTCCATGCAAGGCGGTGCCGGGACGAAGCAGGGCCTTTGACGGCATGCACGCCCAGTAGGAGCATTCACCGCCCACCAGTTCCGCTTCCACGAGCACGGCCGTGAGCCCGCCCTCGACGACGCGGCCGGCCGCGTTTTCCCCTACGGCGCCTGCGCCGATAACAACAACATCAAATTCGCGCTCAGCGGCCTCGGGCATCATGTGCAAAGCCTAACCGTGATGGCTGGCCCGCCTGTACAAAAAAGGTCCGCACTGGCGAACCGGTGCGGACCTTGTTGGTGCGCCCAAAGGGATTCGAACCCCTGACCTTCTGTTCCGTAGACAGACGCTCTATCCAGCTGAGCTATGGGCGCATTTCGTGTCCCGGGAGAAGAACCGCTCTCCCCGAACCTCGAATTACTTTACGCGAGCAGCGGCCTGATGCCAAATCGGAGCACCTGTAATCTCCGCAACTAGACCGGTATAGGTGACCTTCGTCACTTAATCCGCGGATTTGTGGCGATAATTCCTTGATTTTCCGCGGAATTCACTTTCGGTGACCTGAGATGGCAGTCAAAATCCCCAAAAACCCCACTGGTCCGGACCATAGCATTTAGCTCACACCGATGAACCCGAGGAAGGGAACTGCAATGGGCGATCTGGCGCAGAAGCCGCTGCTTGAGAAAGCACCCACCACACATGCCGGTCTGCTGGCATGGGTCGAAGAGGTTGCTGAGCTTACGCAGCCGGACCGCATCTACTGGGTTGACGGGTCCGAAGAGGAAAACACCCGTCTCACCGACGAACTTGTTGCTGCTGGAACCCTGACCCGGCTCAACCAGGACCTGTTCCCCAACTCCTTCGCCGCGTTCTCAGATCCCGCTGACGTTGCCCGCGTCGAGGAACAGACCTTCATCTGCTCCGAAAACAAGCGCGACGCCGGCTTCACCAATAACTGGATGGAACCCCGCGAGATGAAGGACAAGCTGCGCGGGCTGTTCGCCGGGTCCATGCGCGGCCGCACCATGTACGTCATCCCCTTCGTCATGGGCCACCTCGACGCCGAGGACCCAAAGTTCGGGGTGGAGATCACCGACAGCGCCTACGTTGTGGCCTCCATGCGCATCATGGCCCGCATCGGCACCGATGTCCTGAACCGCATTACGGAAGCCAACGCCTTCTTCGTTCCGGCACTGCACTCCGTGGGCGCTCCGCTGGAACCGGGCCAAGACGACGTGCCGTGGCCGTGCAACCCGGACAAGTGGATTGTCCACTTCCCGGAGGAGCGCTCCATCTGGTCCTTCGGCTCCGGCTACGGCGGCAACGCCCTGCTGGGCAAGAAGTGCTACGCCCTGCGCATCGCCTCCGTCATGGCACGCGACGAAGGCTGGCTGGCAGAGCACATGCTCATCCTTAAGCTGACTTCCCCGGAGCAGAAGACCTACTACGTCGCGGCGGCCTTCCCCTCCGCCTGCGGGAAGACCAACCTCGCACTGCTGGACCCCACCATCAAGGGCTGGAAGGTGGAGACCCTGGGTGACGACATCACCTGGATGCGGTTCGGCAAGGAAGGCGAGCTGCGTGCCGTCAACCCCGAGGCCGGCCTCTTCGGTGTTGCGCCGGGCACCGGCTGGGGCACCAACCCCAACGCCATGCGCGCCATCGCCAAGGGCAACAGCATCTTCACCAACGTGGCACTGACCGACGACGGCGGTGTCTGGTGGGAGGGCATGACGGACGAGGTCCCTTCGCACCTGACCGACTGGCAGGGCAACTCCTGGACCCCGGACTCCGACAAGCCGGCAGCGCACCCCAACTCCCGCTTCTGCACCCCGATCGACCAGATCGACATGGTGGCCGAGGAGTACCACAACCCCGACGGCGTGGAGCTCTCAGCCATCTTGTTCGGCGGCCGCCGCAAGACCACTATCCCGCTGGTCACCGAGGCCCGCAGCTGGTCCAACGGCATCTTCATGGGCTCCACCCTGTCCTCCGAGACAACGGCTGCTGCTGCCGGCGCCGTCGGTGTGGTCCGGCGCGACCCCATGGCCATGCTGCCCTTCATCGGCTACGACGCAGGCGACTACCTCAACCACTGGGTCAACCTGTCCGCCAAGGCCAACCCGGAGCGGCTGCCCAGGATCTTCCTGGTCAACTGGTTCCGCCGGAACTCCGAGGGCGGTTTCGCCTGGCCCGGATTCGGCGACAACGCGCGCGTCCTCAAGTGGGCCATCGAGCGCCTCGAGGGCAAGGCGGACGCCGTTGAAACCCCCATCGGGTTCGTGCCCACCGGCGACGCCATTGACCTGGACGGCCTGGACATGACCCCCGCGCAGGTGGAGGAAGCCGTCAAGGTCGACCCCGCTGAATGGGCCACCGAGCTTGCCTCGATCGAGGAATGGTTCGGCAACTTCGGCGAGTCCCTGCCGCAGGCACTGCAGTCCGAGCTGGCCGGCCTCAAGGCCCGCCTCGGCTGATCAGGCTTCACCGCAATAAGTACGACGACGGCCCCGCACCTTTTGTGAAAGGTGCGGGGCCGTCGTCGTTCCCGAAGAGCTCTGGGCCCACTCCCTCGATTGCTCCGCACTTGTCGTTTTCAACCGGCAAAACGACAAGTGCGGAGCAGTGGATTCAGCTGGCGAGCCAGATGTCCGGGCCGAAGACCTCGTAGTGGATGCGCGTGGCGGGGATGCCGGCGTTGATGGCCTCATTGCGGATGTTCTTCATGAATGGAAGCGGGCCGCAGAGGTATAGCGAGGCGTTCGCGGGAAGGTCCACTTCGCGCAGGGACATGAAGCCTTCCTTGGCGCCGTCCACCGGCTTTTCAAGCCAAAGCTGCAGTTCGGCACCGTCGAGGCGTTCCACGTCGTCCGTCATCTGGCTGCGCAGGGCCCAGCTGTCCAGGGTGCTTTCTGCGTGCAGCACCAGGACCTGCCGGTCGGAGCCGGACTCGGCAAGGGAGCGGAGGATGGAGGCGGTGGGGGTGCAGCCGATGCCCGCCGACGCGAGGACCACCGGGCCGTCGCCCTCCTTCAACGTGATCTCACCGTAGGCGTTGGAAATTTCGACGACGTCACCCACCTGGACGGTGTTGTGCAGGACGGGGGAGACCTCGCCGCCGTCGTCCAGTTTCGTGGTGAAGGTGCGGCTGGTGCCGGCGTCACCGGAGAGGGAGTACTGCCGGACCTGGCGCAGGCCGTCCGCAACCGCCACCTTGACGCTGATGTACTGGCCGGGCAGGGCGGGGGTGACGGGGGTGTCATCCGCTGGTTCCAGGGTGAAGGTCATGGACCCGGTTCCCGCGGGAGTCTTCGCGGCCACACGCCAGGGGGTCCACATCCTGTCATTGGCCTGGGCGGCGTAGAGGCCCTTCTCGAGCTTGATCAAAGCATCTGCCATCAGCCAGTACACCTCGGTCCAGGCTTCGGCGATCTCCGGCGTGATGACCTCGGCCAGGTCTTCGGCGATGGCCGCGAACAGGTGCTCGTAGACCACCTGGTACTGCGGTTCGGTGATGCCCAGGGAAGCGTGCCGGTGGGCGATGCGCGAAAGGACGGTTTCCGGCAGGGTGCCCGGGTTGTTGACCAGGTGGGTGGCGAAGGCGGCGATGCTCCCGGCGAGCGCCTGCTGCTGGTTGCCGGAGCGCTGGTTGGAGCGGCTGAACAAGCCATCCATCAGTTCTGGGTGCGCCGCGAAAAGGCGGGCGTAGAAGTTGGGGGTGATGGATCCGATCCGGGAGCCGACCAGCGGCAGGGTGGCCTCGATGACGGGGCGGGACTTGTCCGAGAGCATCTGTACTCCTGAGGTTATGGCCGGGGCCTTCGTCCGGCCGGAGGAAAACTCATATTTCAAATACAAGTATTTCTGACTCAGTTCTACACCTTGTAGAAGTTTGATCCAAACCGATAGCAAGCGCCCGGTTATGGGGAAGCTATAGCCCGGGCCGGAGGCCGATCATTTGGAAAACCGGCGCCATCTGCCGGGCCTGCGGAAGGTCGGCGATCACTACGGAGTCGAGCTCGGCGTAGAAGGCCTCACGGGCGCGGGCCAGCGCGCTACGAAGTTTGCACTCGTTGATCAGGGGGCAATTGCCGCCCGGCGCCACGCAGTCGGCGGGATCCGTACGGGTGTCCAGCTGCCGCAGGATCTGGCCCACCGTGGCCACCCGCCCGGCATGGCTGAGCCGCGAGCCGCCGGACCGGCCGCGGACCACCTCGATCAGCCCCATGCTCCGCAGCTTGGCCATGGCCTTGCTCACGTGGTTGTAGGGCGTCCCCACGGAGTCCGCGATGCTCTGGGTGGTGAGCAGCGTTCCGTCCGGCACGGCTGCGAGCACCATGAGCGCGCGCAGGCTGACGTCGGCGAAGGCGTTGATCTTCATTGCTGGAGTTCCGGTCTAGTTGTACTGAGTCAGGACGTTGGTTACATCGTGAATAGGTGAAGACCTCTTAGGTTGGTGGTTACCACACACAGCCAACGACTAAGAGGTCTTCATGTCCCACCGTAATGCCCGGCTGACTCC